>JBAWAV010000149.1:0-1633 GCA_049589475.1 Mycobacterium sp.
TCATCTGGGCGTACACGCTGTCCTGCCATTCCTGCCGGCACATCATCGGCGGCCGGCTGAAGCACTTCTCCAAGCACCCGGCCCGATACTGGCTATGGACTCAGATCTCGAAGCTGAACAAGCGGCACATGCAGTTGGCGTGGATCTCGCTCGGCACGCTCATGCTGACCGACCTGTACATCTGGCTGGTCGCGGCGCACGTGTTCAGCGATTTCCGGTTCTACAACTGAGGCAGGCAAGACCATGAGTGACAGCCACAGCGGTGACATCGAGCGCCTGGCCTACGACGTCGTGGTGATCGGCGCCGGCGGCTCGGGCCTCCGGGCGGCAATCGAGGCGCGGCTGGCCGGGAAGCGGACCGCGGTCATTTCCAAGTCGCTGTTCGGCAAGGCGCACACGGTCATGGCCGAGGGCGGCTGCGCCGCGGCCATGGGCAACGTCAACCCGAACGACAACTGGATGGTGCACTTCCGTGACACCATGCGCGGCGGTAAGTTCCTTAACAACCCGCGGATGGCCGAACTGCACGCCAAGGAGGCACCGGACCGGGTCTGGGAGCTCGAGGCGTGGGGCGCGCTGTTCGACCGGACCAAGGACGGCAAGATCTCCCAGCGCAACTTCGGCGGGCACGAGTACCCCCGGCTTGCGCACGTGGGCGACCGGACCGGGCTGGAGATGATCCGCACCCTGCAGCAGCGGATCGTCGCCCTCCAGCAGGCCGACTCGTACGAGTTCGGCGACCCCGAGGCGCGCATCCGGGTGTACGCCGAGACGACGATCACCCGGCTGCTGAAGGACGGGTCGGGCCGGATCGCGGGCGCCTTCGGCTACATTCGCGACACCGGCCGGTTCGTGCTGTTCGAGGCGCCGACGGTGATCCTCGCGACCGGCGGCATCGGGCGGACCTTCAAGGTCACCTCGAATTCGTGGGAGTACAGCGGCGACGGGCACGCGCTGGCGCTGCTGGCGGGCGCGTCGCTGATGAACATGGAGTTCGTCCAGTTCCACCCGACCGGCATGGTCTGGCCCCTGTCGGTCAAGGGCCTGCTGGTCACCGAGTCCGTTCGCGGCGACGGCGGCGTGCTGCGCAACTCCGAGGGCAAGCGGTTCATGTTCGACTACGTGCCCGACGTGTTCCGCGCGCAGTACGCGGAGACCGAGGAAGAGGGCGACCGCTGGTACACCGACCCGGACAACAACCGGCGCCCGCCGGAGCTGCTGCCCCGGGACGAGGTCGCGCGGTCGATCAACAACGAGGTCAAGGAGGGCCGCGGCACCCCGCACGGCGGCATCTACCTGGACATCGCCTCGCGGCGGTCGCCCGAGTACATCCTGTCCCGGCTGCCGTCCATGCACCACCAGTTCAAGGAGCTGGCGGACGTGGACATCACCAAGGAAGCGATGGAGATCGGCCCGACCTGCCACTACGTGATGGGCGGGGTCGAGGTCGACCCGGACACCGGCTCGTCGACGGTGCCGGGCCTGTTCGCCGCGGGCGAGGTCTCCGGCGGGATGCACGGGTCGAACCGGCTCGGCGGCAACTCCCTGTCCGACCTGCTGGTGTTCGGCCGGCGGGCGGGGCTGGGCGCCGCCGAGTACGTCTCCGCGCTGCCGGCGCGTCCCGCGGTGCGGG
>JBAWAV010000150.1:0-1507 GCA_049589475.1 Mycobacterium sp.
CGCCCTGCGCGATCGAGTCCCATTCAGCTTCTGGCCCACGGAACGATTCGCGGACGCGAGCCAGCACCATCTCGTTGTCAAGGGCGGCGTCAGGAATGACGACCGCGGGCCTCGACAAGTACATACAAGGAAGGCTCATACGGAGCGACCCCCGTCACGAACCGACTGACATTTACTGAGATCTCCACACACGACGATGCCCCACCTTTCAGCCGCGTCGACCCGGCCGTATCAACTAGGTTTACAAAATACCGTGCGAACAATGGGCTGGACAGCGGAGTCCAATTAATCGGATTCCAACATCACGTTCCACGCCGAGCGGCGGGCCGCATCGGGGTCGTCGACCGCGACATCGGAGAACGATCGAATGACGCGGGTGCCCCTTCGCGTGGTGTCGTAGCGGGGCCAGTCGCGAGACCAAGGTTGGCGATCGGATCCGGCCGCGTCGGCGAAGTCCAGCCACGTCCTCTGCATCCGGCGGCCCACAGCCGGCGTCAGCCATCTCCCCAGCGGATGCAGTCGTCGGCCCAAGTGCGAGCCGTAGGTGTGCAAGATGTGCACGATCTCGCTACCGTGAACTGCGCCCAGGCCCGTCGCCCGCAGCGTCGCTGGCGTGTGGTCGAAGCGGTAGACGTACGTCGGTGCGAATGCACTGTAGGCATCGGCGAACGCCCACTTCGGGGCCACGAACATCGCGTCAGCGCCGATCTCCTCCAACCCGCGGCGGCGCGGATAGCCCGGGTAAGCCGCAACCACCCGCGCCCTCGCCTCCGGCGCGAATCGCGCGAAATATTGGTCGATGTTGGCCGGCGTGGTCGGCAGCATCGCCGTCTTGTCTCGCGCGAACAGCGACGCCTCACGCCGGTTGGAGCCGATGACCAACGGGACACGGGCCGTCGCACCCGTCCGCGCGGCCTCGATCGGGTGCAGTGGCAGCAGCTCGACCCCGTAGGTCAGTCCATGCGCCAGCGTCGGTGTCGTCGCCACGCTCGCGAGTTGTAATTCCCCTGCCGCGCGGCGTAAGTCACGCTGCGGGAGCGTTTTCAACTCGCCCGCCGTCACCCCGAGCCGACCGAGAAATCGTTGCGCCTGCTCAGCGCGCGTCTCACGGTCGGCCATCAGGGGCAGCGCCGGGCTTTGCGCAATCGCCTGGGCGAAAAGACCTTCGGCGGCCGGGCTGGCCAGCAGAGCCAACACCGAAGTGGCGCCCGCGGATTCGCCGAACACGGTGACCCGGTCGGCGTCGCCGCCAAACGCCGCAATGTTGTCACGAACCCAGGCCAAAGCGGCGATCTGATCACGCAGGCACAGATTGTCGTCAAAGCCGTCGCCGAGATCGCCAAGCTCGAAACTGCCGAAAACCCCCACCCGGTAGGTGATATTGACGACCACGACATTGCCGTTCGCGGCCAGCCGCGACCCGTCGTAGAGCTGCAGTTGCCCGGCGCCGTTGAGGAACGCCCCGCCGGGGATCCACACCATCACCGGCAGCGAGCCGGACACGTCC
>JBAWAV010000151.1:0-4486 GCA_049589475.1 Mycobacterium sp.
GGATCATTCCGCTCAGTTGCAGGAGCGCTGGCAGCACTTCGAGCACGACACGCAACTGCGGGTGATCGACTGTCCCGACCGCAATTTGGGCCGTGTCGCGCAGGAACTGGTGCTGCAGATCAAACGAGAGCACCCGGACACCAAGGTCACCGTGCTGCTGCCGCGTCGGACGTACTCGGCAATGCTGGGTCGGCTGCTTCACGACCGTACCGCCGACAAGATGGCGCGGGCCGTCAGCCGCATTCCGGGTGCCACCGCGATCATCGTGCCGTACGACGTCGAGTCCCGGATCGCGCGAGTGGACCCCGAGGCCCTGACGCCCGCGGGCCAGGCTTGATGCCGGCTGAGCGGTATTTCAAGGGGTAATTAACTCGTCGAAGCCGAACGGCCGCCGCCGCACGCGTCCTAGACTTCCGTGGACGCTGAATCTCGGATGGGGTGGTCGTGACAGCAGAAGCCGGCGAGCAAGAAATACCGTTGTCGTTCCCGGACGTGTGCAAGCGGGTTTTCCTCGGAAAGCCGCTGATCACCGAGGAATTGGCAACCGAGAATCTCTCGAATCCTGTTGCGTTGGGTGCACTTTCGCCGGATGCGATCTCGTCGACCGCTTACGGGCCCGAGCAGATTCTCACCGAGTTGCTTCCGCATGCCGGCTTGGCCGCGTTCGTGCTATTGCTGCCCATCATGGGTGTCATTTTGGTGATCCTGGTGTTGGTGGCCGCGTCGTACCGGCAGGTCGTGATGACCTACACCCGGGCCGGCGGCTCCTACATCGTCGCGAGGGAGAATTTCGGGCCGCGGGTGGCGCAGGTAGCTGCCGCAGCGCTACTGATCGACTACGTGGTGACGGTCGCGGTCCAGTCGGCGGCCGGCACGGTGGCCGTGGCCTCCGCCCTGCCCGCGCTGGGTCCTTACAGCCTCGCGATCACCGTCGCCGTGGTGATCCTGATCTGCTACGCGAATCTGCGCGGCTTGCGCGAAGCGGGTCGGCCGTTCGCGGTCGCTACCTACGCGTTCGTGGTCATGGTCGCGGCGATGATTGTCACCGGCGTCATACGCCACATCGTCTGGGGCTTGCCGCAATACGATCCCGGACACGCCGCGGGAGCGGTTCCAGTTCATCAGGGCAGCGGTCTGGTGATGGGCGCGACGATCCTGGTGTTGCTGCGGGCTTTCGCCAACGGCGGTTCGTCGCTGACCGGCGTCGAGGCGATCTCCAACACCGTCCAGGTCTTCCGCAAACCGCAGAGCGTCAACGCACGGCGGGTCCTGACGGCGATGGCGTGCATTCTGGGTTTTTTGCTGGCGGGCGTCGGCTATCTCACCTACGCCACCCACGCCGCGCCGTTCCTCACCGAATATCCGTCGGTGCTCTCGCAAGTCGCCCGCACGGTATTCGGCAATGGATTCATCGGCAACACGATGTATGTACTTGTCCAGATTTCGACTGCGGCCATCTTGTACACCGGCGCCAACACCAGCTTCAACGGATTCCCGGCGCTGGCGAGTTTCGTTGCGGAGGACCGTTTTCTGCCGCGCCAGCTCATGCAACGCGGCTACCGGCTGGTGTTCTCCAACGGCATTCTCACGCTCGCGGCGCTGTCGCTGGCGTTGCTGATCTTCACCGGCGGGTCGGTCAACGCGCTGGTGCCGTTCTACGCGATCGGGGTGTTCACCGGCTTTTCGATGGCCGGCTACGGGATGAGCAAGCACCATCTGACCGAACGCGAACCGGGCTGGCGGTACAAGTTGGCGATCAACTTCACCGCGGCCGTGTTGTCGACGATCGTGGTGGGCATTTTCGCGGTGGCCAAATTCACCGAAGGCGCGTGGCTGGTCGTCGTGGTCTTCCCGATACTTGTCTTCGCGCTGATCCGGCTCAACCGGGAGTACCGGGCCGAGTCGGCGATCCTGCAGGCGTTCCGCACCGACCGGCCGGAGTTGGTGAAGTATGCGCGGCACACGGTGTTCGTGTTGGTCAACTCCCTCGACCTCGCGGTGCTCGAGGCGTTGCGATACGGCAAGGGACTGCGTGCCGACGAACTGGTCGCGGTGCATTTCATGGTCGATGCCGCGCATGCCAAGCAACTCCGAACACGTTGGGATGACTTCGATCTCGACACCAGGCTCCGGGTCGTGGACTGTCCCGACCGGCAGCTCAACCGGGCCGCGCAGTTGTTGGTCAGCAAGGCCCGATCCGAGCATGAGCACACCAACGTGACGGTGTTGCTGCCACGCAGGACATATGCGCCGCTGCTGGGTCGGCTGTTGCACGACCGGACCGCGGACAAGATCGCGAAGGCGGTCAGCCGGGTCCCGGATGCGGCCGCCACCATCGTGCCCTACGACGTGCAGTCCCGGATCCGGGAGGCGTTTCCGGATACTTTCGAGCAGCGGATCGCGCGAGAACTGGACAAGCTCGAGACCCGGATTCTTCGCAACGACGGCGAGGAAGTCGATGCATACGAGCATCCGGAGCGGCCCGCGACGGTGATCTCGGTGGACAGCGTTATCCCTGGGCGTCGCGCCACTGTCGAAGGACGAGTCAATCAGGTCGAAGATGTCACGAAAGATCGAAAGACGTTCCGCTCGGTCGTGATCGGCGATGACAGCGGTGAGATCAACGTCATCTTCCGGCCCGGTGAAAGCGGCTCGGACATCCAGCCGGGCCAGGTGCTGCGGATCACCGGGAAGGTGCAGCAGAGCGGCAACCGGGAGGCGTCGATGCTCGATCCGGCGTATCAGGTGATCGAGGTGCCGGAGCAGGCATGACTCGTTCTCATCGGGTGAGGATGTAGTCGTCGTCGCTTGGTTGATTCAGCATGTGGGTCAACCGTTTACGGTCGAATGGCCACAAGTCGATGTGGTTGTCGTCGGCGAAATACCAGGAATTGCATCCGGTGTTCCATACCGTCGGGACCATCGCCTCGGCGACTTCATCGGCGAAGCGGCTGGTGGCCTCCTCGGTGACTTCGACGGTGCTGATCTCGCCATCACGAAAGCGGTTGAGCCAGGCCGTGATGTAACGCGCGGTCAGTTCAGCGACGTATTGCAGTGAGATGGACCCGGTGGGCGAGTTCGGACCCAGAACCATGAAGAGGTTGGGAAATCCGGGGACTGCGGTCATGCCCCAGGCCCGTGGGCCTTTGGCCCAGGCATCGTCGATGGACACACCGTCCCGGCCGCGCACCAGCATCGGTCGCATGTAGTTGTGCGCCTGGAATCCGGTGGCGAGCACGATCGCATCGAGGTCGTGGTGGACGCCGTCGGTGGTGCGCAACCCGGTCTGGGTGATCTCGGCGATGGGTTCGCTGACGAAGCTGGCATTGGGCCGCGAGATCCGGCGGTAGTAGTCGCCGGACAGCACCTGCCGCTTGCAGAATGGCTGATAGTCCGGTGTCAGCTTGTTGCGAAGATCCTTGTCCCGCACCAATGCTCGCAAGCACATCCAGCCATAACGCTGGGCGGCCCGACGGCGCCATGTTGGCCGGATGACCAAGTCGACCAGGTAGTCCGAGCCGACCAGCTGGGAGAGCCGCACCGTCTTGTCCTGCCTCGGCACTCTTCGGAGCAGCCGACCGACGATGCGCGGTTGTCGCATTCTCATCGGCATCCACATCACCCACTGTGGGGTTCGGGCGAAATGCGTGATGTGCGACGCGTCAGGTTGTAGTGCTGAAACGACCTGCACTCCAGTCGATCCCGTACCGATCACTCCGACGCGCTTGCCGCGGGTCTCGATGTCGGTCCAGCGTGCGGTGTGCACCACTGGTCCGGAGAACGACTCGAGGCCGGCAATGTCCGGGATGGCGGGGTGGTGCAGCACCCCGGTGGCTGCGACGACGAAGTCGGCGTCGATCACGTCGCCGTCGGCGGTCGTGATCCGCCAGCGGTTTGCGGTGAACTCTGCCGTTTTGACTTCGCAATTCAATCGCACATGCGATCGCAGGTGCAGGGCGTCGACGAGGTCGTGGTGGTATCGCTGGATTTCGTCGCCGGTCGCCCAGATGTGACTCCAGTCGGGCTTGGGCGCGAACGCGAATTGGTAGCCGTAGGAAGGGACGTCGCAGCGCAGGCCGGGATAGCGGTTCCAATGCCAGACACCGCCGACGTCGGAACCCTTTTCCAGGATGGTGAAGTCGCTGAACCCGCTTTGCTTGAGAACATGAGCAACGGCGATCCCCGCCATGCCCGCGCCGACGATGACGATCCGAGGGTCCCGCCGCTGGGTCGTCCCGGTCATGCGGGAACGGTATGCCCGCCGAAGGCGCGGCGGCAAGAGCTATGGCCCATCGTCGTCTTCGTCTGCCCTGAGCAGTTTCTCGGGGTGGTGGAAGGTGTTGACGCGAGGCTGGCCGTGGTCGAGGTGCGGTGGTGGGATCCATTCGGTGTCGCCGTGGCTGTTTTTGCGGGTGGTCCAGCCTTGTTCGGCGAGTTTGTGGTTGGGGTGGCAGGTGAAAGCCAGGGTGTTGACGTCGGTGACGGG
>JBAWAV010000152.1:0-7767 GCA_049589475.1 Mycobacterium sp.
GTGCTGCTTGATGATCGTCATGGCGCGCGCCGCCGGAGGGTGGGTGGCGTAGAACCGCGTCATCGCCGCCGGGTCGGGCTTGCCGGTGGCGGGGACCACGGCCGTGGCGACCAGCCGGTCGTAGAAACTCTGCGGCGAATTATCCGGGAAGACAGGAAGATTCAGCATCGCCGTCCGCCACTGCTCGCTGCCGGGGAATCCGAATGTCAGGCCGAGCCCACGCCCCGTCGCGGGTGCGTCAGCGGTGTGCGGGTTGCCGCCGGCCGCCGAGAACCGACCGAGCACCGAGGTACGGCCGGGCGCGAACACGGCCGCCGTCGACAACTCTTTGCCGTTGCCGTTGCTGTCGAACCAGCCGGCGACGGACACCCCCTTGGCGTGGTTGGTGCGGAAACCAGGATGCCGTCCGAACGCATTGTTGAAGGCGTCGAGGAACGCATGCGGCGTCAGCCGCGACGGACCGATCCAGTTGATCGCGGTCAGCAGCGCGGCCGCGTCGGCCGCCAGAAAAGCACCCACCGCGGCAGCGCCGCGGAGCAGGTCGCGCCGCGCGGGTAATCCGGCCATCGAGCAGCTCCCTTCGCTAGCTTCACGACAATTGTTGAGCATCGGTTCGATCGCGGCGCGCTATGCGTTGGCAGCGCAGAAAAAGACGCGAAAATCGGCCCATCCACCTGACCGGTTTGGCACCATGACGCCGGGACTACGTCGCGCCGCACTGGGATGTCGCTAGTTGTGGCGGCCCTGACCGCCATCGCCGCCACGGTTGGACCCTGCGCGATAGCGAGCGCGACCGGACTGCCGCCCCAGGTGACCTACCGGCTCAGTGTCAGCGCCCCGGTCGCCGACTACATCTCGTACCAGACGAATAGCGGTCAATCGGGTCAAGTGCAGCAGGCGCAGGTGCCACTGCCGTGGACCACCCAGTTCAGCGTCACCGCCGGCAACCCCATCATGGTGATCAGCGCTCAGGGCGCCGGCTCGATCACCTGCACGATCCTGATAGACGGCAATGTGGTCAGCCAGGCGACCGCCAATGGCGCACCCGCCCGCCGTCTGCACGCACTGACCCTCGATCGGAGTCGGCGAATCAGGAGTTGGCGCCGGCGGGCGTGCGCGGTCGGGGTGGCGGATAGACGACACGGGCGATAGTCGCCGACAGCCAGCCGATGGCCCACCCGCCGAAGAACACCATGAATGTGCGCCGGGTGGCACCGTCGGCGTAAGTGAACACGGCCGCCAGAACGACTGCCCAGACAACCGCGCAGCCGATGCTGTAGGTGGTGTATGTGCCACGTCTCTTGTGCACCATGCGGATTCGCTCCATCAGAGGAGATCGGACGCCCAACCGAAGCTTGCCCTCGCCACCACAGCGCGCTCGGCGGCGCGGGAACGCACTGTGGTACGGCAAGCGTAATACTCGGCAGTTCCCCGACTGCCGGTTTAGGCTCGCGCCTGAGCCCGCTCAATGACGAGGACGGTCGGCATGGGAATCACGACTCGAGTGAACGGCACGGCCCCACCCGAGGTTGCGCTCGGTGACATCGACCTTGGCGGATGGGATTTCTGGTCGCTCGACGACGACCTGCGCGACGGCGCGTTCACCACGCTGCGACGCGAGGCGCCGATCTCGTTCTGGCCCGCTATGGAGTTAGAAGGATTCAATGCCGGCAACGGCCATTGGGCGCTGACCGGACTCGACGACGTGTTCTACGCCAGCCGCCACCCCGAGATCTTCAGCTCCAGCCCGAACATCACCATCAACGACCAGACTCCCGAGATAGCCGAGTACTTCGGCTCGATGATCGTGCTGGACGACCCGCGACATCAGCGACTGCGCTCCATCGTCAGCAGAGCGTTCACTCCGAAGGTGGTGGCCCGGATCGAGGCGTCGGTGCGCGAGCGGGCCCATCGGCTGGTCGCCTCGCTGATCGCCGATCACCCGGACGGGAAGGGCGAGGCGGTCAGCGAGTTGGCCGGGCCACTGCCGTTGCAGGTCATCTGCGACATGATGGGCATTCCTGAGGAAGACCATCAGCAGATATTCCACTGGACCAACGTCATTCTGGGTTTCGGCGACCCCGACCTGACCACCGACTTCGATGAATTCCTGCGGGTTTCGATGGAGATCGGCAGTTACGCCTCGGCGTTGGCCGAGGCGCGTCGCAGCAATCCCACCGAGGATCTGACCACCAGCCTGGTGCACGCCGACGTCGACGGCGAACGGTTGACGTCGGCCGAGGTCGCGTCGTTCTTCATCCTGCTGGCGGTCGCCGGCAACGAAACGACCCGCAACGCGATCAGCCACGGACTGCTCGCCCTGACCCGCTATCCCGAGCAGCGGCAGACATGGTGGGCCGACTTCGACGCGGTCTCTCATTCCGCCGTCGAGGAGATCGTGCGGTGGGCGTCGCCGGTGATCTACATGAGGCGCACGCTCACCCACGATTTCGAGCTGAACGGAACCAAGATGGCCGCCGGCGACAAGGCCACGTTGTGGTACTGCTCGGCCAACCGTGACGAACAGAAATTCAGGAACCCGTGGATGTTCGACGTCACCCGCGACCCGAATCCGCACGTAGGTTTCGGTGGCGGGGGTGCGCACTTCTGCCTGGGCGCCAACCTGGCCCGTCGCGAGATCCGGGTGATGTTCGAGGAACTCAACCGCGAGATCCCCGACATCGCTGTCACCGAGGAGCCCGCGCGGCTACTGTCGCCGTTCATTCACGGCATCAAGACGTTGCCGATCGCGTGGACGCCGCCGGGCTGATTCCGGCTCATTCCGCGGAATTGGGCGGCGCCGGAACCTTATAGTCGGCGGGCGGACAACGAACGGAGAAAACCCGTGAAGACCTCGAAGATCGTAGCGGCATGCGCGTTGCTCGCCGCGGCCGCGGTGACGCACGCCCCGGTCGCCGGAGCAGGCATGGTACTGGGCAACTACGAGGACCACACCCCGCGGGATCCGGGCCATTCCTGGCTGTGGTCCGTCCGGGAATGCGGTCTCGACCAGACCGTCAACACCACCGACTGTGTGCACGTGGGCGCCATTCCACGGCCCAACGGGCAAGCGGTGCCGTGGAACGCCGATGCGCACCTCGCCAACGGTCGTTACACGATGGTCGTCGACGTTCCCGACGGCGTGCGCTGCACGTTCTATTTCCTGCCGTCACACGACACATATTCGTGGGATCTGGTGACGTTGCAGGGTTCGGTGGACTCGACGTTCGACGCCGGCTGCGGCAATGCACCGGGCGGCACGGTGTCATACCCGCTGACGCTGGTGCGTTTTTAGAGTAGCGACCCGAATCTCCTTGTCGCGGTGCGTTAACCGACCGCCAGCGCCGAGCCGGTGAACAGCTGGCCCCACTCGAGACGAGCCGCCGAGTCGGCGTCGGAGGATGAGTGCGCGCACTGTTCGCCGCCATCGGCCAGATGCACCAACGCCCATGCCATCGCGAACACCGGCATCCGGTGTCGTTGTGCCGCGCCGATCAGTTCGTGGAAAGCCGCCTCCGACGTGCATCGGCGAAGGCCGATGAGGATGCCTTTCGCGGTGTCGAGGATGCGACCGCCGTGCACTTCCGTCGTCATACCGTGCTTACCTCCCGGAGAGTATGCGAACGTCCGCGCTCCACGCATGACGACGATTTCGCAACAGATCCCTGAGCCATGATTTGCGGCCGTCCCCGTCGACGCCAGGTCAACGTCGATTTCGGTACGCCACCGTAACCGACTTGGTACACACACGGCGAATAAGACCGCGCGGTAATGCTATTGGCGTGCGTGCCGGCAAATCCGCGGATTGACTCGCGGTGACGTCCCGTTGACCATTGGAGCCATGACATACGACGCTGCCACCGGGCCCGACACGCATGTCGAGGTTTCCCTCGACGTGCACCGGGCGCTCGATGCGTGCGCGGCGCGATTGCAGAGCGAATTCGCCGATAACTTCGATGCAGAGACCGTCCGGCAATGGGTATACGCGTCGTACGAGCAACTGGCCGCCCATGCGACGATTCGGGACTTCCTGCCGCTGCTGGCGGAACGTTTTGCGCGGCAACAACTGCGTGCCCGGGCGAGAATCAGCAGCGAATCACATAGCGAAATGCTTGTCGTGTTGTTTCTGTGCAACCACAACGCCGGGCGATCCCAGATGGCCCTGGGGTACTTCAACCACTTCGCCGGCGGCGGGGCCGTGGCACGGTCGGGCGGGTCCGAACCGCAAGGCGAGATCAACCCCGCTGCCATCGCCGTCATGGCCGAGCGCGGCATCGACATCTCCGACGAATTCCCCAAACCCTGGACGGGTGAGATCGTCCGGGCAGCGGACGTGATCGTCACCATGGGCTGCGGGGACCCCGGGCCTGCCGTTTCCGGCCGTCGATACGACGACTGGCAGCTTGACGACCCGGCCGGTAAAGATCTGCCGAACGTGCGATTGATCCGCGATGAGATCGAACGTCGTGTGCTGTGGCTGCTCGACGACCTCCGCATCCCCGTCCGGCCTTGAACCGGCCGCTCACCGCCCACGAACCGACGACATGAAACTTGACGGTTCGTACAGCATGATGTCCAAGTGTTCGGGCTCGTCGTCATTGTTGTGCTGTTCGCCGTCGTCATCGCGGGCACGGTGCTGGGCCGGCGCTACCGCGTCGGCCCGCCGGTTCTGCTCATCGGGCTCGGTGCGCTGCTCGGTCTGATCCCCCGGTTTGGCCACGTCCGCCTGGACGGCGAAATCGTGTTGCTGCTGTTCTTGCCGGCGATCCTCTATTGGGAAAGCCTGAACACCAGCTTCCGCGAGATCCGCGCGAACCTGCGCGTGATCGTGCTACTCAGCGTCGGTTTGGTGATCGCCAGCGCGGTTGCGGTGTCCTGGACCGCGCGGGCATTCGGCATGGAATCGCACGCGGCATCGGTCCTGGGCGCGGTGCTCTCCCCTACGGACGCGGCGGCCGTAGCCGGTCTGGCCAAGCAATTGCCGCGACGCACGCTCACCGTCCTGAAAGCGGAGAGCATCATCAACGACGGCACCGCGCTCGTCTTGTTCGGTGTCGCCGTGTCGGTCGCGATGGGCGGAGCGCCGGTCGGACCGGTTGACTTGACCGTCCGCTTCGTCTTGTCCTACCTCGGCGGCATCGCCGCCGGTCTGCTGGTCGGTGGAGTGGTGACGCTGGTCCGGCAACGGCTCGACGCACCGCAGGAGGAAGCCGCGCTTAGCCTGCTGACGCCGTTCGCCGCGTTCCTGCTCGCGAACGCGTTCGACTGCAGCGGAGTGGTCGCAGTCCTGGTGTCGGCGCTGGTGCTCGCCTATGTCTCACCCCGGGTGATCCGGGCCCGGTCCCGGCTGGTGACGTTCGCGTTCTGGGACATCGCGACATTCCTGATCAACGGCTCGCTGTGGGTGTTCGTCGGTGTGCAGATCCCGAGCGCGATGCGGGGAATCTCCCGGATCGACGGCGGCGTTCGGCACGCCGTACTGCTGGCTTTCGCGGTCACCGGGGTCGTCGTCGCGACACGGCTGATCTGGGGAGAGTGCACCACGGCACTGGTTCGCACCGTGGATCGGCGTGAGGCACAGCGGGCACGACGGGTCGACTGGCGCCAGCGCGTGGTGTCGGGCTGGGCCGGATTCCGCGGAGCGGTGTCGCTTGCCGCCGCGATAGCGGTTCCGCTGACCACTCGCAGCGGCGCGCCGTTTCCCGACCGCAACCTGATCATCTTCGTGGTGTCGGTGGTGATCCTCACGACCGTCATCGTTCAGGGCAGCACGCTGCCGGCTGTCGTCCGCTGGGCCCGGATCCCCGAGGACGTCGCCCATGCTGACGAACTGCGCCTTGCCCGCTGCCACGGCGCCCAGGCCGCGCTGGACGCGTTACCGCTGGTAGCCGCGGAACTCGGCATCAGCGACGAATTGCAGAACCGCCTGCAAGCGGAATACCGACAGCACGCTGCGCTGGTCAGGCTCAGCGATGACGGTTCAACCCCCAGCGATGCCGAGGAACGTAGCGATCTGCTCCAGCAGGTGCGGCTCGGCGTGCTCGAACACAAGCGCCGCGCCATCACCGAACTCCGCGACACCCGCCGCATCGACGACATCGTGCTGCTCGAGTTGCAGGCCGCGATGGACCTCGAGGAAGCGCGGCTGCTCGGACCGTCGGCACCCGACTGACGGAATGGCTTAGCGCGTAGCCACTTTCGCGACAATCTGGTTGGCGATGTCGACCGCGGAGTTCGCCGGGTTGGCGCTGCACGTGTTGACGTCGACGATCACGTTGTTCTTGACGGCGAGCGCCCGGCCGCAGGCCCACCCGCCGGCTTTGGCTTGCTGCTGAGTCGAGATCGTGCTCAGCGCGCCGTTGTCGTCCGAAATCGGGTCGACCGTCCACTGGGTTTTGGACTGAGTATGGGTGTACTCGTGGCACGCAGGCCACCGCAGGCCCGATGCGACGAAGAAAACCTTCGCCTGCTTCGCGGTCGGAAACAACACCACCGCCTGCTCGGCGTAGTGAGTGAAGCCGTTGCCGTCGTTGAGCGCCTGGTCCCGCACGGCGGTGAACCCGCTGTTCGCGTATACCTGAGTCTGCGCGGAGCCGTCGATGGCCAGGCATTCCGGCGGCTTCATGGTGGAACTGTCATCGGTCATCGAGTCGTGTTTTCTGACGATCGCCAGGTCAGCCGCGCCCATCAACGGGTTGATCTGCGCCGGGGTGAGCAAAAGGGTGTCGAGTTCGCGTTCGACGACAGGCCGGGGAATCAGCGACGTCACTGTCGTCGTCGAGTTCGTGCCGGCTTGGTTGCTACCGCCGCACCCCGCCGCGAGAATTCCGACGCCGGCCACGGCGAGTGTGAACGCCAACTGGCGCATCTCCGCTGTCCAATCCCCGTCGTAGCCCCGATCCGATCCCGCAGCACGATGCCCAACGGCGTTGCCGGTCAGAACTCGCGATGACCACCCTACCGCGAGCTTAGGCCAGTAATACCAGGGCATTAGAGCAATTTTAGGCTCCGCTCAGTGATTCCAAATAGAGCGAGGATGGTTTGCGGAATACTCAGGTCGCCGCCGACTGTTCCGGCGCTGCCGCGAAATGAGTACCGTCGACCCATGCCCTTTCGACGGGAAAGCCCTCTTCGCGGACGGCGACTGCGGCTCGATGAAGCCCTACTGGAACGCATCGTGATGAGCCCTCCGGGTTACCAATTCATCCTGCGCCTGGCCCCACGGATCGACAAGGCCCTGATCCCCCGGACCAACGGACGTCTGAGTTCCGTCGGAATCGACAAGGTGGGGCTGGTCACGACGACCGGCGCGAAATCCGGTCTGCCACGCACGCAACCGCTGGTACTGATCGAGGACTCCGACGGACTTCTCGCAATCGGGTCCAACTATGGACGGCCGGCACATCCAGGGTGGACCAGCAACCTGCTCGCACACCCCGAATGCACGGTCGAGTTCAAGACGGCGGCTGCGCAATACCGAGCCACGCTGCTCAGCGGCGAGGAACGCGCGTCGGCGTGGGCCAAAGCCGTCGACTTCTACGCCGGTTACGAGCGTTACCGCCACAGCTGCTCACCCCGGGAGATCCGGATTTTCCGCCTTCGGCCCGTCGCAGTATGAGCGTCGGGCGTGCCGCGCTCTTCGGTGTTCACGGCCTGTTCAGCTACTCGTCGGTGTCAGATCGTTGACCGCACACGAGCACCGGTTCTGCTAACTAGATGCGTGTCGTTCAGGTCGCCAACTTTTATGGACCTCGTTCCGGCGGCCTT
>JBAWAV010000153.1:0-9426 GCA_049589475.1 Mycobacterium sp.
GATCCCTGATGTCGGTCATCGGCTGACGGATGCCCTCGAGGTCGGCTTGCTCTTGCGGGTTGGCGCTGAAGTAGTTCTGCACATCGGTACCGATCTGGTCTTTGGGCTGATCCTCAAGACCGGTGTAGAACCCGTTCACGTCCGGGTGGGTGAACAGGTAAGCCGAGAGCGTGGTCGCAACACCGGCCGCAACACCGGCGACGTCGGCAGCGGAGCAGTTGGGTGGCCGAGGCGGCGGATCAGCAGCGGCAATTCCCGCGGTGCTGGAGAGCAGCGTGCCGGCAATCGCCCCAGCTCCAATAGCACCGACTACCGCTCGATGTGAGATGAACTGCGAGAGGGGCATCGCTGGCTCCTTTGTGCGGTAACCGATCGCGGTCGTCCCCCGGGCTAAAGCTACACAGATGCGGCGGGTCGCTCTGGCTGATTGACCTGAAAGCAGGTCAGCGTGTCGCGGCCCGACGGGACTCGGCAACAGCGGGTGGGATCGTGTCATGGTGTCGCGTTCGGAGAACCAAGACATGGACGCGACACGAGAATCATCCCTTTAGTCGACGATGATTCCGCCGGTCAGATTGACGACGGTGCCGGTCATCGCGATCGCCTGATCCGAGGCCGCGAACGCGGCCGCTTCGGTGAGCTCCGCTAGTGTTGTGGCACGTTTGCGGTGCGTCTGCGCGGCCATGGTCGCCGCGAATTCCTCCCGGGTGATGTCGTATGCCCGGCCGTGCAGCCCGAAAACGACGTTGATCGTGGGGGTTTCCTCTATGCCGGTCGTGCGCAGGCAGACAGCGCGCACTCCGTGGGACGCCCACTCCGCGGAAAACACGCGATTGAGGGCTTCCATAGACGCCCAGGCGGGACTCATGCCCCCCAGCAGCGGTATGCCCAACCGGGCGGGCTCGGGGGTGTGCATCAGTATCACCCCGGAGCGCTGGGCGATCATATGCCGCGCGGCTGCCCGGCCAGTCACGAAATGTGCTCGTGCGTAGGTGTTTATCGGTGATGCGAAACTATCCACCGATAGCTCGGTCAGGGGAATGCCCTGCATGCCTTGCTGCGGAATCCCGATGGCGTTGAACGAGATATCGACGGTCGCGGCTTTGTCGATGACGTCGTCGACGTGATCGGTCACGGCCTTCTCGTCGAGCGCATCGACCTCGGCGGTCTCGACCAGGGCGCCGGCAGCCGTGATCTCCTTGGCGAGCGCGTCGAGCGCGCCGAGGTCTCGCCCGGTCAGAAATAGCCGGGCGCCTTCGCGAGCGAAGGCCTTCGCCACCGCGCTCCCGACCGCGCCGGCGGCCCCGTAGATGACCGCGTTCTTGTTTTCCAGCAACATGTGTTTCTCCGTTTCGCCGCCGAGCGGCAGTTGTGTTCTTCGAGTTGACTTTTCAACGTTGTCGCGCGAGGACCCGGCTGCTATGGCAACTTCTGCAGCCCAGCGCCGGTGAGCAGATATCCGGGGGCGGTACTCGCCGGGTCGGCGCGGATCAGCTCCACCAGGGCGGACCCCGCCCGCTCAGGGGTCAACACCTCGCCCAACTGTTCGAGGTATGCCTCGTCGGTCTGGCCACTGCGGGCCGCGTAGGCACGAACACCGCGCCGGCCTACGTCGCCGAACGGCGTCATCCTTGGCATCACCGCGGTGACGGTGATGCCAAGTCCGGTGCGGCGGGACTCCTCCTGGGCGTACCCGGCGATGAACCGCTGGGTGGCCTTGGACCCGGCGTATCCTCCGCTGGCCGGGGATCCGTTGATAGCAGCTCCGCTGCTGATCACCACCACCCTGCTGCCGGGTTGTAGAGGCTGGAGCAGCGCCTCGCGCACCCAGTTGAACGCGATCTTGACGTCGGTATGCCAGTTGACTGAGAACGTCTCCCAAGTCTGGTGCTGCAGCGGACTCATCACCGGGTTGGCGCCGGCGACCAGGACGAGAATCTGGGGCTGGTAGTGGTCCAGCAGGCTCCACGCCGTCGCCGGGTCGGCCGCATCGGCAACCTCGTTCGTGATGTTCGGGCTGGCGCCGGCCAGGTCGGCAAGCGCTGGTCCGGTCCGGGCCACCGCGACCACCGGTGCGCCGGCGTCGGCGAACGCGACAGCGATGCCGCGCCCCAATCCGCGGCTGGCGCCGACGACAATCGTTGTGCTGATTGATAAGTCACTCATGATTGTGCGCTTTCGTTGTTGACCAGAAGTTTTACGTGGCGGGCTGCGGTTGTGCCAGCGCCGCGTACTGGCGCTCGAGCGCCTTGGCGGCGCCGTCGCCCCAGTTCTGCGCGATGGACTGCGACAAGGGATCAGGGAAGATGTCCTCCTGCCCTTCCTCCAGTCCCTCGAAGACGGCGCGCGCCACCGAATCGGGAGCCGACTTCGGTATGTCCAGACCGCGAGTCATGTCGGTGTCCACCGGGCCGGTCAACACGGCGTGCACCGTCACACCCCGCTCGGCCAGCAGCACCCGCAACGATTGCGTCAGGTTGAACGCGGCTGCCTTGGAAACTGAATACGCCGGGATGATCGGCAACGGAGCCAGCGCGTTGACCGACAGATTGTTTACGAGCGCTCCCCTCGAACGCGTCAACAGTGGCAAGAATGCCTGGGTCATGGCATACGGCCCGAACAGGTTGACCCGCAGATGCGCTTCGAGCACAGCCGGGTCGGTCAGATCGTCGTAGCGTGCCACGCCGGCGTTGTTGATCAGAACGTCCAGCGACTCCACGCGCTGCGCGACGGCCCGAATCTGCGCGGCGTCGGTCACGTCCAGGGCAACGGGCGTGACGCGCCGATCCGGGTGGCTCACGGTCTGGCGCGTGCCCGCGTAAACCCGTGTCGCGCCGCGGCGCAAAGCTTCCTCGACCAGCGCCTGCCCGATGCCCCGGTTGGCCCCGCTCACCAGAACTGATTTTCCTGCGACGATCACATCGCCTCCTCGCTCGTGGGTTTCGACTGTCTCGGCAATACAGATGCCGCAATGTCGAGAAATTGGGCTCAAGATGTGCGCCCAGTTCCTGGCCCAGCCGGCGTCGGTATTGGAAGGTGAGACGCGCTAGGGGAAGGGGTAGGACGTGGTGACAACCGATCTGATTGCGAGAGCGCGAGCCGGGGACGGCGAGGCGTTTCGAGAGCTGACCGAGCCACACCGGCGCGAGCTTCAGGTGCACTGCTATCGGATGCTGGGATCCCTGCATGATGCCGAGGACGCCTTGCAAGACACCCTGCTGGCCGCGTGGCAAGGCCTCGACGGATTTCAGGAGCGGGCCTCGATGCGCACGTGGCTCTACCGGATCGCCTCCAACCGGTGCCTCAGCGTTCTTCGCACGGCCCGTCGACGCCCGGCCAAGGAGTGGAACATGCCGATTGACCTGCCTGAGCCGACTCGGCTCGGCGAAATCGTCTGGCTTGAGCCATATCCCGACGACCTTATGGAGGCCGCGCCGCCGTTGGATCCCGCGGCGCGCTACGAACAGACCGAAGCCATCTCGCTGGCCTTCGTGACTGCCCTGCAGGTTTTGCCGGCTCGTCAGCGCGCCGTACTCATCTTGCGCGAGGTACTCGGATACCACGCCGACGAAGTGGCCGACATGCTCGACTCGACTGTCGAATCGGTCACCAGTGCGCTCAAACGAGCGCGCGCCAGCCTGCTGCGCCGATTGCCGGCCCCGGGCGAAGACGGGCCGGCACCAGCGCCCGGCTCACCCGCCGAGCAGGAGCTGGTGGCGAAGTTCGTCAGCGCCTACCAGTCCGGCAATGTCGATGCGCTGGTCAACCTGCTGACCGCCGACGTCAGCGTCTCCATGCCGCCGATTCCGCTGGAATACCATGGCCGCGACGTCGTAACCCGCTTCTACGCCAGCGTCTTCGGCGCTGGCCGGGCATACGACTTGGTGCCCACAAGGGCCAACGGTCAGCAGGCGTTTGGCGCCTACCTTCGCACCCCCACCGGCGGCATCCGGCACGGTGCCGGCCTGCTCGTCCTCACCCTCACCGGCGAAAAGATCTGCGCCCTGACTCGCTTCGACAACGACGTGCTCCCACGGTTCGGGTTGCCTCGATCGCTGCCGGGATGAATCACGCAGGCGGGCAATATGATTCGCGCGATCATAAGGAAAGGAGGCGACGTGCGTGCAGTAAAGACACCGCTAACGTCACCTTCGTGACTGCCACTGGCCTGAACTAACTGCAACCGAAAGGCTGTGCTCACTATGGGCAACATGAACACACCCCCAATCGTGACGGCGCAGGAGTGGGCGGCCGCGCATGAACAACTGCTGGCGAAGGAGAAAGAGGTGATGCATGCCCATGATGCGCTGGCGGCCCAGCGGCGGCGGATGCCATGGATGCCCGTGGACAAGCAGTACGAATTCGACGGACCCGAGGGCAGGGTCAACTTGTTGGGCCTCTTTGCGGGCCGTCGCCAGCTGATCGTCTACCGGGCCTTCGTCGGACCGGACATCGACGGCTGGCCCGATCATGGCTGTCGCGGCTGCTCGATGATCGCCGATCACATCGGCAACCTGGCTCACCTCAACGCCCGCGACACCACGCTGGTGTTCGCCTCGCGCGCACCGCAGCCCGGCATCGAGCACCTGAAGGCGCGGATGGGCTGGAAGATGCCGTGGTACGCCATCACCGACAGTTTCGACGCCGACTTCGGCGTGGACGAGTGGCATGGCACCAACGTGTTCATCCATGACGGCGATCGAGTGTTTCGCACCTACTTCATCAACAACCGCGGTGACGAGGTCTTGGGGAATACCTGGAGTTTTCTGGACATGACGCCACTCGGCCGCCAGGAAACCTGGGAGGACTCACCGGAGGGTTACCCGCAGAGCCCGCCGTACGAGTGGTGGGACTGGCATGACGAGTACGGCGTGCGCGAGCCGTCACGGTGGTTCGGTGAACCGGACCCTGACGATCCCAACGATCAACGTCCGCCCCGCGCGGACTGACGCGAACCCGGGCCCGCACGTGGGCTAGTTGCCTATCGCGTGGGCGACGGCTTGGATTGCCCGGAGTCGTCCGTCGGTGAGGGCAGCGGTGAGGTTCTGGGCTTTGTCGGCGAAGTCCGGGACGAAGGCATGCAGTCCGAGTGGGTTGGGCGGCAGCGTCAGCAACATCTGCATCGTCGAAGCCGCCTGCTCGGTGAGATCGTTCCAGTGCTCGACCGCGAATCCGGCGGACTCGACGACAGCGCGCAGTTGGTCGGGAGTGGCTAAATGAGTGAGTTCGGGTTGGTCGGCCCATGGCAGTGGGTAGTCGGGGTCGCCCCGCCCGCCGGCGGTGATGTCCCACATGGCGAGGCTGCCCCCGTCGACAAGTACGCGGCGTGCTTCCTGGTAGAGGCGGGCCTTGTCGGCCACGTTCATTTGAACGTGTTGGCTGAACGCGACCTGGAACGTGGCGTCGACGAAGGGCAGTTCGGTGACGTCTGCGCGACGGACTGAAATCTGATCGTCCAGTCCGACAAGTCGATTGAGCCAACGGGCCGTTTCGCAGTATTCCTCGGTCAGGTCAATCGCGGTGACCCGGCACCGGAACTGGTCGGCGACGAAGCGGGCGGTACCGCCGATCCCGCTGCCGGCGTCGAGCACTTCGTCCCCAGCTGAGAGGTCGACCATATTGGCCAGTTGGCTCGTGGCAATGCGCCCCATGGTGTGGAAGTCCTCGAGCAGTCCGAGGTCCGCGGGCTGAAGGTGGTCGAGGTCCATGTCCGCGGCAACGAGTGCCTGCTCAATGTTGCTCCGAGACAAGCCATTCGAGTATTGGGTGTGGATGGGAGTGCTGTTCATGTCTGCTCCAGTTCGGCGGGAATCGGTAGACCAAGCAGTTGCAGCAGGGCTGCGAGTTTCACATCGAGTTGCACACCGACCTCGGTGATACGTGAGTCACCGAAGCTGGCGAATCTGGTCGAGGGTTGATCAACGCTCAAGTGGACGCGGCCGGTGTTGTCTTCGTAAATCGCGGTGCGCAGCGGCGCGTACAGCATCACACCGGGGTCGTGGCGGAACATCGTCTCCACGATGACGTTGTTACCCATCATGTAGGTGGTGGCCCGCGTCGGATGCCCGACCAGTCGCATCATCGGCGTCGGGTCGAAGGTCCAGAAGTTGACGAATGAATGTGGCGCATTGTCGGCGGTGTAGCGCTGTACACGGGACAGGTCGCCCGCCTCGATCAAATCGGTGAGCTTCACGAAATCAATTGTTGGCACTAATGATTCATAGCGCTGGCGGATTTCGTCGAACACGTCGTCGGTGTCGATGACGAACCGGTTGACAAGGTGGGGAATGGTTTTGGTCATTGTGTGCTCCCGACAAGTGTGGCGATCGGATTCTTTTCCGCGGTCCTCAATTTCTGCAGCGACAACAGGTGGAGTGCAGCCGCCAACGGAACGACGGTCGCCGGGATCAGGGCAAGCGGAAGCAGTGAGATTGCCTCGGTCGACGGCGACACGGACAGCAGTCGAAGAGCGGCAGGCGCCGCGGCGAAGCCGATACCGAGTGCGACTACCAGGTCGACGAGACCCAGGACGTTGAACCACACCACGCGACGGCCGCCCACGCCGCGTCGAAGGTTACGTGCGACAAACACCGCCTCGACCCCGATCGCGATATCGCCCAGCCCGGCGGGTAGCGCGAACACGGCCGGCAGCCGACCCAACGCCATCGCAACCAGAAAGGTCACGCCTTCGACCCGAAAGATTTGTGGCACCGTCAACCGCCATAGCGCATCGGGCTCGGTCAAGATGCGCGCCACCACAGGGAGGCGGGTCAACAACAGCGCCACAGTGAGCGCGCAGACCAATCCGACAGGGAGCAACGGCACAAGCCTCGTCGGCTCGAACCGATACACCTCGGCATCAGCAAGCAACACACTGGCCAACACCCAAGCGCCCCACAGAATCGCGAACGCGACAGCGGCTCGGCTGGCGCTACCGCGACCCGAGCCGGCAGTGAGAGCGCCGCGCCAGAGCATGACGGAAATGGTTGCGACGGTGCCGATCAAGCCGGCCAGCACCATCGCCCAGACATACGTCGGCAGTGTGCTCATGGGCGCGAATCCCTTCGGTCGTATCGCTTGCTAAACACTGAGTATGTTTACGAACATCGTGTTCAATACAAGTGTGGTGCCGATAATTCCGTCAACAACCAATGGAGGCGAAATGTCCGATACCGAACATGGCGCACGAATTGTCAGGAAAGTCGCGGCACCGGATCGTCGGGTCAAGCGCACCCGCAAGCTGCTCCACGACGCTTTTCTCTCGCTAGTCATCGAGCAGGGCTACGAAAAGACCACCATTCAGGACATCCTCGATCGTGCCGACGTCGGCCGATCAACCTTCTACGTGCACTATCAGGACAAAGAAGCGCTGCTGATGGCCAGCTTCGACGAGATGCGGGCGCAGCTAGAGGACCAACTCGCCGAGATCCCGGCTGCCGGCCCGATCGACGTGACACCGCCGGCGACGCTGCTCTTCGAGCACGCATACCGAAACCAACGCGTGTACCGCGCCCTGTGCGGACGACAGGGCGGGGCACTGGTCCAGCGCTATCTCCGTCGGCTGATCGGCGATCTGCTGCGAAAGCATCTGCGGCCACAATTCGGCCAGTCCGGCACCGAGGTGCCCGCCGAGGTGGCCGCCGAGTTCTACACCTCTGCCACGTTGGGCTTGCTGGTGTGGTGGATCGACCACGAATTTTGCAACGGACCGACCTGGTTGGCCACGACGTACCGGACGCTCGCGAACCCGTAGGTTCTTCCGGGAGGACACCAGAAGGGAGCCGGCATGCCGGGAGCGACTACCGACGTGTGGGAAGCAATGTCGACGGCGCGGACCATTCGACGGTTCACCGATGAGCCCGTCGACGACGCCACGCTGCAGCGGTGCCTTCAAGCGGCGATGTGGGCCCCATCGGGGGCCAACGCCCAGGCATGGCGTTTCGTGGTGCTGCGGTCGCCGGCGCAGCGGGCCGTGGTGGCCAAGGCGGCCGCCCGCGCGCTGGAGGTCATCGAACCTGTCTACGGCATGAGCCGACCGGCCGACGACGACAACAGCCGGCGCGCCCGCACCAATCGGGCGACCTACGAGCTGCACGACCGCGCCGGTGAGTTCACGTCGGTTCTGTTCGCGCAGAAGCACTTTCCGACTGCGTCAGAGTTACTGCTCGGCGGGTCGATCTTTCCCGCGATGCAGAATTTCTTGCTGGCCGCCCGCGCTCAGGGCTTGGGGGCGTGCCTGACCAGCTGGGGCGCTTACGGCGGCGAACAGTTGCTGCGCGACGCCGTAGGCGTGCCTGAGGACTGGATGTTGGCCGGCCACATCGTGATTGGCTGGCCGAAGGGACGCCATGGCCCGGTGCGGCGACGACCGCTGAGTGAGGTCGTCAACTTCGACTACTGGGACGAGCGCGCGGCCGAGCGGACCGTGAACCGAACGGCCCGGTGAGCCGTTGTTCTCGACGGAGACGCGGCACGTAATTCGAATGGAGCATTGATGTGTCTACGGCAACCCGCCTTTCAGCGCTGGGCCAGGCGATCAGCCGCTACGGCCTTGCACTGGTTTTAGCGTGGATTGGATTCGGCAAGTACATCAAGATGGAAAGCCGGGTGCTGATCGAGCGCAGCCCGTTGATGAGCTGGGTCTACGACGTGTTCAGTGTCAACACTGTGGCGCGCGGCCTCGGGACGATGGAGATCGTTGCTGCGCTTCTGATCGTCACCCGACCACTGTCGCCGCGGCTGTCGGCAATCGGCAGCGCGCTGGCGATCCTGCTGTTCTGCGGGACGCTGAGTTTCCTGTTCACCACGCCCGGCGTGATCAGCCGGTTCGCCGGACCAATCCCGGTATTGTCGGCGATGCCCGGCCAATTCCTACTCAAAGACGTTGTGCTGCTTGGCGTCGCGGTGTGGACACTCGATGAGGCGCTGCAGGCCTCAGCTCTTCACGCCGGCCGTGAACAGGTCGGCGATGGGCCGCGTCCATAGCGGACGCCGCACCCGGCGCTGCTCGACGATGGTGAACCCGGCGCCCTCGAAGAGCCGCCGCATCTCGGCCGGTGTCGGACTGTGCGCGGGTGCCAACCTGCTGCCCGGCAGTAGTTGCTGGCGGGCGCTCATCGTCGACACCGCCGCCAAGCCGCCCGGCGCCAGTACACGATGGAATTCGCGCAGCGCCGCGGGCTGGTCGAAGAAATGGAACGCCGACGTCGTCACGACCGCATCCAGCGCCCCATCGTCGAACGGCAACTGCTCGGCGGGGCCGCGAAGCCACTGCACCTTCGTCGATCGCGAGCGGGCCTGATTGAGCATGCCCTCGGACATGTCCACGCCGTAGACCCGCGCGGGATGGAGCTCGCGTTGAATGCGGTCAGCGAGAATTCCTGTGCCGCAAGCGATGTCGACAACGCGCGCAGACTGGTGGGAGGG
>JBAWAV010000154.1:0-1567 GCA_049589475.1 Mycobacterium sp.
GCGAAGTGAGGGTGATTTCCGGGGTGTGGCAGTGGTGCATGGTAGCCGCATTCTCCAAACTGGCCAGCACCATCGGGACGAAGTTATCGACGCCCTCCACCGGCGGCGCCGTCATCGGGTCGGCTCCGCCGGTCGAGACCGCCATGTCGAGCAGGACCACCACGTCGGCGCTGAAAACACTGCGCCATCCGTCGGCGTCCTTCGCGTCGAGAAACCGGCAATAACGTGCTTTCAACTGCCGAATCGCTTCGAGCTCGTCAGCCACTGCGCAACGCCTCCCTCAACCTGGAATCCATACTGTAACGTATTTAGTATCGCCGCCACGAGTGCTTGAGGAGCCGGTGTGAAAGTTCCCTTCACCTGGAAAGTCACCGGTTGGTTCATGGTCGGTTGGTCTCCCGAATTCCCGATCGGCGAGGTCCGGCCATTGCACTATTTCGGCGAGGATCTGGTCGCCTACCGCGACGAGGGCGGCGAGTTGCACGTCCTGGAAGCGCACTGCAAACACCTCGGCGCTCACATCGGCCATGGCGGCACCGTCGTCGGCGACTGCGTCCAGTGCCCGTTCCACGGCTGGCGCTGGGGACCCGACGGCACCAATCGATACATCCCGTACCAGCCGGACCGACCCAATCGCGCGCTGCGGCTGCGGGTCTTTCCGGTTCGGGAACAGTACGACTGCGTGTTCATCTGGCATCAGCCCGACGGCAAGGAGCCGCAGTGGGAGATGCCGGACATCTTCAACAAGTTCCCGCAATTCGACACCGATCCGGCCGCCTACTACCGCGCGTATCCGGAGTTCTCCCGACGGGCAGAGCGTGAACCGGTGCATCCGCAGATCGTCGCCGAAAATGCGCCGGACAGTGCACATTTCGAATATGTGCATCACGCGACCGTGACGCCCAGACTGTTGGACTGGAAGATCGTCGACCATGAATGGCAGTTCGTCGCAGGCTGGCCGGACGCACGCAGCGACAACCCCGACGATCTCGCGTTGCGGTTTCACAGCCACCTGTTCGGACTGGGCGGAGCGATCAGCGTCTTCGAGGGCGCCCAGAATCATCGGCTGATCTTCACCTGCACGCCGGTCGACGACGAGTGCTCGGACCTGTTCTACTCGATCTGGTGGCCGCGAATCCCCGGCGACTCCGCTGACGTACCGCACGGCGAGCTGCGTGACACCATCGAAAAGCACTTCCTGTCAACGGTCTTCGACGATCTGCAGATCTGGCGCTACCAGAAATATGTGGAGAATCCGGCGCTGTCCAAGACCGACGCGAAAGGGTATATGGCGCTGCGTAAGTGGGCGGCTCAGTTCTACGAAGTGCCCGCATGAGCGCCGGCAAGCCCGCACTCGCCGATCTCGTCGACCCGAAACACACCGCGATCGTCACCCAGGAATGTCAGGGCGCCGTCATCGGACCGGATGCCGGGCTGGCGATGCTCGCCGACGAAGCACGCCGCGTTGCGCTGCCCAACATCACCAAGCTGTTGCCGACGGCCAGGGCGGCCGGAGTGCGGGTGGTGCACTGCGTGGTGCAGCGACGGCCCGACGGGCTCGGTTCCA
>JBAWAV010000155.1:0-21180 GCA_049589475.1 Mycobacterium sp.
GCGGCTGCCGGTGTAGTTCGTCGAAGCGGGCGAGCGCGGCCTCGAGATCGGCCTCGTCGAAATACTCGTAGCGGTTAACCAGACCGCCGCCGACAACGAAGAAGCTAGTTATGCGCCATTCGGCGTCGAACCCTCCACTTGACGTCGCCTTCGCCACATGTGTGGTGACCGCGCCAAGGTCGCTCAGCCGATGAACGGTCTCGATATAAATACCGCTCTGTGACGCGTCTTCCGACGCCGCCTGGAGGTATGCCATCAGGTCACCGGACCCGATCGCTGCGAATGAGCGATGATCCATGTCTACCAAGTCTGTTGCGGCCGCGGGCATCTCACCGCGATTGATCGCAGCGTATACGTCTGCAATCGCCGACCAAGTCTCTGAATGCGCGGCCGCTTCGCCGGTGAGATACCGGGCGTCGAGTTCCTCAAGCGCTGCCTCGATGTCCTCGAGGTCGAGCAAGGTGACCGACGTCATACAGCCGTCGAGGTTGGTCTCGACGAGGCCGAGCATGTCAGCGACGAACCCTTGCTGCTGCTGGCCAACGGAGACGAAGCTACGAGAGAGAACGAGGTGGTCGCCGCGAGTCGCGATGACCTCGACCGTGAACTTCCCCCCGAGATCTGCGACCACCCGCATGTTCTCGATCTCGGCATCCCGACCGCGGCGGGTTCCGGCGCCGGTTACTCGCCGCCGATCGTTGCTGCAAAAGTCCTCGGCCAGAATCGAAGCCATCGTGTCCCAGTCGCGCGCGGTGACGCACGCAAGGCAGCGCGCGTTGGCCCGGCTTGCCGTGTTTTGCAGCCGCGGCGCCCGTTGATTCAGTTCCTCGAACCTGGCGATCGCGGCGTCGAGGTCCGACTCGTCGAACAGCTCGCACCGGTTGACCAGGTCGCCCGTGAACATCAGAAGTGCGATCAGCCGCCACTCGGCGTCGAAGCCCTCTCGCGACGTCCCGTCTGCCGTGTGGGTGACGACCGCACCGAGGTTGTTCAACCGGTGCACGGCCTCGACTGCGCGGGTGATGTTTGGTGCGACATCCCACGTAGCGCGGATACTCGAGGCCATATCACCGGATGTCACCGTTGTAGCTCGGCGGTGGTCGACGTTCACCCAGTCAGGCATCGCAAGGATTTCGTGTCGATTGAGCGCCCCGTAGAACCCCGCGACTGCCGACCAGATGGTCGCGAACGGTGCAGCTTCGCCGGCGAGGTAGCGGGCATCCAACTCGGCGATTGCGGCCTCGAAGTCGTCGAGGTCGAAAATGACGGTCGCCGTAATACGGCCGTCGAGGTCGATCTCGGCGAGGACGAGCGCCTCGGCGAGGAACCCTTGCTGCTGGTGGTCAAAGGAGACGCGCGTATGAGTGAGGGTGAGGTGGTCCCCGCGGGTCATGACGACCTCGGCCGTCACATCCCCGCCGAGATCTGTGATCGCGCGAATGTTTTCGATATCGGCATCCCGACCGCGGCGGATCCCGGTGCCGGTTACCCGCCTCCGGTCATCGCTGTAATGATCGTCGGCCAGAATCGAACCGATAGCGTCCCAGTCGCGGACGGTGACGCACTCGACAAAGCGCGCGTTGGCCCGGCTTGCGGTGTTCTCCAGACGCGGTGCCGGTCGGCTGAGCTGATCGAACCTCGCGAGAGCGGCGTCGACGTCTGCTTCGTCGAATACCTCACAGCGGCTGAACGATTCACCATCAGCGGTAAGCAGCATCACCTCTCGCCACTCAGCATCGAAACCCTCGGGCGAGCTCCCACACCCCTTGTGAGTCACGACTGCTCCGAGATCACTCAGTCGATGCAGGGCTTCGATGTAGAAATGGATGTTGTGGCCGAGATCCCATCCGGCACGGAGGTATTCGATCATGCTGCCCGGCTCGAAAGCGGCCCCCCGCCGATGGTCTTCATCTTCGAAGTCCGTTGTCGTGGGGGGAAGTTCGTGCCTGTTAATCGCGGCGTAAGCCCCTACGATGGCGGTCCACGTGTGCGCGTGCGCGGCCGCTTCCCCGGCGAGGTAGCGGGCATCGAGCTCGGCGATGGCAGCGTCGATCTCGTCGGCGTCGAAAACGACGGCTGCCGCCATCTGCTCGTCGGCATCGATCTCGACGACCACGAGCATCTCGATGCGGAAGGCATCGGACGTTTGGTCGGGTCCCGAGAATCGGTAATGACTTAGAGCGAGGCGCTGCGTGCGTGTCGCAATGACAGTTGATGTCACATTCTGGGTTCCGGCAACAGCGTATGCATGCACGCCGATTTCGGCATCTCGACCATGCAGGTTCCCCATGTTCACGACTCGACGCCGATCTTCGATGGAAAAGCCGTCGGACAGCATCCCGGCCATTACGTCCCAGTCGCGAGCGGCGAAGCAGGCCTGAAAACGCTTATCCACTCGGCTTGCCGTGTTCTCGAGCCGCGGCGCCCGCGGCTGCAATTCGTCAAACAGGGCGAGCGCGGCGTCGAGGTCTTCCTCGTCGAACATCTCGCAGCGGCTCATGCCATCGCCCGCGATCTTCAGCACGGTGATCTGACGCCACTCGGCGCCGAAGCCTTCTGCCGTGGTCCCGTGCACCACGTAGGTGATGACGACGCCGATGTCGTTCAGCCGGTGCACATTACCGATGTAGAGCGAGGCTTGTGGCATGAGCTCCCAAGTCGCGTCAAGAAATGCGGGCAGATCGCCGGGCGTGAACGCTCGCCCTCGCCGGTGGTCGACGCTGACCAAATCTGGCGTCATGGGGGGCCGCTCGTGCCGGTTGAGTGCCACGAAACCCTGCATAACGGCTGACCACACGGCCGAGTGCGGGGCCGCTTCCCCGGCGAGGTATCGAGCATCCAGCTCGGCGATGGCGGCGTCGAAATCGTCGAGATCGAATGAGACGATCACGACGATCCGCTGGTCGGTGTCAATCTCGACGAGGCCGAAGACCTCTGTGAGGAACGCCCCAGGACCTTGGTCACTGCCCGAGAAGTGGGTACGCATGAGGACAAGGCGTTCCCCGCGGGTCGCAACGATGGTCGACGAAACGTTCGTGACCCAAAGGTCGACGATTGTTCGCATGTCCGCCATATGTGCGTCCCGACCGCGCTGGATTCCCGCGCCGACCACGCCACGGCGATCGTCACTGCAGAAGTCATCGGCCAGCAGTTCTGCCATGGCGTCCCAGTCGCGTGCCCTCAGTTGCACCGCAAAGCGTTCTGTCACTTGGCTTGCCGCGTTTTCCAGCCGCGGTGTCGGGCTGCTGAGCTCGTCGAACCTCGCGATCGCGGCGTCGCTGTCTGCCTCGTCGTATAGCTCACACCGGTTGATCAGCTCGCCGTTTACTCCCACGAGATCGATCACGCGCCACTCGGCGTCGAAGCCCTCGTGGGAGGTTCCATTTATCACGTGGGTGACGACCGCGCCGAAGTCGCTAACCCGATGCACAGCCTCGACGTAGATGCCGGACTGCGGCGAGAGGTTCCAGGTGGCACGGAGGTATTCCCTGAGACCGCCCGCGTCGATCATCGCGAGTCGTCGACGGTCGACGCTGATCCAGTCCGATGTTGCCGCAGGGAGTTCACGCCGGTTGAGCGCGGCAAACGCCTGCGCAATAACCGACCAGGTTCGTGCGTGTGCCGCCGCTTCGCCGGCGAGGTAACGGCTTTCGAGCTCTGCGATCGCGGCGTCGAAATCTTCGGGGTCGAAAATGACGATCGCTGCCATTTGATTGTGAGAGTTGATTTCGAGGATGCCCAGCGCATCCGACAGGAACTCCTCGGACCCGCGATCGTGGCCCGCGGAGCGTGTGAGGATGAGGCGCTCCCCACGGGCCGCGATGATGACGGACGTTATGTACATGAATCCGGCGTCGGCGGTCGCCCGGAGGTTTGCGATCTCGGCATCTCGACCGTGTCGGGTCCCTGCGTTTACGACCCGCCGGCGATCGTCGACCGAGATGTCGTCGGCCAGTACCTCCGCGAGCGCGTCCCAGTCGCGGGCTGCAAAGTGCGCCGACCAGCGCTCGATCACACGGCTTGCCGCGTTTTCCAGTCGCCGCTCTCGCGGATGCAGTTCTGCGAACCTCGCGATCGCGGCGTGGAGGTCTGATTCGCCGAACAGCTCGAGGCGGTTGATCTCGTCATCGTCGACCGTCGTCAGGGCGATCTCGCGCCACTCGGCGTCGAAGCCATCGCACGAAGCGCCGTGAGTCGCAGCGGTGCAAACTGCTCCGAGATCGTTCAGCCGGTGCACTTCCTGAACATAGGGTCGGACGGTCTGGTCGAGCTCCCACCCCGCACGGATGTATGAGGTCAGCTCGCCCGGTGCGAACGCCGCCGCGTGGCGATGGTCAACACTCACGCAGTCGGGCGTCATCGCGGGCAACTCGTGCCGGCTCATCGCGTCGTAGCTTGCCGTGATCACCGACCATGTGCGTGCGTGAGCGGCCGCTTCCCCGGCGAGGTACCGAGCGTCGAGTTCGGTGATGGCAGCATCGAAGTCGTCGACGTCGAACGTGACGATCGACGCGAGTTTCTCGTCGGCGTTGATCTCGACGATCATGAGCACCTCGGTAAGGAACGCTTCGACCCCTTCGTCTCGACGCGAGAAGGTAATACGTCCGAGGACAAGGTTTTTTCCGCGGGTCGCGATGACGCTCCGCGTTACGTTTGTGGACCACAGCTCGGCGATCGCCCGCGTGTTAGCCATCTGGGCGTCTCGACCATGTCGGACTCCCGCGCTCACCACCGGACGCCGATCGTCGCCGGAAAAGTCGTCGGCCAAGAGCTCCGCCATGGCGTCCCAATCGCCCGTCGCGAAATGCGCGACGAAGCGCGCGGCTACTTGGCTTGCTACGTTGTCCAGCCGCGTCGCGGGCCCGCTGAGCTCGTCGAACCTAGCGATCGCGGCGTCGAGGTCTGCGCGGTCGAACAGTTCGCAGCGGCTGATCAGATCGCCGTCGAACGCGAAAATCGAGCTCTCCCGCCATTCGGCCTCGAAGCCGCGTTGCGAGGTGCCATGCGCTGCCTGAGTTAAGACTGCTCCGAGGTCGCTCAGGCGATGCACGACCTCGATGTAGATGTTGATGTCCGGCGCATCGTCGAACAAGTCGTGGATGTAGGCCGTCATGTCGCCGGTGGCGAAGGCTGCTCCGCGTCGGTGGTCGATGTTGACCCAGTCGGGCGTCAGCTTGGGTAGCTCGTGTCGGTTGAACGTGGCAAAGGCGGTCGCGAGGGTCGACCATGTGTCACCGTGGGCGGCCGCCTCGCCGGCGAGGTATCGGGCGTCGAGTTCCGCGATGGCAGCATCGAAGTCGTCCAGGTCGAATGCGACGGCTGCTGCGAACCGGCCGTCTGCGTTTATTTCGAAGACGATCAGCATCTCCGCAACGAATGCCTCTGACTCTTGATTGCGACCCGAGTAGCGGACACGGCTGAGGGCGAGGCGCTCGCCGCGGACCGCAATGACAGTAGACGCGACGTGGGTCACACCGAGGTCGGCTTGCACTCGCACGCTGGCGATCTCGGCATCTCGACCGTGAATTGCGCCACCAACGATGTGACGACGATCGTCCGTGTAATAGTCGACGGCCAGCTCTCCCGCGACTGCGTCCCAGTCGCGGGCGCCGACTAGTTCGAAATAGCGATCGGACGCGCGGCTTGCCGCGTTTTCCGGCCGCGGCACCGGCCGGCTGAGCTCGTCGAACCTCGCGATCGCGGCGTCGAGGTCTCCTTCGTTGAATAGCTCGGCGCGGCTGAAGACATCGCCTTCCACCGCCAGCACATGGACATCGCGCCACTCGGCGTCGAAGCCCTCTTGTGAGATTCCTCGCGCCAAATGGGTGACGACCGCCCCCATCTTGTTGAGCCGATGCACCGCCCCGATGTAGATCTTGGTGTCAGGCGAGTCGTCCCATGCCGCTTGGATGTACGCAATCATGTCGCCGTCCGCGAACGCCGCTCCACGTCGGTGGTCAATGTTCACCCAGTCGGGCGTAGTCGCGAGGAGCTCGCGCCGGTTGAAACCGGCATAACCAGCTGCGACGACGGACCACGTGTGCGCGTGTGCGGCGGCTTCGCCTGTGATGTAGCGGGATTCGAGCTCGACAATAGCTGCGTCGAAGTCGTCGAGGTCGAACGCTACGTACGCGACGATTTGTTCGTCGTTGTCGATTTCTGCGATGCGGAGTATCTCGGTGCGGAACGCCTCGGGCCGCTGGTCTCGACCCGAGAAAACGGTACGAGTGAGGGCGAGGCGCTGCCCGCGAATCGCGAGAACCCGTGACGTCATATTCTTGACTCCGATGTCCGCGATCGCACGCGCATTGGCGAGCTCTGTGGCGTGGTCGGCGCCCTCACGGTGGAGTCCTCGCCTCCTGTCATCGACCTGAACGTTGTCGGCTAACAGCGCGTCGATTTCGTCCCAGCGACGGTCAGCGAAGAGCTCGTTGACCCGATCGTCGACTCGACTCGCGGCGTTCGCGAGTGGGACTCGACGTTGCGCCTCCTCGAATTGGGCGTGCACGGCATCGAGTTCGGCGATCGCGGCGTCGATGTCGTCGAGGTCGAACCACACCTGCAACGCGATTCGACCCTCCTCGTCAAGGCCGTATAGATAGAGAAATTCGTCTTGCGGCGCTCCGGGGCTCGCGTCTGGAGTGCCCAACGTCATTCGAGCGAGAGCCAGGCGCTCGCCTCGCACGGCAACAACGACAAGGTTCGTCCGCATGATCCCGGTCTCGAGATCGCGCCTTGTCTGATGTATCACCTCGTCCGAACGGAATTCGGTCCGCTTAAAGCCGACGATCTTCCGCCGACTCTCGACAGAGCCCTCGGGTGCGAACATCTGCTCGAATTCGTCCCAGGCCTCGCGAGCAATCGCGGCCATCACGCGTTGGCTCGCATGGACGGCCGCGGTGTGAGTCTCGACAACGGGTGCTTCGGGTGCAGTCGGGGCATTTGCCTCGACACGTTCGTCGAGCATGGAGCGCGCCTTATCAGCCAGCGCCGCAGCCCCTTTGCGCTCATACAGGTTGGCCGCCCGCTCGGCGGCAGCCCGCGCCCCGGCGGCGTCGCCGCCGGCGCCCAACACCGTCGCCAATGACAGACACGCATCGCCATCATCAACCAACGCGTCGGTGCGCTCCGCCAGGGTGACTGCAGCCTGCGCAACCTGTCGAGCCTCCCTGTGATCGCCTTGGCGCGCAAGGAGCTGAGCCCGAACCGTACGCCACGCGATCGCTGGCTTGAATGCGTGTCCTGCGAGACGCTCACTCTCGGTGCATAATTCGTCGGCCTCAGCATCTCGGTCGAGCGCCAGACAGGCGCGACCGAGAAGCGCGGCGGTCTCGGCGGTATCGGCATCGAGACCCATGCGACGAAACCCTTTGTAGGCCTTACGCAGATGCGGCTCGGCCGCGGCCGGATCGCCCAAGACGAGCTCCACAATGCCGGCGAACTGCTCGACCTCGAGAAGGGCATGGCGCAGACCGAGTTCGGTGACCGTGCGCCGCGCGGAGTCGATCATCCGGCGGGCTGCCGCGTCGCGGCCGCGGAAGGCCTCCAACACGGCCTGGCACCGCGTCGACGTCGCTTCGACCGCCGGCGAGTCGGTCGTGATCCGCAGTAGCCGCACCACATCAAGACACCGGCCGCCCGCACGTGGCACCGGGTTCGGGCCCCACAACGCAGCGAGTGGTGCGCCGGCCAGCACCGCGTTGACCCGGCGATGATCACGCGCGCGCCGCGCCGCTGTGAGGGCGTCGTCGAGCGCGACTTCGCAATCGCCGATTCGCCCGAGGCGGGCGAGACACGAGGCCCGAACGGTATGGGCTTTGGCTTCGCCTGCGGCGTCGTCTAATTCGGCCAGTTTGTTGGCAGCCGCGCTTAATGCGGTTTCAGCCTCGTCCAATCGCTCGGGATGGATCAACATAGACAGCTGGCCGTCGAAACACGTTGCCCATGCCGCTAGGCGCCCCGAATGCATTGTCACTTGTTGCAATTGCGAGACTGCGCCCACCGCTGAACCTACGTCACCCGCGGCAAGGAGAGCCTCACAGCGCGCGACGAGTAGCTCAGCGGCCTGATCGTCGCGGTCGGGCAGCTCGTCGTCGATCTCCTCCAACGCGTGCAGGGCGTGGTCGTAGAGGTCAGCGGCACCCTCGTAGCCGAGGCGTGCCATCGCTTGATCCGCGGCGCGCCGGCAATACTCAACGGCTTTGGCCGCGTTGCCCGCCCACGCACATTCGAAGTAGTGATGCGCCAGTTCCGCCAGCAGTTCGTCGTCGGCGCCGGGCTGGGTCTCCAGCGTCACGGCAATGCGTTGATGCAGCCGCATGCGTCGCATCGAAGGGAGTTCGGCAAGTAGCGACTGTCGGACGAGGGCATGGTTGAAGCGATAGCGACCACCCGGCTCTTCGATGACGATGCCGGCCTTGCACGCCTCGTCGAACGCGTCGACCAGGTCCTCCTCGACTACCTTCTCCACGAGCTCTAACGCAAACCGACTACCGACCACGGCGGCAGCGGCAAGGGCTTTGTTCGTCTCCACCGGGAGACGAGAAAGTCTGCGGCTCACAGCTTCTCGAACACCTTGAGGCAGCGTGCTCGGGTCCCAAACACCGCCACTTTCGTCCACATGCCGTAGCGCCTCGATGAGAAAGAACGGGTTGCCGCCCGTGACGGATGCCAATGCGCGACCGAGCTCTTCGTCGTCGTAGCCGGCCTTGGCTACGTAAGCGCTGACGTCATCCTCATCGAGGCCACTGAGATTGATCCGGCTGGAAGTGCCGTCGCGGTGAAGGTCGGCGAGCATCGCGGCCAGGGGGTGGGACCGGTCAAGATCGGTACTGCGGTAGGTGCCGACGATCTGTACCCGGGCGTGATCGCCGAAGCGCAGGAAGTGTCGCAACAGAAGCAGTGTTGGCTTGGCGGCCCAATGCAGGTCGTCGAGTACGAGGACAACGGGCGCTGCCGTGGAAGCCGTTTCCAACAGCGCAACCACGGCGTCGAACAATGCGTAACGTTCGGTATCCGGGTCCGCCCGGGTCGGCGCGGCGAGATCGGGTAGCACATCGGTCAGCCCGGGAACCAATGGCAGTAGTGCTTCCACGCCGCGCGTCGCCCGAAGCCGGGTGCTGCCGAGGCAGGGCACGAGCGACCGGAGCGCTTCGGCGAACGGCTGGTACGGCACGCCGAGATCCTCATCGCAGCGGCCGTACAACACGACCGCCCCTTGCTGGTAGGCCTGCTGCGACCACTCGCCGGCCAATCGGGTCTTGCCCACTCCGGGTTCGCCGGCGATCAGCACCGCATGCGCGCCGCCTGCCAGCGCGGTCTGCCATGCGGACACGAGTCCTTCAAGTTCGCGACCGCGCCCGACGAATGGGCCGGAGCCGGTCAATACCGCCGGAAGGCCCGGCCGCTCCAGGGGTGTCGCGCTCGCCTCGTCCTGCAAGCCCTCGACTGCGGTCTCCAACCGAAGCTCGAAAACGTGCTCCGGGCGTGCCAGATTGCGGAGCTGACGCATCCCGAGGTCGGCGAGCACGACGTCGTCGGGCAACGAGTCGATGACGAGTTCGGCGGTCGCGCCCGAACACAGGATCTGTCCACCCGTCGCCAACGACCGCAGACGTGCAGCGCGGTTGACCGCCCGACCGAAGTAGTCGCCGTCGCGGAGCTCGACTTCACCGGTGTGCAGCGCGATCCGGATACGCATCGGCTCTCGAAGGTTCCACTGCTCGTGAACGATTGCGTCCTGTAGCTCCAAAGCGGCCGCGGCTGCTGCCGACGGTCGCTCGAAGACCGAGAACGTAGCGTCGCCCTCGCCGCGCGTCTTGATCAGCCGTCCGCCGCGTGACGTAACAACCTGCTCGACCAGTTCGTCGTGTCGTGCGAGTGCCACCGCCATGGCGTCGGCGTCTGCCTCCCAGGCGGCCGTCGACCCTTCAATATCGGTGAGCAGAAAGGTCACGGCTCGCATTACGGATGGAAGGTTCTCTGCCGCAACTACTTCCAATGCGGCGTCCTGTGCGACGATCGCCGTCTCGAGTCGCCGGAGCTCCGGTCCCGGATCGACTCCCAACTCCTCGGCCAGCACCGTGCGCGCCCGTTTGAAGGCGGCCAGGGCTTCACCCTGCCGCCCGGCGCGGTAGAGCGCGAGCATGAGTTGGCCCCATCGTCTTTCGCGTAGCGGCGCCTCGGCCACCGCGGCCTCGAGCTCGCCGATGATCTCCGCGGCACGGCCCGTGGCGAGCAGCGCATCGGCCCGGTCCTCCACCAGCGCGGCATGGCCTTCGATCCAGCGGGTCTTCTCTGATGTGCCCCGCCGACCGTCCGGCAATTCGGGGATGCCGCGCCACAGGGCGAGTGCCTCCTCGAAATGGGCCACCGCCTGGCTGATGTCGCCGGCAGCAGCGGCGTCGCGCGCGAGTCGGGCTGCTGATTTATAACGCGACGCATCGACTTCGCTCTCCGCGAGTGCCCAACCCGTCCCCTGCGTCACAACGAAGCCGTCGCCCAGGGTGCGACGCAACGAGGAGATGTGGGTCTGCAACGCCTTTGCGGCAGTTCGGGGCGGGTCGTCGCCCCAGAGCAACTCAAAGAGGGTGTCGGCGGACACAACAGCACCGCCGTGCAGCCCGAGTATCGTCAGGACGGCGCGTGGTTTGGCGCCCGGGATCGTGACCGGCGCACCATCTCGCCGGACCTGAAGAGGTCCCAAAACCCCCAGCTCCACGATGTGAAGGGTAATCACCTTCGATATCGTCGGTGAGGCTATTCAACAGACGGTCAAGATCGAGTAAAGGTTTTAGACCGGTCGGCCGCGCCGATTCGTAACCGTCCGTTCACCGTGCAGAACTTTGCCAAAGGGCACGCGAGCTGAAAGCCTCCTGTAATACCCACCAACAGTGCCCGACGCACCGACCAGCTTCACGAAAGGAAGCGGATGATGACGATCACACGCGGCTTGGCCGCGGGTGCGATGTTCGCCGGTCTCGCTCTCGGACTCGCGGCTCCCGCGTCCGGCGACCCGTTGAACGGCCATTACATCGAAACCGAGACCTACCCCGATGGTCACCAGGTCCACAGCGACTGGTACTTCACTCCCTGCGGGGACGGGTGCTCGAACATCGGCCACTTAGGGCAGGCGCATCTGGTCAACGGCCAGTGGATACTGGACGGCCACGGCGGCGTGTCCTGTGAGCAAGGCGGCGACATACCGAAAGCCATACATTTCGTCTACTCGTGGGACCCGAACAGCCTGGCCGGCACGGTCCAGATCACGAACAATGTCGATGCCTGCGGCAACAAAGCGGGCTACCAGGAGACCAACCAGTTGCAGCTGGCGCCGGCGCCCTAGCCGGCGTTACGCGTCGATCACCAGCCGGCCGCCGGCGGCGCGGGAGACGCACACCAGCATCTCGCCGTCGGTTTCTCCCGCGCGGCCGCGGTGGTCGACGTCTCCGCTGATGACCTTGACCTTGCAGGTGCCGCAGAAGCCTTGCCGGCAAGAATGCGCGGTCGTCGGATCGGCGTCGAGCATGACGTCGAGCGCCGACCGGTTTGCAGGGACGTCCAGCACGCGCTGAGAGCGAGCGAGCTCCAGCTTGAACGGGATGCCGTCGACTACTGGCGGCGGGCTGAAGCGCTCGTAATGCAGTGGCGCGTTCGCGTACTTGTCGCGCGCAGTGCGTACCGATTCCAGCATCGCCGTCGGCCCGCACACATACACCGCCGTCGCGGGTGTCGCGCCGGCAAGCAGGTCATCGGCCGTGGCGAATCCGCCGCGCTCGTCGTCCGCCCACACCGTGACCCGGTCGGACGCCAGCGAGACGACCTCGTCGAGCAGCGGCATGTACTCCCGGCTGCGGCCGGCATAGATCGCGCGCCAATTCATTCCGCGTTGCTGCGCTGCCCGCATCATCGACAGGATCGGCGTCACCCCGATACCGCCGATCACGAACAACACGTCATGCTCCTGGCCGCCGAGATAGAACGCGTTGCGAGGACCCTCGAACACCAGCCGGTCACCGACGTCGAACGCGTCGTGCATCTCGATCGATCCGCCACCGCCGTCGGCGATCCGGCGCACTGCGATCCGGTAATCCGTTCGCCGGCCGGGCGATCCGCACAGCGAATACTGCCGACGACGGCCCGACGGCAGTTGGACGTCGATGTGGCTCCCCGGCGTCCAGGAAGGAAGCAGGCCGCCGTCGACGTCGGCGAACGTCAGCGCAACCACATCCGGGGTGATCAGCTCACGCTTGGTGACAACCGCGGTGCGCGTTCGCCCCACCGGCACGACCCGGGACGGCGCCCACGGCGTCGCAGAGGCGAACCCGCCGAGCATCGTGCCCAGGCCCCACAACACCGTATAGAGCCGGTCTCGTTTGCGGCGACTGTAGATGTCTGCAGGCCTGCTCGCCCAAATACTCTGCGACACAGCGGGCTTACGATTGCCGGATGTCATAGCGAGCCAACAGTCGGATCAGCGACGGACTGATGCGGCGCATCGCATAGGCCACTCTGGATTCGGCCGCGATCGGCACCACCGGCGGGCCGCTCTTGATCGCCTTGACGATCGCCCTGGCGGTCGCTTCCGGCGTGTAGTTGCGACGACGGTATGCCGCGTCGGCCCGGTGCCTGGCGCGATCCTGCTGTTCAGCCGACATACCAGCGTAGACAGTGCTTTTGGCGATGTCGGTGTTCACGAAGCCGGGGCATACCGCAGTGACGGTGATGCCGTCATCAGCAAGGTCGGCGCGCAGCGCTTCGCTGAACGCCAGCACCGCGGCCTTGGTCGTGCCGTAGGCGATCATCGACTTCGACGGCAGGAACGCCGCGGCGCTTGACAGGTTGATGATGGTGCCACCCTGGCCGCGGCCCACCATTTGCGTTGCAAACGCGCGGCTTCCGTTGAGCACACCATGCAGGTTGACGCCCAGGATGTCGTCCCAGTTCGCCGGTGTCGTCTCCAGGAATCGGCCTGCCATTCCGATGCCGGCGTTGTTGACCAGGATGTCGACCACGCCGTGCTCGTTCTTGACTTGCGCGGCAAGGGCATTCATCGCCGATTCGTCGCTGACATCGGCCTCGTACGCCGCGGCGCCGGCCCCGGCTTCCCGGACGGACTTCGCGGTTTCCTGCGCCGCGGCAAGATCGCGGTCGACGATCACGACGGTCCCGGCACCTTGACGGGCCAACTCGAGGGCGGTGGCGCGCCCGATTCCGGCGCCCGCCCCGGTGATCAACGCGAGCTTGCCCCGCACGTCTCGTGGCCCGGTCCGCTCGGGGCTCGCCGGCGCCGCGCCATCGACAACCCCGTCGATCCACTCGCCGGCCAACCGGGCGACGACGTCGGGACGCGCGGTCACGACCCAGTGGCCGCCCTCGATCGGAACGACACTGCTGCGCAACGGAATAGAACCGGTGAACCGCTGCAGGGCGGGGGTGACGAAGATGTCCTTGCGCGGCACCAGAACCTGGACCGGGACGCCTGTGTCCGGCAACGTCGCGCCGGGTGCCAGAAACGGTGCGGGCATGTTGGCCCGGTACAGATTGAGCCCGTTGACGTAGTCCCCGGTTGAGCGCACCGGCTCACCGGGCCGGGTCTGGGTGCTGGAGTTGCCGATACGCCCAAACGCCTCAATGAGTTTCACGCCCACTCCGGCCCGGACCATCAGCTCTGGCAGCCCAGGGGTCAGGAAGAACCAGATGTATCCCGACGCCAGGAACTGCCGGACTACGTCGAGAAAACCACGCGGACTACGCGCTGACCGCAAGAACTTGCCCGCGTAACTCAAGTGCGGACCGGAGATCGACGTGAACGACGCGACCTTGCTCATCACCGCCTCGTCGGTAACAGCGGCCCAGGCCTGGATCGAGCCCCAGTCATGGGCCAGCAGATGCACCGGGCCGACGCCCAGGCTGTCGATGACCGCGCCGATATCGGAGACCAGTTGCGGGAAAACGTAATTGGCCTTACCCGCCGGGCGGCTCGACTCGCCGGCACCGCGAACGTCGAACGCCACAATATTATATTTGTCGTTGTAGTGGCGCGTGAGTTGCTCGGCCACCCCGTCCCAGAGATGGTGATTGTCCGGATAACCGTGAATGGCCAGAACGGTCGGCCGTTGCGGGTCGATCGCGGTGTAGGCATGCACGGCCAAGGTGACGCCGTCCGAGGCGGTCACGGAAGAGCGAGTGGGCACGTCGGAACTGCTCGCCGGAATGGTGGTCATCGGATCCTCTCAGTCAGTGCGAGGCACGCGCGGCGGGTGAGATGGCGAGATAGTCCACCGCCCGCTCGACCCCGCCCAGCTGCGACGGGTGGAATCCCGGCATGTAGTACGCGCCGATAGCCCTCACAAACCGCAGCGGACCGGGCACCAGATCCCGCCGCGCCGCGGTGAAGTAATCCCGCCAGCGCGCTTTCGCGCCGGGTGGCAGATCGCGGTCAACCGAGTACATGAACCGGACGCCGCGGACCCACATCAGCAGCATCATCGGCGACACCACCAACTGCGTGCGCAGTTGACGCCAGTAACCGGCCTTCAGATGCTTCATCACGTCGAAAGCGACTGCCTTGTGCTCGACTTCTTCGGCACCGTGCCAGCGGAGCATGTCGAGCATCACCGGGTCGGTGCCGATCGCGTCGTGCGCAGGGCTATCCAGAATCCACTCGCCGAGGATGGCGGTGTAATGCTCGACCGCCGCCACGACCGACACCTGTTCGAGCAGCCAACTGTGCTGCCGCCGCGTGCTCCATCGCGGCCGGTCGCCCATCAGCTTTCCGAAGAGCCACTCGATCTGGTCGGTGAACGGCGTCAGGTCGACGTCCTTGGCGGCGAAGTAGTCCAGCACGCCGGAGTGCGTCTGCGAGTGCATCGCCTCTTGGCCGATGAATCCCTGGACGTCGAGCCGCAGTTGGTCGTCCTTGATCAACGGCAGCGCCTTTTTGAACACGTCGACGAAGAAATCTTCGCCGGCGGGCAACAGCAGGTGCAGGACGTTGAGAACGTGCGTGGTGAACGGCTCGCCCGGTACGTAATGCAGTGGCAGCGCGGACCAGTCGAACTCGACGTCGCGCGCTTCGAGGACCAGCCGTTCGTGATCGTCCGGCGCCGCGCGACCTGGCTGGTGCGGACCGACTGCTTCGTCGTTGACCGTGAACATTGGCAGCAGCATACCCGGTACCCCCGGTATCGGGAATCCCGCGACGGTCAGATCGGTGCCGCGCCCCGAAGATGCTCGAAGATCAGCGACGTCTGGGTGCCCGCGACGTCGGCGTCGGCGTTGAGGTTCTCCACCACGAACGAACGCAGGTCTTCGGTGTCGCGGGCCGCGACATGCAGGATGAAGTCGTCGGCGCCGGCCAGAAAGTAGACATCCATCACCAGGGGCCTGCGGCGGATCTGCTGGATGAAGTCTCGTATCCTTCCGCGGGCGTTGGACTGCAGACTCACCGAAATCATTGCCTGCAGCGGCAATCCGACCGCGGCAGGGTCGACATCGGCGTAGAAACCGCGAATCACGCCCGACTCCACCAGTCGCCGGACCCGGCCATGGCAGGTCGACGGGGCGATGTCGAGTTCCTCGGCCAGCGCGCTGTTGGTCATTCGGGCGTCGGCATGCAGTAGGCCCAGGATTCTGCGGTCGACGCTGTCGATGTCGGCGGCCCGAAGATCCTTCGGTGACACCACCGCACCAATCGCATTTTCCGAATTTTCTTCAGACATTTGTGCATCATATAAGCGTGTCTTCTGGTTAATTGCTTACCTGCTGAATTTTCTTCACAATTGACCTCATGCATATCGGTATTCCGACCGAGACCAAAAACAACGAGTTGCGGGTGGCGATCACCCCGTCCGGCGTTGCCGAACTGACCCGTCGCGGCCATGACGTTCTGATCCAGTCAGGCGCTGGTGACGGGTCGGCGATTACCGACAGCGATTTCAAGGCGGCGGGCGCCGAACTGATCGCCAACGCCGACGACGTGTGGACCGACGCCGATGTGGTGCTCAAGGTCAAGGAACCGACGCCGATTGAATATTCGCGAATGCGACGCGGCCAGACGCTGTTCACCTATCTGCACCTGGCCGCCTCGCGATCGTGCACCGAGGCGCTGCTGGCGGCGGGCACCACTTCCATTGCCTACGAAACCGTGCAAACCGGTGACGGCGCGTTGCCGTTGCTCGCACCGATGAGCGAAGTCGCCGGACGGTTGTCCGCTCAGGTCGGGGCGTACCACCTGATGCGCACCCGCGGTGGTCGCGGCGTGCTGATGGGCGGTGTGCCAGGAGTCGAGCCGGCCAGCGTCGTCGTGATCGGCGCAGGGACCGCCGGCTACCACGCCGCCCGGATCGCGACGGGGATGGGCGCGGCAGTCACCGTGCTCGACGTCAACCTCACCAAGCTGCGTGAGCTCGACACCGTGTTCGGCGGCCGGGTGCAGACCCGCTATTCGACGGCCCTGGAGATCGAGGCCGCCGTCAAGAAGGCCGACCTGGTCATCGGCGCGGTGCTGGTGCCGGGCGCCAAAGCACCGACGCTCGTCCCCAATTCGCTTGTCGCACGCATGAAGCCGGGTGCTGTGTTGGTGGACATCGCGATCGACCAGGGCGGGTGCTTCGAAGACTCGCGGCCCACCACCCACGACGACCCGACGTTCGCCGTGCACGACACACTGTTCTACTGCGTGGCGAACATGCCGGCCGCGGTGCCCGCGACGTCGACGGTCGCATTGACCAACGCCACCATGCCGTACGTCATTCAACTCGCCGACTACGGCTGGCAGGCCGCTTGCCGATCGAATCCTGCTCTTGCCAAGGGGCTTTCGACTCACGATGGTGAGCTGTTGTCCGAGCTGGTGGCCACCGATCTGGCGCTGCCGTTCAGTAACCCCGCAGCCATGCTGGCCTGACAACCATGTTCGTGCTAGACACACCGCGTGACTTCACTAGCCGATGACACGCGCTGGATGGCTGCTGTCGACCAGGCCGCATTGGTGGCTCGCGGTGAGGTGACGCCGCTGGAATTGCTCGAGGCGACCATCGAGCGGATTGAGCGAATCGATCCGGTGCTCAACGCGGTAGTGATTCGCTGGTTCGACCACGCCCGCGAGACTGCTCGAACCGACCTGCCGGACGGGCCGTTTCGCGGCGTGCCGTTCCTGATCAAAGACCTCTTCGCCGGCTACGCCGGACAGCGCATCACCAACGGCAACGTCGCGCTGAAGAATGCGGCGGCGATCTCGCCGGCCGACACCACGCTGGTCAGCCGCTTCCGCGATGCCGGCCTCGTCATCGCCGGCCGGACGAACAGCCCCGAGCTCGGCAGCGTGCCCACCACCGAGCCGCTCGCATGGGGCGCGACGCACAATCCGTGGGACACCACGCGTTCGCCCGGCGGATCGAGCGGCGGCGCAGCGGCCGCCGTCGCCAGCGGCATGGTTCCCTTCGCGCACGCCAGCGATGGCGGCGGCTCGATCCGCATCCCCGCCTCATGCTGCGGACTGGTCGGCCTCAAGCCCAGTCAGGGCCGGATCTCCCTCGGCCCGATCCGCGACGAGACCGCGCTGTCGGTGGAGCTGTGCGTCAGCCGCACCGTGCGCGACACCGCGACACTGCTCGACGGGGTGCGCGGGCCCGCCATCGGCGACACCGTGATCGCGCCGCCTCCGTCGCGTCGCTATGTCGACGAGCTCGACGCCGATCCCGGTCGACTGCGCATCGGCCTGCTCGACCACCATCCGCAAGGCGGCGCCGTCGCGCCGGAATGCGCCGCGGCCGTCCGGTCTGTCGGCACCTTGCTCGAATCGTTCGGCCACACCGTCGAATTGGCGTGGCCGGCGGTGCTCGAAGACACCGGTCTGCGGATGCACTTCGCCGCGCTGTGGTGCACCAACATGGGCGTCGGGCTGAAACGGTTCGAAGAGCAGATCGGGCGGCCGCTCGCAGCAGACGAATTCGAGCCGATGAATCGCGTTCAGGCCGACGCCGCGGCGCATTTCACCGCGGTGGACTACGCCCTTGCGTTCTCGGCGGCGACCCACTTCCGCCGCGCCCTGCAAGCCTGGTGGGCCGACGGGTGGGACCTGCTGCTCACCCCGACGGTCGCCGAGCTTCCGATACCGCTCGGCACTATTGCGAACAACCCGGACAATCCGATGGCAGCCATGGAGCGCGCTTTCGAGTTCATCCCGTTCACCCCGCCGTACAACATGAGCGGGCAGCCCGCCATCAACGTGCCGGTCGAGTGGACCGACGCCGGGCTGCCGGTCGGCGTGCAGTTGGTGGCCGGGTATGGGCGCGAAGACGTTCTGCTACGAGTGGCGAGCCAACTGGAAACCGCAAAGCCGTGGGCGCACCGCACACCGGATATCGGCTAGATGTGGCCGAGCTTGTCGACGATATCTTTCGCCGACCCGGCGACGGCCTGTCGATAGGCCGTTCCCGCCCAGAGGTTGGTGCCGTGCGGGTCTTCCATCTCGACCGCGGCCCTACGGATCGGTGAGGTCATCTGGTTGACCTCGGGGTAACCCAGCGGCGCCACGTCGCCGAGCATCCTGGTGAAATCGTTGGCCAGGCCGCGGGCATAACGGCCCGAAAAAGCCCGCGTGACAACGGTTGTGTCGAATTGCGGATGCCCTAGAGCCGAACGGTGCGCCTCGTTGGTCCCGGCCTCGTCGGCCAGCAGTAGCGCCGTGCCGATCTGGGCTGCGGCCGCTCCCCTGCGCAGCACTGCGGCGACGTCTTCGGTGTTACCCAACCCGCCGGCGGCGATCAGTGGGACGTCGTGCGCGTGGCCGATGCGATCGAGCAGCTCGTTCAACGACATGGTTCCTGGTTCCATGTCGGGCGCAAACGTGCCCCGGTGCCCGCCGGCCCGCGGACCCTGCACCACCAGACCGTCCGCGCCTGCGGCGACGGCTACCCCGGCCTCGTACGCCGAGGTCACGGTGATGTAGAGCAACATGCCCAGTGCGCCGAACCACCGCAACACATCCGGCGACGGGGCGCCGAAGGTGAATGACACCAACTCGGGCCGCATGTCGGCGACCACCTCGAGCTTCTGCTGCCAACCGTCGTCGTCGCCGAAGTTCGGATAACCGACGTGGACGTCGTAGTGCTCAGCCAACTCGTCGAGCAACTCGGCATAGTGGTCCAACTGGTGCACATCGGCCACGCTGGGCTGCGGCACGAAAAGATTGACACCGATCGGGCCGGTGGTCGCGGCCCGCGCCGCGGCGATGTCGTCGGCCAGCCGGTCTGGACTGACATACCCGCTGGCCAGAAAGCCGAGGCCGCCGGCGTTGGACACCGCCGCCGCCAGCGCGGGCGTCCCAGGACCGCCCGCCATCGGCGCACCAACGATCGGCACGTCGAGATCCCAGAAGCCCAGTACCATGACTGTTACCCCGTCATCGCCCGAAGTTGTTGTGGCAGAGATCGTTTTGACGAATACGGACCGAGAACAGCCGCGCCATAGGGCTTGCCGAGCAGTCGGCGTGCCACCGCATTAACCTCGTCCAGGGTGACTTCATCGAGCTCCTGCAGCGTCCGGTCGATACTTCGGTGTTCAGCGTAGTTGAGTTCGCCGCGACCGATGCGATGCATCCGTGAACTGGAATCCTCCAGGCCGAGTACCAGGCCGCCACGCAGCGACCCCTTGGCGATCCGGCATTCCGACTCGGTGATGCCGTCGCGCGCCACTTCCTGCAGGACGTCGGCGGTCACCCGCGCCACTTCGGCGAACCGCTCGGGCAGGCACGCGGCGTACACCGACAAGGCGCCGGTGTCGGAGAACATGTCCTGCGACGAGTAGACCGAGTACGCCAGCCCGCGGGACTCCCGAACCTGTTGGAAAAGGCGGGAACTCAGGCCGCCGCCGAGTGCGGTGTTGAGCACCGACAATGCCCAGCGGTGCTTCCAGTGCCGACCGGGTGTGCGCACACCGAGGTAGACGTGGGTCTGCTCAGCGTCCCGCTTGGCCAACGTCAACCGCGGACGGCCGGTGACCCTGCCGGTCCCCTTGCGCGGCGGCACCGCGCGATTACCGCGGACCAGCCGGCCGCCGAAGTGCTCGCGCACCATCGCCAGCACTTCGCCGTGGTCGACGTTGCCGGCCACCGCGACCACCATCCGCTCGGGGGTGTAGCGCCGCAGATGGAACGAATGCAGTTGTGCGCGTGTCATGTCCGACACCGATTGCACGCTGCCGATCACCGGGCGACCTACCGGGTGATCACCGAACACCGCCGACAGGAACTGGTCGGCCAGCGCGTCCTCGGGGTCGTCGTCGCGCATTGCGATCTCTTCGAGGACGACGTCACGTTCCACCTCGACATCGTCAATGGCGCAGCGCCCGTTGAGCACCACGTCGCTGACCAGGTCGACGGCCAGCTCGAGATCGTTGTCCAGCACGTGGGCGTAGTAGCAGGTGTGCTCTTTGGCGGTGAACGCGTTGAGCTCACCGCCAACCGCGTCCATCGCCTGAGCGATGTCGACTGCTGTGCGCGTCGGGGTGGACTTGAACAGCAGATGCTCGAGGAAGTGCGCGGCGCCAGCCACCGTCGGCCCTTCGTCGCGCGACCCGACGCCCACCCACACCCCGACCGAGGCCGAGCGCACCGCGGGCAGATATTCGGTGACCACTCGTAGCCCACCGGGCAGGGTGGTGCGGCGGAACGCGGCGGATGGCTCGGCGGTGTGCCGGCCGCGGCGCAGTGAGGCCGTCCCGGGGCTAGCTGCTGGCCGTCGCGGCATCGGCTGGCGCGGTCTCCGGGCTGGCGGCTGGTTCACCGTCGCCGGATGCTCCGGCGTCTTCGTCGACGAGGACCAGCGAGATCTTGCCCCGCTTGTCGATATCGGCGATCTCCACGCGGAGCTTGTCGCCGACGCTGACCACGTCCTCCACCTTCGCGATGCGCTTGCCCCTGCCGAGCTTGGAGATGTGCACCAGCCCGTCACGGCCAGGCAGCAGCGACACGAACGCACCGAAATCGGTTGTCTTGACCACGGTTCCGAGGAATCGCTCGCCGGACTTGGGCAGCTGCGGGTTGGCGATCGCGTTGATCTTATCGATCGCGGCCTGCGCCGACGGGCCGTTGGTGGCGCCGACGAACACGGTGCCGTCGTCCTCGATCGAGATCTGTGCGCCGGTCTCCTCGGTGATGGAATTGATCATCTTGCCCTT
>JBAWAV010000156.1:0-4587 GCA_049589475.1 Mycobacterium sp.
CAGCTGGACCGTGATCGGAGCAGGGCCGGCAGGCATCGCAGCCATAGGGCGGTTGCTTGACCACGGGATCGTGGGCGAGCAAATCGCCTGGATCGACCCCGAATTCGGCGCGGGAGATTTCGGTGCCAAATGGCTAGCGGTCCCCAGTAACACCCACGTCGGGTTATTTCTCGACTACTTGACGGCCTCGCCGTCGTTCCGCTTCGCGCAAGCGCCATCTTTTGAGCTGAACAATTTCGATCCCGGGCAGACATGCCCGCTGGGTATTGTTGCCGAACCGCTGGTGTGGATCTCGCGGCATCTTTGCCAGCGGGTATGCGCCTTTCGCGCGATCGCGACAGAACTGGCGCTGGCCAATAGGCAGTGGACCGTGACCATGCAACACGAGACGATCACGTCGAAGAACGTGATCCTTGCGGTCGGCTCGGTTCCCAAGAAGCTTTCCTACGTCGAACTCGACGAGATTCCGATCGAAACAGCGCTTGATCCTGGGGAACTGGCACAGCTGTCGCTGGATGGTGCTACGGTCGCCGTCTTCGGCTCGTCGCACTCGACGATGATCGCGCTGCCGAATCTGTTGAACACTCCGCTGAACAAAGCGATCAACTTTTATCGCAGCCCACTGAAGTACGCTGTCTACTTGGACGATTGGACGCTGTTCGACGACACTGGGCTTAAGGGCCAAGCCGCGGACTGGGCGCGCGAGAACATCGATGGAACCTACCCGCAACGCCTGGAGAGGTACTCGGTCGGTGATCCGGAATTCGAGAAGGCTCTTCAGACGTGTGACCATGTGGTCTACACCGTCGGATTTGAACGGAGACAGCTTCCGCTGACTCCCCAATGGGGCCCACTGGAATACGACCCGACCAACGGCATTCTCGCCCCCGGGCTATTCGGAATCGGTATTGCGTTCCCCGAGTGTTGGATCGATCCACTCGGATCTGGTCAGTATCGGGTTGGTCTGCACAAGTTCATGCAGCGACTGGACACTGCAGCGCCACTATGGCGGCGCTACGGCACATAGCAATGTCGGTAGCGAGTTTCTTGGACGGCGCGCTATGAGGCGCCGGCGCTCCCGATGTGACTGAGCAGGTCTCGGATCGCGCCGGCCGGCGGTGTTTTTCCGCCCAACCAGATGGCCCGCAGGGCACGGTGCAGATTCAGGTCCGGCACTTGCACGGCGCGGAGGCGTCCCACGGCCAGATCGTCGGCTACAGCCAACCTGCTCGTCACCGCCGGACCCGCGCCGGCCAGGACTGCGCCGCGTACCGCCGCCGCGGACGACAATTCCAGCGCCGGACGTACTTGCGCGAAATCGTCGCCTAGGGCGCTGCGTAATGCCGCAGTCAACGAATCGCGTGTTCCTGAGCCCGGTTCGCGTGCGACTAGCGGGGTTTGGCTAAGTTCTGACGCGCTCACGCCCTTCGACCGGCGAACCCATTTATGGTCCGGCGGCACGACCACGATGAGTTCGTCGTGCGCTACGACCCGGCTGCGCAGCGCTGATAGCGCACCGGGGCGTTCGATGAATCCGAGGTCCGCGGCGCCGTCGCGCACCGCCGATATCGCGTGCTCGCTATTGGTGGCGGTGAGAATCACTTCCGGGGCTTTACGGCCACTTCGGGCCGCTGCTGCCTGCAATGACACCAGCCAGCGGGGCATCAGCTGTTCGGCGATGGTAAGGCTGGCTGCCACTTTCATCTTGCGGCGGCTCTCGGTGCGAAGCGAAGCCAGCCCAGCATCGACCTGCTGGGCGACATCCAGCAACCGGTCTGCCCACTGGGCCGCAACGACGCCGGCCGGGGTCAGCTGTGTGCCCCGCACGGTGCGGACCGCCAACCGCACGCCGGTCTGGGCCTCAATTGAGGTAAGCCGCGCCGATATTGCCTGCTGCGTCAGTCCGAGTTCCCGTCCTGCGGCGCCGAGGCTGCCTGTCTTGGCCACCGCCAAGAAGACTTCGAATGCAGACAGTTCGGGAATGCGGGAACTCAGTGCCATGGTTCATCCAACCACAAGCCCGCTTTGTGGCTCCACAAGAACATGTCCGCTACCGACGCCAGTCTGCGGGGCGCAGCATCAAAATATGGTCCGTCAAAAGGAGGTCGAGCCTGACTACTGCTCTGGCCTCGCCAACGAGCGGGCCTTCCCCGCCCGGCAGCGCACAGCACTCAGCCTGCTTGCAGCAGCGGTTGGGCTGCTGCGAATCGTCTCGGGACTGGTAGTCCACGGGGTGCAGTACCCGTTGGGCAGCGCGCACGCCGTTGTGTACCAAGCGGTTAGCGCGCAGGTGTCAGCGATTCGTGGGTTATTCCTCACCACGTTGCAAGCCGCCGCGGATTGCAACGCGCCCGGCGAGCCCGCCGACGCCGCTTGGGTCAGCTAAGGAGTTGTTTACCAATGGATTTCGCCATGTTACCACCGGAGATCAATTCCGGGCGCATGTACGCCGGCCCTGGATCGGGGCCGATAATGGCTGTCGTGGCGGCCTGGGACGGCCTGGCCGAGGACCTGTACGCCACGGCTAGTTCCGATCAAGCGGTGATCTCGGGGCTGACGGGCGGATCATGGTCGGGGCCTTCCGCAGCGGCGATGGCCAACGCGGCGGCGCCCTACGTGACATGGACGGCCACGACAGCCGCGCGGGCCCAGCAGGCCGCCGTGCAAGCCAGGGCTGCCGCAGCAGCCTATGAGGCCGCCTTCGCGATGACGGTGCCCCCGCCCGTCATCGCGGCTAACCGCAGCCTGCTGCAAGCACTGGTCGCGACCAACTTCCTCGGACAAAACCTCCCGGCGATCGCGGCCACCGAGGCCGACTATGCCGAAATGTGGGCACAAGACGCCACCGCGATGTACAGCTATGCCAGCGCTTCGGCGGCCGCCTCGACGCTGACACCGTTTGCCGTGCCACAGCCGGTCACCAATCCAGCCGGACTGGCCGGACAAGCCGCCGCGCTAGCTCACGCCGCCAGCATGTCGGCAGGCGGCGGCACCGCCCCGGGCACCGTCACATCCGCCATGTCGCGACTGATGTCCGCAGTGCCGCGCGCGCTGCAGCAGCTCGCCCAAAGCGCGGCATCTAACCCGTCGACCTCCGGAACAGGGCTGTCGGGCCTGCTTCCGTCATCGCCACTGGAGTACCTGACCTTGCTGTCGCCCTACACCGCGAGCATCGCGACCACCAGGCTGGGTTTGTCAGCGACATCGTTCACCAAAGCCGGCGCAGCCGGCACCCCAATCGGCACCAGCGCTCAGACAGTCGGCCCCCGCGCGCCGGGACCGACTGGCCCATCAGGCCTCACGACGGTTGTCGACAGCACGCCATTAGCCGCGCAGATGGGCCGCGCGGCCTCCGCAGGTGGTTTGAGCGTGCCGCAGAACTGGGCAACATCCGCTTCGGCAGCTCCGCTGCAGGCGACCCCGACTACCGCCAGTATCAGCGCCGCCGCCCCCCTCGTCGAGACGCACAGCCCCGCCGGCGTGTTCACCAATATGACCATGGCCCCTTTGGCTCGGCGACCCACAGCCGGTAGCAGTGCGTGGCGCCGCCGTGCTCGCGGTCCCGCCGCTGTGATGGTCCGCCACCCCTCAGCAGGTTAGTCGTTCGAGCCAGGCTCGGCGGTGGCCTGCAGGGCCACGCAGCCTCACCGACAGTTGGGGACGCCGCCGGCGAGGAGTCGCCGTGCTCGGCACCGCGGGGCGTCGAATCTACAGGCGGAAAAGGGAATTCGATCGGACCATGATTGGCGTTGAGACACAACACAGCGGTGAGTACTGCCGTGTGTCTACCACGTACATCGAAGTGACACCGCTTGTCGTCCAGGCCAGCGGGCCATTACGTCGTGGAGGCGGCTAAGTCACAAGCCTGCTTTGTGGCCCCACAAGAACGAGCCCGCTACCGATGCCGGTTTATCGGGTGCAGCATCAAAATATGATCCGTCAGACCAAGGTCGAGCCTGATTACCGCTTTACCCTCGCCAACGAGCGGACCTTCCTCGCCTGGCAGCGCACAGCGCTCGGACTACTGGCAGCAACGGTTGCGCTATTGCAACTTGTCCCCGGACCAGCGGTTCAAGGGATGCGATACATCTTGTCAACAACGCTGGTGATGCTGGCAATTGTAAGCGCTGGCGCTGGTCTGCTGCGGTGGCGCCAGGTTGATCGAGCTATCCGGTGCGCCGAACAATTGCCACACAACGGCACGCCGACATTGTTGGCGAGCGGCCTTGTCGTGCTCAGCCTTGTCGTTTCGGTTTTAGTGGTCGTCAAGGCGGTGAACGGATGAACGAACTCGTCGTCGACCCGCCATGCTCCGGCGGGTTACAGGTCGAACGAACGGCGCTGGCCTGGAGGCGTACTTCGCTAAGCGTGTTGGCCGACGGTGTGCTGCCGTTGTTCACCAGATTGTGCGGCCAAAATGGGCCTAACCAGTCGATCACCGCCAGCCTACCGTTCGCCGTCGCGCTAGCGGCCTGCCTAGTCTGCAGGCTGCGGGGGCGGGCCTTGAGCAGCCGCCCGCTTCCTAAGGGGATCACCGCGAAAGGCCATGCTTACGCGCTCGGCGCTCTGGTTGTTGTTCTCATCGTC
>JBAWAV010000157.1:0-11435 GCA_049589475.1 Mycobacterium sp.
GCCCGCGGCGTCGCCGCCGGTTGGCCGGGCGTTCGGACTGGTCGTCGTCGTCGCCGTCGAAGTCCTCGCCGTCATCGTCGTCGGAGTCGTCGGCGTCTTCGGTGTCCTCTTGCACTTCGACCCGCGCAACCGGCTGCGGCGCGACGAACAGCGGCATGTATTCCGGGCGGTCGGCGGGGGTATCTGGGGTTTCCAGCATCAGCCGCGACTCGGGTTCGTCCGCCTCGACGGCGGCGTCCGCCTGGCCCGCACCGATCGGCGCGGCGACCGTGGTGGGGGTGCCGGCCAGCAGGTCGCGGACGCGTACGGCGTCGACACGCTCAACGGTCGAATGCGCGCTGCGGATCCGCCCGTCGAGCTCGGTCAGGGCGTCGAGTACCTGCCTGCTCGTGGTCCCCAGCGCCCGGGCCAGGGAATGGACCCTCAACCGGTCTGGCAGTTCCTCGTGCTGCGACGAGTGTTCTGAAACCTCTGAAAATGGGCCACCGTCTGTCACGTATTCTCCTCAAGCCCCCGGGCGCGTCCTGATCGACGCGGCCACGCGAGGGCTTCGCTATGCGCCCGGGTCACTTTCTCCCGGACTTGTGATGGTCTTGCTCCGAGAGGTTCGGGAGGAACGCACTCAGTGCCGGTCTGAATGATGGCTGGACGGTCGGCGCCGCATCGCGGAACGCGGTGGTCGCCCTTGTCGAAGTCTTCATTCGGGCGACTGTCGACGTTCCTAAGCCGGTCCGACGACGTTCACCCGGTCTCTAGTATCCCATATCGATGTACCGGGCCGGACCAAGTGCACCGACCCGTTACTGATCCTTGCCGAACCAGAGTCCAATCTCGCGCTCCGCCGACTCCGGCGAATCGGAACCGTGCACCAGATTGAACTGCGTTTCGAGGCCGAAATCACCACGGATGGTGCCGGGTGTTGCCTTCTCCACCGGGTCGGTCCCACCGACGAGTTGACGCAGCGCTGTGACCGCTCGCGGACCCTCGACGACCGCGGCGACCAGAGGTCCCGACGTAATGAACTCCAGCAGCGAGCCGAAAAAGGGCTTGCCGTCGTGTTCCGCGTAGTGCTGACGGGCCAGTTCGTCGCTCACGATCCGCAATTCCAGCGCCGAGACGACCAAGCCCTTGCGCTCGATGCGGCCGATGATCTCGCCCACCAGGCGCCGCTCGACCCCGTCGGGCTTGATCAACAGCAGGGTCCGCTCAGGCTTAGGGCTCGTCACGGCGCAAAGCGTACCGAACCGGTCGGGCACTTTCGCGACAGCGGATCACTCCGGCGGGCTGTCCTGGCCGGGGAGGAGCCCGTATCGCTCGCGACGGAGAACCTCGGACCGGACGTAGGCGATCAATCCCCAGACCGCGGCGAACAGCAGGCCGATGAAGCCCACCCCCGGGTAGACCAGGAAGCCCGCGATCGGTATCAACTGCACGGCGAGATCGGCCCAGATGGCCCACGACCGGCGCTGCAGTCCGGCGAGCACGATCAGGATCGCCGTCAAACCCAGCAGATATCCCAGGGCACCCGCGGTCAGTCCGCCACCGACCGCGCTGACCACCGGCAAGGCGAGCAGCACGACGATCGCCTCCAGGATCAGCGTGCCGGCCGTGACGCCGCGGAAGCTCTTCCACGGGTCGGATTTCGGCACCTCGGGCGCGGGTTCTCCAGACGTCACTCGGGATCACGACCGAACAGCGTGCGAGCCGCGCCGGCGGTGACCACCGAACCGGTGACGACGATGCCGGTCCCGGCGAATGAGTCGTCCACCGCGTCGGCCTCGTCGACCATGGCGGTCGCGGTGTCGATGGCGTCGCGCAGATTCTCGGCGGTGACCACCCGGTCGGGCCCGAACCACTGCTGCGCAATCAATGCCAGCGACTCCACGTCCAGCGATCGCGGTGATCCGTTGTGGGTGACCACGATCCGGTCGAACACCGGCTCCAGTGCGGCCAGGATCCCGCTGGCGTCCTTGTCGGCCATCACGGCGACGACGCCGACCAGGAACCGGAAGTCGAACTCCTCGACCAGGCTCTGGGCCAGCGCGGCCGCCCCCGCCGGGTTGTGCGCTGCGTCCACGAATACCGTTGGAGCACTGCGCATCCGCTCCAACCGACCCGGGCTGGTCACGGTGGCGAATCCGGCGCGGACAATGTCGACGTCCAGTTGACGGTCCTTGCCCGCGCCGAAGAACGCTTCGACCGCGGCCAGCGCGACAGCCGCGTTGTGGGCCTGGTGCTCGCCGTGCAGCGGCAGGAACACATCGGAGTACACCCCACCGAGGCCCTGCAGTTGCAAGACTTGCCCGCCGATGGCGACTTGGCGTCCCAGCACGGCGAATTCGGAGTCTTCGCGGGCGACGGCAGCGTCGGCATGCACGGTCTGCGCCAGCACCACCGCCATCGCCTCCGGCACCTGCCGGCCGATGACCGCGACCGTGTCTGGCGCATCGTCGTCGGCCTTGTGGATGATGCCGGCCTTTTCAGCGGCGATGCCGGCGATGTCCTCGCCGAGGTATTCGACATGGTCGACGCTGATCGGTGTGATCACCGCGACCGGCGCGTGGACCACATTGGTGGCGTCCCAGCGGCCGCCGAGACCCACCTCGATCACCGCCACCTCGACCGGCGCATCGGCGAATGCGGCGAACGCCATCGCGGTGAGCACCTCGAACTTGCTCATCGCCGGGCCGCCCGCCTCTTGCGATTGCTGGTCCACCATCTGCACGAACGGCTCGAGTTCGGTGTACGTGTCGACGTATCTAGCCGGGCTGATCGGCTTTCCGTCGATCGCGATGCGCTCGACCGCCGACTGCAGATGCGGGCTGGTGGTGCGGCCGGTGCGCCGGTTGAAGGCAGTCAGCAGCGCATCGATCATCCGGGACACCGACGTCTTTCCGTTGGTGCCGGCGATATGGATCGACGGGTAGCCGCGTTGCGGCGAACCCAGCAGATCCATCAACGCGGAGATGCGGGTCAGGCTGGGCTCGATCTTGGTCTCCGGCCAGCGCTGATCGAGCAGATGCTCGACCTGCAGCAGGGCCGCGATCTCATCGGGCGTCGGAACTACGCCGATGGGCCCGTCGTCGTCCGGAGCATGCGTCACTGCAGCCCGGCCAACCTGGCCGTGATCCGCTCGGCTTCCTCGCGCGCGACCCGCTGACGCGCCCGTTGTTTGTCGACGACGGCCTCCGGCGCCTTGGCCATGAAGTCGGCGTTGCCCAATTTGGCTGTGGTCGAAGCCAATTCCTTCTGCGCGGCGGCCAGATCCTTTTCCAGCCGGCGGCGCTCGGCGGCTACGTCGATCGTGCCCGAGGTGTCCAGTTCGACGACGACGATCCCGCCCTTCAGCCCGACCTCCAGCGATGCCGACGCGCTGAATTCCGGCCCGGGTTCGGTCAACCAGGCCAGTGAGGTGATGGCGCCCACCTGAGTGTTCAGGTCGGCGGTCTCGATTCCCGACAGCCGGGCAGGCACCTTCTGCCGATCGGCCAGCCCTTGGTCGCTCCGGAACCGGCGGATTTCGGTCACCAGCTTCTGCATATCGGTGATTCGTTGCGCAGCAACAGCATCCAGCACGATGCCGGAGGACTGCGGCCAGTCGGCGATCACCAGCGACTCCCCCGAGGTCAACGCCTGCCAGAGCGCCTCGCTGACGAACGGGATCGCCGGGTGCAGCAGCCGCAGCAGGGTGTCCAGCGCGCTGGCCAGTACAGCGGTGGTGTGCGACAGCCCCTCGGCAACCTGCGCTTTGGCCAGTTCGAGGTACCAGTCGCAGAATTCGTCCCAGGTGAAGTGGTAGAGCGCTTCACACACACGGCTGAATTCGTAGGAGTCGAAGGCCGAATCGACTTCGGCGCGAACTTCTTCCAGCCGGCCAAGGATCCAGCGGTCGGCATCGGTCAGCTCGTCGTAAGCGGGCAACGGGCTCAACGCCGCGCCGTTGAGCAGGGCGAATCTGGTGGCGTTGAACAGCTTGGTGACGAAGTTGCGCGACGCCCGGACATGGTCTTCGCCGACGCTGAGGTCGCTGCCGGGGCTGGAACCACGGGCCAGGGTGAACCGCAACGCATCCGCACCATAGAGGTCCAGCCAGTCCAGTGGATCGATGACGTTGCCCTTGGACTTGCTCATCTTCCGCCCGGACTCGTCGCGGATCAGCCCGTGCAGGAAGACGTCGGTGAACGGCACCTGCGGGCCCCGGCGACCGCCCAGCGTGATGACCTCGTCACCGCCGACGAAGGTCCCGAACATCATCATCCGGGCCACCCAGAAGAACAAGATGTCGTAGCCGGTCACCAGAACGCTTGTCGGATAGAACTTTTCCAGTTCCGGCGTCGTCTCGGGCCAGCCCAAGGTGGAGAACGGCCACAGCGCCGAGGAGAACCAGGTGTCCAGGACGTCGGGATCCTGCTCCCAGCCCTCGGGCGGTGTCTCGTCGGGACCGGCGCACATCTGTTGACCGTCCGGCCCATACCAGATCGGGATGCGGTGACCCCACCACAACTGGCGGGAAATGCACCAGTCGTGCATGTCGTCGACCCAGGCGAACCACCGCGGCTCCAGGCTGGCGGGGTGAATGACGGTGTCGCCGTTGCGGACCGCGTCACCGGCGGCCTTGGCCAACGATTCCACCCGGACCCACCACTGCAGCGACAGCCGCGGCTCGATCGGCTCACCGCTACGCTCGGAGTGCCCGACGCTGTGCAGATACGGACGTTTCTCGGCGACGATGCGCCCCCGCGCCGCCAGCGCCTCACGCACCGCAACACGGGCCTCGAAGCGGTCCATGCCGTCGAAATGTGTTCCGGTGCCGGCTATCCGGCCGCGGGTGTCCATGATCGACGGCATCGGCAGTTGGTGGCGCAGCCCGATCTCGAAGTCGTTCGGGTCATGCGCCGGCGTGACTTTGACTGCGCCGGTGCCGAATTCGGGATCGACGTGATCGTCGGCGACGACGATGATCTGGCGGTCCAGGAACGGGTGCGGCAGCGTGGCGCCGACCAGTGCCCGGTAACGCTGGTCGTCGGGATGCACCGCGATCGCGGTGTCGCCCAGCATCGTCTCCACTCGGGTGGTGGCGACCACGATGTGCGGCTCGGAATCGTCGAGGGAGCCGTACCGGAACGAGACCAGCTCGCCCTCGACGTCCTCGTAGCGGACCTCGAGATCCGAGATCGCCGTCTCCAGCACCGGTGACCAGTTGACCAAGCGCTCGGCCTGATAGATCAGACCCGCGTCGTAGAGCCGTTTGAAGATGGTGCGCACCGCTCGCGACAGGCCGTCGTCCATGGTGAAACGCTCGCGGTCCCAGGCGACGCCGTCGCCGAGCCGGCGCATCTGCCCGCCGATCGCGCCGCCCGATTCGCGCTTCCAGTCCCACACCTTGTCGATGAACAACGCGCGGCCGAAGTCTTCTTTGGTCTTGCCGTCAACAGCGAGCTGCTTTTCCACGACGCTCTGGGTGGCGATGCCCGCGTGGTCCATGCCCGGCTGCCACAGCACCTCGTAGCCCTGCATGCGCTTGCGACGGGTCAGCGCGTCCATCATGGTGTGCTCGAGCGCGTGGCCCATGTGCAGGCTGCCGGTCACGTTCGGCGGCGGCAGCACGACCGAATATCCGGGTTTGGGGCTGGCCGGATCGGCGTTGAAGTAACCGGCATCCAGCCAGCTCTGATAGATCGCGCTCTCGGCCGCGCCCGGATCCCACGCCTTGGGCAGGTCTTCAGCCCGCTTGTCAGCGGTGCGTTCTGGGCTGGCAGTCACCCGTCAAGTCTAGAAAGCGCCGACGGCCGCCACGAACACCGCCTACCGCGGAGCGGTACAAAAAGGCTGGGATTACTTCTTGCCGCCCAGCAATCCACCGAGGATGTCGCCCGCCTTGGAGCCCAGCGCGTTGCCCAGCACGCTGCCGAGCGACTTGTTGCCGCCCATCCCGCCGAGGATGCTGCCCAATACGTCGTTGAGCGCCCCGCCGCCGGACGCCGCCTGTGTCGCGGGAGCGTCGCTCCTGCCGGTCAGTTGCTTTCCGATGTAAGCCAAAACGATCGGCGCCAGGATCGGCAGCAGTTGCTTGAGCAGATCGCTGTTGCCCCCGCCGCCGCTGGCGAGCGCGTTGGCGACCTGGGTGGCGTCGTTACCGCCGAAGATCCTCGCGATCGCCTGCTGGCCCTCGTTCTGGTCGACCTGGTCGAAGCTGACGCCACCGTCGAGCAGGCCGGCGTGGCTGTCGGCGGCGGACTCGATCTTGCTGGCGTGATCGGGATCCTGCGCGTTTTCGTGCAGGCCGCCGACCAGCACCGGCACCAGCAGATGGACTGCCTTGTTGACTTCGGCTTCGTCGACGCCGATCTTGCTGGCGATGTCGGATGTGGGAATCTGCGCGAAAAGATCTTCAAGGCCAGACATGTACCCGTCCACCTAACGTTGCTGGGATGGTGTGGTTCTCCAGACGACACTAGCCCAGCCGATCTTGTCCGAACAGCGATTCTTTGACAGCAGGCCAATTGGCTGCGGGCGTCGCGGCGCCCGGGTCAGCGGGGCATCAACCGCGCGGTTTCCAGCGACACCTCGGCGGCCGGGAAGCGTGCCAGTAGGGCGTCGCCCATCGCTGCCGCCGGCGTCAGCACGCCGTGCAGCTCCGAGAGCGAATTGCGGTCCAGCGCCAGTGCCAGACCGCTTTCACCCAACAGCACCGCGGTGGCCTTGTATCCAGGGTCGCCGCGCTGAGCAATGGTGGCGACATAACGAGCACCGGACGTCGTCGTGGTGTAGGTCTCCGCCTTGTAGAAGCCTTTCTCCCGAACGGCTTCGCTGGGTCCAGTGCCGGGCTTGGGCAGCACCCGGTCGACGAGCCTGCGCGGCAACAGCCGGAAGTAGCGGCTACCCAAGGCCGTCACCGCGTTGCCAACCCCGTTGACGACGGCCGAGGTCAGCGGCGCGACGGCCGAGGATCCCACGCTCATGTGCTCGCTGTACTTGAACCGCCTGCCGTAGGCGTAGTCCTGTAATGCGTTGCTGCGCCGCACAATTCGCGTGTTGGCGAATGCCATCACGAAGCCGGCCGTCCACAGACCGTCGAGCTCCGGTGCGATCTGGCTGCCGCGGCGCCGTCGCAGGTCGGGTTGGGCACCCAATTCGGGTTCGGCACCGCGGTCCGGGCTCAGCGTGTAGGGATCGCTGAATTGGCGACGCGCGTCAGGATCGCTGGAGACGGTGCTGAACACTTCCACGCCCGAGGCCACCGTGCCACCGGAAAACCCACCGGCAAACGAACGGACCACGAAGTCGCTGCCGAGGAGTTCGCCCGCGCCGTCTTCCAGCGCCCTGCGGTACAGCGCGTACACCGTGAGATCCGAAGGGATGGAGTCGAACCCGCACGCGTGAACGATGCGTGCACCGGTGTCGATGGCCTGTTTGTGGTAGAGGTCGATGCTGTCGCGGATGAACGGCGGCTCGCCGGTCAGGTCGGCGTAATCGGTTCCCGCCGCCGCGCAGGCGGCGACCAGCGGCAGGCCGTAGCGGCTGTAGGGACCGACCGTCGTGACGACAACCTGCGTCTGAGCGGCCATCTCATCCAGCGTCGACGGCGAGGAAGCGTCCGCCTGCAGGACCGGCCATGACTGCGCCGACTCGCCCAGCGTCTCGCGGATCGCCTTCAGGCGATCCGTCGAGCGGCCGGCCAGCGCGATCCGCGCGTTGCCGCCGGCCCGGGCCAGGTATTGGGCCGTCAGCTTGCCGACGAAGCCGGTTGCCCCGTACAGGACGATGTCGTACTCCCGCGTTGCAGTCACGGGCGCGACGGTACTCCGAGCATCTCCGGCCATTCGGCACTCTCCCCAAGCACGTGCTCAGCCAGGAAGGCGAGCACCACCTCGTACCAGATCTTGGTGTGCTGCGGTGCGAGGACCCAGTGGTCCTCGGACGGGAAATACAGGAAGCGGTGCGGACTGCTGCCGTCCTCGCCGGCCGGCAGTGCTGACGACGCGAGCAGTTCGTACCACAGTCGCAGGCCCTCACCGATCGGCACGCGGTAATCCTTGTCGCCATGGATCACCAGCATCGGTGTGCTGATGCCGCCGACAAAGTGGTGGGGCGAGTTGTCGGCGGTCATCTGCGGCGTCATCTCGCGGCGCCAGTAGTAGGCGGTGTCGGTGGTCGGGCCGAACTGGTCGAGCGCCCACAGGCTGGCGTGCGTCACGATTGCGGCGAACCGGTTGGTGTGGCCGGCGATCCAGTTGGCCATGTAGCCGCCGAACGAGCCGCCCATCGCGGCGGTGCGGGTCGCGTCGACGCGCGGATGCCGGCACGCCGCATCGGTGGCCGCCATCAGGTCGTCGAACGGCGGCCCGCCCCACGCGCCCCAGCCGCGCTGGATGAAGTCCTGACCGTAGCCGGTGGACAGCGCCGGATCAGGCAGCAGCACCGCGTAGCCCTTAGCGGCCATCAGCCATGGGTTCCACCGCCAGGCCCAGCTGTTCCAGCTGCCCAACGGACCTCCGTGGACCCACAACAGCAGCGGTGCCGGCGTCGGGTCTTCCGGAAGCACCAACCACGACCGTACCGTCGTCCCGTCGGCGGCCAACGCCGTCGCCTCGGCCAATGTCCCTGGCAGCGTTGGCAACTCGACGCACGGCAGCACCGTGACCTCACCGCCGGGGTCGATGCGGACCGGATGGGGCGGCGCCGCATAGGAACTGCGCAGTGCATACAGCACACCGCCCGGCGCGGCGGCGACGTCGGTGTAGCAGAAGTCGTCGTCGGTGAGCTGAGTGACCGTCGACGTCGAGACCTCGACGGCGAATATCGGCGCGCGGCCGTTCTGGTCGGCCGTGACCACCAGCGCGGTGCCGTCGCTGGACCAGATCAGCGAGGCCGGCCGTCGATCCCAGTTTTCGGCAACCGACCTGGGCCGTTCGCCGAATCGCAAGCATTGCAGCGTCATTCGTGGAGCGTGGTCCGGGGTGGTGATGGTGTCTCGGGTGTAAGCGACGGCCGACCCGTCGGGCGAGATTGCGGGTTGGTCGAGATTGGCGTCCGGATCGTCGGCGATGACGCGGCGCTCCCCCGACGCCAGGTCGATCCGCATCAGCACCGACCGTTGACTGGGCCCGGGCCCGGTGAGCTGCCACGTCGTGACGAGGAAGCTGCCGTCGGCACTGATGTCGAAATCGACGTCGCCGAAGAAGCCGGCCGCGAGCAGCGCGGCACCGGGGTGCGGCGTCAGATCGCGAAGGCCTTTTGCGTCGAGCAAATGGGGTTCGTCGGGTCCAATGTCGTTGTTCCAGAATCGCACTGGATATCCAGTGTGCAGGATCGCGCTCACAGCGGCGTCCTTGCGCAGATCACGCAGCCGCCGATCGTCGTCGACGTCGCGCGCGGCGGGCAACAACGCCGACGCAATGACGGTCGCATCGGCGGCGCGGGCGGCGCGCACCGCGCTCACTCCCCCGGGCGCACTCGCGACCTCGACGGCTTCGCCGCCACCCGACGGCAACCGCCACAGCGCAGCAGGCGGCTTCTTGCCGTCGGTGTTGTCGGCGCCCGGCCGCGACGAGACGAAGAGCAGGTCGCCGTCGGCGGTGAACGCCGGCGACGAATCACCGGTGGCGCCGCGGGTGAGCCGCATGGCGGGCTGTCCGCCGGAAGGGTCGAGTTCCCAGATGGCGGTCACGTACTCGGAGCGCTTGTCGGTGAGTTCGGCCACGGTGGTCACCACCCGCGACCCGTCCGCGGACACGGCAAGGCCCGATACCCGCGGCAGCGCCAGGTAGTCGTCGAGGTTGTCGAATGCCGTTGCCGTCATGCCCTGTTGGTAACCCAACTCGCCACGACGGGGTTCAGCCGGCCCATACGTCCTCGACGTAGTGGTCGGATTCGACGAGACCGTTCAGCCAGTCGCTGGCCTGACCGTCGTCAGCACCGGTCCGTGCCCGAAAAATCTCGAGGAAGGACCCGCGCACCGCGGGCGCCATCCGCGCGCCGTCCCCGCACACATAGACGTGAGTGTCCTTGGCCGGGTCGCCTAGCAGATCCCACACCTCGTCGGCGTCCGCTGCGATCCGGTCCTGCACATAGCGGACGCCGTCCTCTGGCGCACGGGAAAAGGCCGGGCGCATCTGCACAATCCCCATGGTTTCGGCCTGCTCGAACCGGTCCCGGAAGATGTAATCGACCTGCGGGTCACGTACCCCGAAGAAGCACAGCGCAGGCTCCACCGGCGCTCCGGCGCGTTGCGAGGCGAGTCGATCACCGAGGAAACCGAGGAACGGTGCGACTCCGGTTCCGGCGCTGACCAGGATCACATTCTTGGCCGGATCGGCTCCGGCCCGAAACGCCTGCCGCGCCGGATCCACCCGCGCCCGGATCACCCGTCCGGATTGGACGGTCCCGAGGAAATTGGACGCGACACCTTTGAACAGGCCATGACCGGAACGGGCCGGTGCGTCGAGCACGCTGACGACAAGCCCCACCACGCGCGGTGACAACAGCGACGACGACGCGATCGAATAGTGCCTCGGCGCCATCGGGTCGAGCAGTTCGAGGAGTTCAGCGCCGGTGAGATCGCAGCCCGGATACTCGGCGAGGCATTCCAACACGCTGAGCGGGCAGCCGGCTGGGTCTTCGGCGAGTTCGGTGAGCCGACCGCGCTCCGGAGTACAGGCGTTGGCCGCCGCAAGGCGGCGTAATTGACTGGGGGTCACCGGCTTTCGTAATTCGACGAAGTGGGTGAGCAGTTCTCGTGCACTGACCTCGCGGTCCAACGCGATCAGCCGCCGTGAACTGCGGCGCGGATTAATCGACAACCTCAGCTCGGGGTCGATGCCCAGCTGCGTCAAGACCGCGTCCACGACCTCGGGTGGGTTGTCGGCGAGCACCGTGAGGTGGTCACCCGTCTGGTAATCGACACCATCCGGAAGTTGCACGCGGATGTTGTGTTTGGCGTGACCCAATCCATTGTCAGGACTCACCAGTTCGGTGTTCTCGAGGATGGTCATCGGGATCACCGAGGACCGTTCGTCCATCGCCGTCGTCACCGGACCCACGATCCGGCGCAACTCATAGAGCGGTTCGGCGGCATCGCTGACCGGCGTGGCGTCGGGGTCGCCATACCGCTCGGCCAATGCCGACCACAGCAGGGCGGCGAACTCCTCGACCACACCGACCAGATCGCCCGAAGTATCGGCTGATGCCCGCGGGACCAGTCGGTTGGCTTGCAGTTCGCCGAGGCGCTCATCGATTCGCTGCGGGATCACCTGGTAAGTGTCGGCCCAGTTGTGGTCACCCACACCGAGAACCGCGACGTCGGGTGCCGGCTTCAATGCGGTATCCGCATCGAGCAGCCAGGTGAGGAAGGCGCGGGCATCATCGGTCGGTTGTCCGTTGTAGGAGGACGCGATTATCACGACGGCCTCGGCTTCGGGAAAGCCGCCAACAGC
>JBAWAV010000158.1:0-11391 GCA_049589475.1 Mycobacterium sp.
CCCGAGTGACGACGCCGACACTTCCGGCACCGGTGCCGCTCTGCCGAATAGCCAGCCCGCCAGCGCCGCCTCGCGAAGACCGTCGGCCAGCGCATGTGCGGTCTGCATGACCAGGACCGTGCACGGACCGGTGCCGCCCGGAACATCGTGCACCGGCGAGAACAGGTGTAAGCGCCACGGCTCTCGACGCAGGTCCAGCGGATCGTCGACGAGTCGGGCTACGGCGTCCTGGCAGCCGCCCCAGCTAGCGTCGTCAAGTCGATGGCGGACAATTCGATCGGGTCCGACGGCAGTCGGCACCCAGCGCGGATAGGTCAGGGGCGATCCATCCTCGACGCGCACCGTGAGGGCGTCACAGGCCTGCGCCCGGCTGTGCACCGCACGGATCGCATGCTCGAAATCCGTTGGCTCACCGTCGAAGACGTAGACGGTGTACTCGTCGCTGGGGACCTTGGCGGACATCCAGTAGAACTGTGCGTCTTGCGCCGTCATCCGGGCCGACTTGTCCATCACCTCGCATCCTAGGTAATCCACAGTCGTCGGTTTATCCACAGACCGGAGATTTCCGGTGGCCTGACGTCGGATATTGCCGATATTATTCGAACATGCGTTCTAATAGTCGTGAAGAGATCGTCGAGGTGTTCGACGCGCTTCAGGCTGACGTCAAACGCGCCCTCGACCTGCGTTTCGACGCACTGACCACCCCCGAACGGCTGGCGCTCCTACACCGTTGCGAGATGCTTCGCCGTCAACTGCCAACCATCGAGCACCCGTTGATCAACCAGGTCGCCGAACAGGCCGACGACACCGAGCTGGGCGGCAAACTTCCCTCGGCATTGGCCAACCGGCTGCTGATCACCCGCGGTGAAGCATCACGCCGCATTCACGATGCCGCCGACCTGGGGCCGCGGCGCGCGCTGAACGGGGAACCCCTGGAGCCCGTATTGCCCGCGACCTCCGAGGCGCAGCGAAGCGGCCAGATAGGGCCCGGTCACGTCGCCGTGATCCGCGGCTTCTGGCATCGACTGCCAGACTTCGTCGATGTCGAAACCCGCCAAAAAGCCGAGGCGCAACTGGCTCGACTCGGCGGCGAGCATCGTCCCGACGAACTGAGCAAGCTCGCCGACAAGCTCACCGACTGCCTCAACCCGGATGGCGATTTCACCGACCACGATCGCGCCCGGCGGCGTGGCATCGTCATCGGCAAACAGGGCATAGACGGGATGTCACCGATCACCGGCCACCTGACTCCCGAGGCCCGCGCGACGTGTGACGCGGTGTTAGCCAAGCTGGCCGCACCGGGTATGTGCAACTCCGCAGACGACACGCCGTGCATCAGCGGCACTCCCTCGCAGTCCGCCATCGACAACGACACCCGCAGCAACGGCCAGCGCAACCACGACGCTCTACTCATGCTGGCCCGCGCCGCGTTGGCCTCCGGTGATCTCGGACAGCACAACGGTTTACCGGCCAGCGTCATCGTCACGACCACCCTGCGCGACCTCGAATCCGGCTGCGGCACCGCACTCACCGGCGGCGGAACACGACTTCCCATCTCCGACGTGATCCGCCTGGCCCAGAACGCCCACAACTACCTCGCCATCTTCGACAAAGGCCGGCCGTTGACGCTATACCACCGCAAACGCCTGGCCTCACCGGCGCAACGAATCATGTTGCACGCCAGCGATCGCGGCTGCTCCTTCCCCGGCTGCGACGCACCCGGCTATCTCACCGAAGTCCACCACACCGACCCTTGGGCCAAGTCCAAGCGAACCGACATCCGCGAATTGACACTGGCCTGCGGACCGCACCACAAACTCGCCGAACAAGGCTGGACCACCCGCAAAAATGCCCATGGCGACACCGAATGGATCCCCCCACCACATCTCGACCACGGTCAACCCCGCGTCAATAACTTCCACCATCCCGAAAAGCTGCTGCGGGCAGAAGAAGACGAGGCGCCCTAACTGGCTGGGCCGATGAAGTCCGGCACGCGACTAGCTGTGCGCGTCCGGACAGTAGACGCTGATCGCGTCGAGCAAGAACGGCCGCACCTGCGGACCCGGTACACCCTGACCTTCTAGTTTGGCGGCCAGCTGCAACATGGCACTGCTGAACGGGCTTGGCTGCGCGCCGAAGTGAAGGGTGAATATGGCCGAGCGGGGAAGACTGTCGTCATTGCACCGTTCGTGCGCAAGAGCGATCAACTGGTCGGGGGGGCCGGCGTTGATTCCGTCTCTCGCCAGCAACCCAAGGAACTGGTCGTCCTGCGGGTCGGCGTGGGCCACGGCCGCCGTCATCAGTGCAGCGGTGGCGGCCAAGGCCGGAAGAAAAGGACCGACAGTCATGGCTAAGAGTGACACCGATCACGGCCTAACGCGAGTCCACGTGCAGCTACCCGGCTGCGCCCATGAACTTCAACACCAAATCGGCCACCCGGTCGGGCTGCTCGAGCTGCAGGAAGTGGCCGGCGTGGTCGACGACGGTCACGTCGCTGCCCTCCGGCAGCGCCCTTGCCGTCCAGTGCGTGAACGCCGACGTCATGCAGCCGTCATCGCGTCCATGCAGGTAGAGGCTCGGCAGTTTCGGCGGCGACGTCCACTGCCGATGCAGATCGCGGTACTGCGCCGGCGGTCGGGTGTTGCGGATCGTGGCGCGGTAGGGCCCCAGCGCCGCGCGCCAGCGCTCCGGTGTGCCGATCGCTGCGTCGACGTGGCGCAGATCTTCTTTCGCGTCGTAACCCGGCGACCACCGCTTCCACAGCCGCGGCAGCACCCACGACGCGGAATGCTCTGGCAGCCAAGGCAATTGGAAGTACATGATGTACCAACTGCGAAGCAGCTGAGGCGGAATCTGGGCCAGCAACCGACCTGCGTCGGGCACGTGTCCGCGAAACGCCGCGGTCGGCGGCACCGACATGATCACCGCCTTGGCGAAGGGAGTGTCCGGAATCGCCGCCAGTCCGTTCGCCGCCATCGCACCCCAGTCGTGGCCGATCACCACGTCGCGTTCGGTGCCGCCCGCAGCCGAGCGCACCTGCAGCGCGTCGTACATCAGCGCTCCGACGTGGTAGCTGCCGTCGGATGGAATCGACGACGGCGCGTAGCCACGCATGAACGGGGCAACCACTCGCCAACCCGCCTCGGCCAATCGCGGCGCGACATCGCGCCAGCCGTAGGCGGTATCAGGAAAGCCGTGCAGGCACAACGCGATTGGGCCGTCGGGCGGACCCCAGGTCAGAGCCTTCAATTCGACGGCGGGAGTGTGGACGTCGATCCAGCCGGGTCGGGTCATCACCTCATCCTTAGCGCGGCTTAGTACTGGTCGAAGTCGGAGACCAGCCAGCGCTCGCCGATCTTGTCGAGGGTCACTCGGACGTCATACTCTGACGCGACGGGCGGGGTATCGCCGATCTTGACGGTCTGGTCGACGAACAGCAGGACCGTTGCCTTGTTCGGCGTCACCGACTCTGGCGCCGCACCAGATACGTTCGCGGTCGCGGCGACGTGCCGCTGCTTCGCGTTAGGGATGAGCTCCTGCTGCGTCCGCTGGGTGTACGTGTCGAGGAACGCTCCGGTCAACTTCTCCCGCGTGGCCGCCACGTCGCGGTCGACGGTGTCGAATCGGAACGTCAGCACAGAGACGGTCGAATCCCGAGCCGCCGCAACTGCTTGGCTACGGGCATCGTCGATATCGCGGATCGACGAGTCTTTCCACTTCAGGAGACCGGCCGACATCGCCAGCAGCAACGCCAGACCCGGAAGCAAGCCGTAGACCAGCACCCGCGACCAGTTGATCGACCGAAGCTGCGTCATGACACGAATCCGACGTCGGAGACCTTGGCGACGTCGCCGATCTTCTGCACGGTGACCCGCATCCGTAAGAACTGCGGCTCGTGCGCAGGATCGGCGGACTTCACCGTCACGGCGACCAGTACCACGCCCTGGTCGCCGGTCTGCGATTCCAGTCCGGCGTCGGTGACGGTACCCAGCAGCCGCAATCGGCTGCGCGTCGCGTTGTCGACGTAGACCTGCCGCCGGTGCGCGAAGCTGTCGGCGAATCTGCCGGTCGCCGAGTCCGCGATCCGTTGAGCATCGGCGTCGGCATGCTGGTAGTCGACGGTGCTGAGGTTGACCGCGACGTCCTCCGCTGTCTGCACGAACAGGCTGCGGTGCGCCTCCCGGTGCTGGGCCTCGTAGGTCCGGAAACCCAGCCAGCCGACCAGCCCGGCCAACACCACGCCCGCCACGAGACCGATGACCAGTGCAATCCGTTCGACCTGAGCCGCCGGTTGGATCGGCCGCAGGTACACGACGTCTGCCGGGGCATCGCGCTTTCCGCCAGAGACAGCAGCATCATCGGGCATACGCCCCAACGTACCGACCCGGAACGCTCAGACCGAAGCGGCCGCGCTCTCCAAATCTGCGATGACGATCTTGCGCATGCCGTACATCGCCTGGGCCGCAGCGGTGGCACGCGCCGGATCCGGGTGGCTGACCAGGTCATAGAGCCGGTCGGGGACGACCTGCCAGCTCAGACCGAATCGGTCCTTGCACCAGCCGCACTGCGACTCCTGGCCGCCATCGGTGAGCCGGTCCCAGTAGTAGTCGACCTCGTCCTGGTCTTTGCAGTTGATGGTGAACGACACCGCCTCGCTGAATGTGAAGTGCGGGCCGCCGTTGATCCCGATGAACCGGTTGCCATCCAGCACGAAGGTGCCGGACAGGACCGAGCCGGGCTCGCCGGGTCCGGCGTCGGTGCTCCGGTTGAGAAACTCGATCTTCGAATTCGGGAACACCGACGTGTAGAACGTCGCCGCCTCCTCCAGGTTGTGGTCGAACCACAGCGAGGGCGTGATCGCGGGCATTTTGCCGCCTCCAATTCATCGATAGATGTGTCTCATGGGTAGACCCCGGCTACCGCGAAAAGTCATCTCGGTAACGTCAGAGTGCGATCGACGAGAGGACCGCCCGTGACAGCCGTGAGCAGCGCTCCGCAGACAGTCGAGTTTTCCGGTGTTCAGGGGCTCACCCTGATCGCCGACGAGTGGAATCGCGGCGCCGACGCGGCCGCCGATCGGCCGACCGTCCTGATGCTGCACGGCGGTGGCCAGAACCGACATTCCTGGAAGAACACCGGACAGGTCTTGGCCGATGAGGGCTTTCACGTGGTCGCGCTGGACAGCCGCGGCCACGGCGACAGCGATCGAGCGCCGGATGCCGACTACGACGTCGACACGATGACGGCTGACGTCATGCAGGTGCTCGACGCCGTCGGTCGGCGCGTGATCCTGATCGGGGCGAGCATGGGTGGGTTGACCGGCATCCTGGTCGCCGATCAGGCCGGGCCCGACCGCATCACCCGGTTGGTACTGGTCGACGTCGTGCCCCGGTTCGAGAAGAACGGCAGCGCCCGCATCCGTGACTTCATGTTCAGCGGCCTGCACGGTTTCGGCTCGCTCGAAGAAGCCGCCGACGCCGTCGCCGCCTATCTGCCGCATCGGCCCAAGCCGCGCAGCGCTGCGGGGTTGAAGAAGAACCTGCGACTGCGCGACGGCCGTTGGTACTGGCATTGGGACCCGGCCTTCATGACCAAGCCCGGAGACGACCCGGAATTGCGTACCGAGAAATTCGAGCATGCCGCCGCGGCCCTGACCATCCCGGTGTTGCTGATCCGCGGCAAGCTCTCCGACGTGGTCAGCCCGGAGGGCGTGCACCACTTCCTCAACACCGTGCCCAACGCTGAGTTCGTCGAGTTGTCCGGCGCCGGCCACACCGCAGCGGGCGACGACAACGACGCCTTCAGCGACGTGGTCGTGACGTTCGCGACGCGCGAGAGCTAGTCCGCCGCGCTCGCGATCGCCGCTAGTCCGATGGCGGCGACCCGCTTCGCCCGGCTCCGCCGCGCTCGCGATCGCCGCTAGTCCGCCGGTTTCTCGGCGTGCCCACCGAACTGCTTACGCATCGCCGACAGCGCCTTGTTGGCGAAGTCGTCGAGGCTGCGTGAGGCGAAGCGGGACTGCAACGCGGTCGTCAGCACCGGCGCGGGCACGCCTTCGTCGATCGCCGCGATCGCCGTCCAGCGGCCCTCGCCGGAGTCGGAAACCCGTCCGGAGAATTCCGTCAAATCGGGCGAATCGTGCAGCGCGATCGCGGTCAGGTCCAGCAGCCAGGAGCCGACGACGCTGCCCCGGCGCCACACCTCGGCGACGTCGGCGATGTCGAAGTCGTACTTGTAGCACTCGGGATTCGACAGCGGCGCCGTTTCGGCGTCACCCTGCTGGATGCGGGTCCCGATGTCGGCGTTGCGCAAGATGTTCAGGCCCTCGGCGAGCGACGCCATCATCCCGTACTCGATGCCGTTGTGCACCATCTTCACGAAATGGCCTGCCCCGGTAGGCCCGCAGTGCAGGTAACCCTTCTCGGGTTGCGCGACCTCGCCGTCGCGGCCGGGGGTGCGCGGGGCGGAGTCGACCCCGGGCGCGATCGTCGAGAACAGTGGCTCGGCGTGCTTGAAGGCGTAGTCATCGCCGCCGATCATCAGACAGTAGCCGCGCTCGCGGCCCCACACGCCACCGCTGGTACCGCAGTCGATGAGGTGAATCCCCTTCTCGGACAGTGTCTTTGCGTGCTTGAGATCGTCCCGGTAGTACGAGTTGCCGCCGTCGATGACGATGTCGCCCTTCTCCAGCGTGTCCGCCAGTTTGTCGATCACGCCGGTCGTGATATCGCCGGCGGGCACCATTACCCAAACCACCCTTGGCGCGCTGAGCTTTTCAGCCAACTCCGACAACGACGAGACTCCAGTGATGTTGTCGTCATGAGCCATCGATTTGACCGCGTCTCGATTGTGGTCGTACACCACGCCTTCGTGCCCGGCGTCCACCACCCGGCGGATTATGTTGGCGCCCATTCGGCCCAGGCCGATCATCCCTAATTGCATGTGTCCCGTTCTCCTCAGTGGTGGTTGTCGGCTAGCCACGGCTGTTGCCAGCCGCGATGTCCGCGTAACAGATCGCGCGCGGCGTCCGGCCCCCATGAGCCGGGTTCGTAGCGCTGGACCTTGCCGGGGTTGTCCAGCAGGGGCTGCACGATCCGCCAGGTCTCTTCGATGGCGTCCTCGCGGGCGAACAGCTGATGATCTCCGGTCAACGCACCGTGCAGCAGCCGCTCGTAGGGCAGCAGCGGCTCGCCCAGGTCGGCCATGAACGACGAATCGAGGTGCAGGTCGCGCCAGCGATCGCCGTCGAGCGCGGTCAGCTGGATGCGCAGTCCGGGATCGGGATCGATGCGCAGGATGATCTGGTTGGGCTCGGCCTGCCTGCGTTCCGGCAGGAAACTCAGCGACGGGACGCGGTGGGTGAACAGCCGCACCTCAGTGACCCGTTCGGTCATCGCCTTGCCCGCCCGCAGGAAGATCGGCACCCCGTGCCACCGCCAGTTGTCGATCTCCACCCGCATCGCGACGAAGGTCTCCGTCTGCGACCCCTTGGCCACGCCGTCGACATCCGTGTAGCCCTCGTACTGACCGCGCACGCAGCGATCCGGGTCCACCGCGGGCATCGCCCGAAAAACATCGGCCTTCCGGTCGTTGAGGTCGTCTGCGCTCGAACCGACCGGCGGCTCCATCGCTACGCCGGCCAGCACCTGCAACAGGTGGTTCTGCACGACGTCGCGCAACGCCCCGACGCCGTCGTAGAACTTGCCGCGGTCGTCGACGCCGAAGTCCTCGGCCATGGTGATCTGAATTTCGGAGATGACGTGGCGATTCCACAACTCGACCAGCGCCAGGTTGCCGAAGCGCAGATACTCCAGTTCGACGACCGGCTCTTTGCCCAAGAAGTGGTCCACCCGGAAGACCTGGTCCTCGTCCAGCAGGGCACGCAGCCGCTCGTTGAGTTCACGGGCAGAGGTCAGGTCGTGACCGAAGGGCTTCTCTACCGCCACTCGGGAACCTTCGAGAAGGCCGGCCTTGCCCAGGTTCTCCACGATCGGCGCGAACAGCGACGGCGGCATCTCCAGGTAGAAGAGGCACTGGTGCTTCGAGCCGATCTGCTTGGCCAGCGCGTCGTACAGCGCGCCGTCGGTCACGTCACCGTGCAGATAGGACAGTCGGCCGGCCAACTGGCCGAACACCTTGTCGTCGATCTTCTCGCCGACCGCCGTGATCGCCGTGCGTGCCCGGTCGACCAGCTCGTCTTTGCTGATGTCGTCGCTGGCCACCCCGATGATCGGACACTGCAGCAGTCCCCTGCGCTCGAGGCGGTAGAGGGCCTGGAAAGTCATCTTGCGGGCCAGATCGCCGGTGATCCCGAAAATCACCAGCAGATCTGAGGCGCTATCGCCGCCTTCGGCCAATCGGGACCTCCACGAAAAGTCGACTAGTCAGCACGGACTCAAACCTTCCACAACGATCCCGCGGCCAGCCCTAACCCTAAACACTGCACTTCGGCCCGACAACCAGAACAGAGCAGATGTGTAGCCACTCACGCAATCGGACAAACACCGGCCGATTCGGTTATCGGAACATACACTCGCAGTTGATCTTTCGATTGCCCGCCGGAAACACAGGGAGGGCATGCTATTTTGCCGCGCCACGATCGGGGAAGATGCGTGTCACGCATGACCACCTGCTGACCGCGGTTTACGGGCTGGCCGGTATCGCATTAATCGAAACCGTCGCTCTGGCCGTGGGGTGGGTGCTATTGACCCGTACACGCCGCGAAGCCGAAGAACTGCGGCGCACCGCTGACAATCGCAGCTGGCTGATCTCCAGCGGGCGCGAGGCGGTCAAGACCGTATGGCAGACCGCGAACCTGGTGCGCAAGGAAGGCTTCGGCGCCGCGGTCCGCAGCTCCATCGAGGACCTCGCCGATTGGGCTGAGGTCGAACGCCCCGATCTGGCCAGGGTGACTCCGGACGGCAAGGTGGCGATCTTGTTCTCCGATATCGAGGAGTCCACCGCGCTCAACGAGCGGGTTGGCGACCGCGCCTGGGTGAAGCTGATCGGCGAACACGACAAGCTGGTCCGCAAGCTGGTCAAGCAGCGCGACGGGCATGTGGTGAAAAGTCAAGGCGACGGGTTCATGATCGCGTTCGCTCGCCCCGAGCAAGCCGTTCGGTGCGGCATCGACATGCAGGACGTCCTGCAAAAAGACGCGCAACGTAAGCGCCACAACGGTATTCGGGTCAGGATCGGCGTCCACACGGGTCGGTCGGTGCGCCGCGGCGACGACCTGTTCGGCCGCAACGTCGCCATGGCGGCACGCGTCGCGGCCGAAGCCGGCGGCGGCGAGATCCTGGTGAGCGATGCCGTGCGCGATGCCCTCAAGGACTGCGAGGACATCTCATTCGACGACGGCCGGGACGCCGAGTTGAAGGGCTTCGCCGGTAAGCACCGGCTCTACGCCGTCGCCGCTTAGGCTTAGCCCTCGCCCGCCTCCGCGAGCCGTTGGTGGAGCCGTTCGCGGATCTCGTTGGGCGTGTATGCGCGCCGTCGCCGCTGATCACGAACCACCAGCACGCCCCCGGCCGCGACCCCGACGACCCCGGCCAATCCCAGCAACTTCCAGATGGTGCGCATCGGCTCAGGTTATTCGCGAGTGCATCCCGGTAGCGGTGGTATGTGCATATGGTTCGTTGGTGAATACGCACACGGTGACGTTGGACCGCGCGCTGGAGGAAACCCGAACCGGTGACGTCTGGCTGTTTCGCGGACACTCCGGACCTGACCGCGCAATTCAGACCATGTCGAACAGCCCGGTCAACCATGTCGGTATGACGGTCGCGATCGAGGATCTGCCGCCGCTGATGTGGCATGCCGAACTCGGCGACAAGCTCACCGACTTCTGGACCGGCACCAATCACCGCGGCGTACAACTCAACGACGCACGGGAAGCCGTCGAGCGGTGGCTGACTCGCTACGGGCAACGATGCTGGCTGCGCCAGTTGACCCCACACGCGGACCACGAACAGGAAAACCGGCTGCTGCGCGTCATCGCCCGGATGGACGGCACGCCGTTTCCGTCCACCACCCGGCTGACGCTGCGGTGGCTGCGCGGCCAGCTCCCGACGAGGTACGACTGGGTGCGCGGAATCCCGGTCGTAGACCGCAAGGTGCGCGAAGCGACGCGTCGACGGCGGGCCGAACAGCGCAAGGGCGGTTTCGAATCGGCGTATTGCGCGGAAACCGTGGCAGTCACCTACGAAGAGATGGGCCTGATCGAAACCGAGAAGCGGTCCAATTGGTTTGACCCTGGCCGGTTTTGGAGTGGCGACGGCCTTCCACTGGTGGATTCGTATCGGCTGGGTAGTGAAATCGAAGTCGTTGCAGGCTGACGGACCATGCCGCGATCGCGAAGCACACGGCCGCGTAGGTCTTGCCTCCTGCCGGCGTTCCGCTTGACGCTAGCCACAGCACTGCAAGAACGGCCAGGTATGTCGTGCCGAAGATGCGGACGAAACCGTTGGGCGCCAACGACTCCTGTCGCGACTGCCGGACCAGGACCGGCAGCGCTATCGTCGCGATAACGGCCAGCTCTACCGAGAAGATGACGGCTTGTACGGCGGTGTGCGGGTGGCGGCCGCCAAAAACCGACGTGGGCAGACTGAATATCGCGACACCGACGGGCACCAGCGCGCCTGCCAATGCCGTCCGCCACGCGAGATGCCAACCGCCTCGCTGGCCGACGAGCAGCAGGACGATGACAGTCACGACGATCGGTCCGAGGGTGGCGAAGATGAACATGCTCGTCATCGGCACCGATGCCAGCATTGGGTGATTGATCGGGTTGGCGCCGTTCCATGCCCACCAATGCAACTGCGGGCCGAGTTGGTCGAAGACCTCATAGAAGCAGTGGTGGACGAACCCGACGCAGATCGCACCGACGACGATTCCACGGTCCCGGAACACACCGAGACTGCGAACGATTTCGAATGCGAGGGTGACGACGGCCGGGTACAGGGCGACGATGTAGAGCGGTAGCCGGTCGAACAAGAATTGCACGGTAAACACGTTGTGCGCGAACACCGTTCCGAGTTGTCCCTGGATGCCGAAGACGTTCGGGAAATACAGCGGGATTTCGACGACGAACAAGTAGACGACAGTGGCGAACCAGAGCGCGATATTGGTCGGGTCGCCGTCGCGGCGTAGCCGACGGACGGCATGGACCAGCGCCATGACCGCGCCCGTCACCATCATCAACTCCAGGACGGGCAGGGTCCAATTGCTCAGGGTCAACGGGTTGCGCAGGTCGATCAGCGCCGGTGCGTGGTCACAGGTGAAATCACCGAGAGGTCTTGAGATGGCGTCGAATTCCGCGGTGCATTGTCCAGCCATCAGGATGCAGCCTGGCTGGTGTACCAGCGCGTCACGTCGCCGCCGGAGTTCCAT
>JBAWAV010000159.1:0-1854 GCA_049589475.1 Mycobacterium sp.
GCGAAGATCGCGGCCGACACCCAGAACGCGACCACGTAGCTGTGCACGGCCGCGTCGGCCTGGGCGGCCGGGCTGTTGCCGTGCGCGACCAGGTAGCTCGACAGCGCGCTGGCGGCGATGGTGTTGAGCAGGGCGGTGCCGATCGACCCGCCGACCTGCTGGCAGGTGTTGACCATGGCCGACGCCACCCCGGCGTCGGCCGGGTCGGCGCCGTAGGTGGCGGTGTTCAGCCCGCACCCGAACACCAGCCCCAGCCCCAGCCCGACGACGATCAGCCCGGGCAGGATCCAGGCCGCGTAGTTGGTCGACACCCCGAGCTGCGAGGCCAGGATCACCATGCCGCCCGCGGCCAGCAGCAGCCCGGCCGGGATCAGGATGCGGGGGCCGAACTTGGGCATCAGCAGCTGGCTGGACGTGGTCGACGACACGACCAGGCCGCCGATCAGCGGCAGGAACGCCACGCCGGTCACCACCGGCGAGTAGCGCAGGTTCTCTTCCAGGTAGTAGGTGAGGAAGAGGAAAACGCCGAACAAGCCGACCGCGGACAGCCCGATCGACAGGTAGGCGCCGCCCCTGAAGCGGTCGAGGACGATCCGCAGCGGCAGCAGCGGATGCGCCACCCGCCGTTCGACCAGCGCGAACAGGGCAAGCAGGAGCACCCCGCCGACCAGCAGGCCGATGGTCAGCGGAGCTCCCCACCCCTTGGTATCCGCCTCCGACAACCCGTAGACGAAGGCGACCAGGCCCGCCACCACCAGCACCGTCCCCGGCCCGTCGAGGTGCACGCTGGGGTCGCGCCGGTCGCGGCTCAGCAGCCGGATCGCGGCCGCGACGGCGACGACCGAGAAGATCACGTTGACGTACAGGCACCAGCGCCAGGACAGGTACTCGGTCAGCACCCCGCCGAGCAGCAGCCCGACCGCGCCGCCGGCCCCGGCGATCGCGCCGAAGATCCCGAACGCCTTGCCCCGCTCGGCCGGGTTGGTGAACGTCACCGTCAGCGTGGACAGCGCGGCCGGCGCCAGCAGCGCGCCGAACGCGCCCTGGATCGCGCGGGCGATGAGCAGCTCGGAGAAGCTCTGCGCGGCCCCGCCGAAGGCCGAGGCGCAGGCGAAGCCGATGATGCCGATGAGCAGCATCCGCTTGCGCCCGACCAGGTCCGCCAGCCGCCCGCCCAGCAGCAGCAGCCCGCCGAACGCGAGCGAGTAGGCGGTCACCACCCACTGCCGGTCGGCGTTGTTGAAGGCCAGGTCGTGCTGGGCGCTCGGCAGCGCGATGTTCACCACCGTGGCGTCGAGCACCACCATCAGCTGCGCCAGGCAGACGACGCCGAGGATCCACCAGCGTCGGGTGTCGTCCGCCGCGACGGCGCCCTCGGCTGCCCGAGCGGCCGCCGAAGCCGCCGTCGCCCGCTGCGCTTCCTGTGCCATGAAATACCCCTGGAGGAGGGGGTACCCGAAACACGCCATTCGCAACAGCCGGACCTCACGCTCAGCCCGATTCCTTTGCGCCCGCGGCCGGGTCAGTACGGGCATGACGAATCAACTGTTCACCGATCCCTTCAAGCAGGGGCTCCCGCGCGACCTGGCGCGGCAGTCGGCCGGCCGGATCCTGGCCGGGCCGCACCTGTCGGTCCTCACGACCGTGAACGCGGACGGCTCGCCGCAGGCGTCGGTCATCCTGGTCAAGCCGGACGGCGACGACATCTACTTCAGCACGATCAAGGGCCGCCGCAAGACCGTCAACATGCAGCGCGATCCCCGGGTCAGCCTGCTCGTGCACAGCCTGCCGGGCGCGGACGGCGAGCTCACCTACGCGGTCGTCTCGGGCCCGGTCGACCTCACCGACGACCCC
>JBAWAV010000160.1:0-22032 GCA_049589475.1 Mycobacterium sp.
CATCTCGTCGGCAGCGATCAACTGGCCCACACCGAACGTGATCGCCGAGTCGCCATGCCAGCCGTCCAGAATGGCGCCGCAATCGACAGACACCAGGTCGCCCGCGGCGAGGACCTCACCGGCCGACGGGATGCCGTGCACGACACGGTCGTTGACCGATGAGCAGATGGACGCCGGATAGCCGTGGTAGCCGAGGAACGACGGGGTCGCGTTGGCGTCGCGAATCACCGATTCGGCGATCTGGTCCAGGTCCTGGGTCGTGACTCCGGGAGCGGCGGCGTCGCGGACCGCCCGCAACGCGGCGGCGACGACGGCCCCGGCAGCGGCCATCGCGTCGAGTTCGGCGGCGCTACGCTGCGGCACCACCTTGCGACTGCGCAGGGCCGCCAGGGCGAACACCGGTTACCTACCCAGGGCCTGGAGCGCGCGAGCGAACACCTCGTCGACCGTCCCGACGGCCTCAACGGTTTTCAACTCGTGGTTGTAGTACTCGATCAGCGGCGCCGTTTCGTCGCGGTAGACATTCATCCGGTTGTGGATGACGTCATCGGTGTCGTCGGCCCGTCCGCGGGCCTTGAGCCGCTCGAACAACGCGTCTTCGGGCACGCGAAGCTCCAGCACCGTGTCGAGTTGAATCCCCCGGCGTTCCAGCATGTCGTGCAGCGCCCGGGCCTGCTGTACCGAGCGCGGGTAGCCGTCCAGGATGAATCCGACGCCTGTGTCCGGATTGCTCAGCCGGTCGTCGACGAGTTCATTGGTCAGTTCGGAGGGCACCAGATCGCCGGCGTCCAGGTAGCGCTTGGCTTCCAGACCCAGCTTGGTGCCGTTGCCGATGTTCTCCCGAAAGAGGTCACCAGTGGACAGGTGCGGTATTTCAAGCTTCTCGGCCAGCTTGACGGCCTGCGTGCCCTTACCTGCTCCAGGAGGCCCAAGCAACACAACTCTCACTTGAGGAACCCTTCGTAATTGCGCTGCATGAGCTGACTCTCGATCTGTTTGACCGTATCCAACGCGACACCGACGGCGATCAGCACCGCGGTACCACCGAACGGAAGGTTCTGCGCCGGCCCGGAACTGCCGATCTGGAGGAACAGGTTGGGCAGCACCGCGATGACACCTAGGTAGATCGAACCAGGCAACGTGATCCGGCTCAACACGTAGCGCAGATAGTCCGCGGTCGGCTTGCCCGGCCGGATACCGGGTATGAAGCCGCCGAACTTCTTCATCTCGTCGGCACGCTCATCAGGATTGAACGTGATCGACACGTAGAAGTACGTGAAGAAGATGATCAGGCTGAAGTAGATGCCGATATAGACCGGGCTTCCGGGGTTCGACAGGTAGTTATTGACGAACTTGTCCCACCAACTGTTACCCAGGCCGCCGCTGCCGCTGCGGATCAACTGGGTGATCAGGTGTGGGATGTAGATGAGCGACGACGCGAAGATCACCGGGATAACGCCGGCCTGGTTGACCTTCAGCGGCAGGTAGGTCGAAGTGCCGCCGTACATCCGCCGACCCACCATGCGCTTGGCGTACTGCACCGGGATGCGGCGCTGACCTTGCTCGACCAACACCACGGCGACGACGATGATCAGCGCTGCCACGCAGACCGTGGCAAAAACCACCCCACCACGGCTGTCCAAGATGTTCTTGCCCTCGCCGGGGATGCGGGCGGCGATACCCGTGAAGATCAGCAGCGACATGCCGTTGCCGATGCCCCGCTCGGTGACCAACTCGCCCATCCACATCACCAGCGCCGCGCCCGCGGTCATCACCATCACGATGACGACCAGGGTGAAGATGCTCTGGTTGGCGATGATGTCCAGGTTGCAGCCCTGCAGCAGCCCGCCATTGGCGGCCAGCGCCACGATGCTGGTGGCCTGCAGAATGGCCAGCGCGATCGCCAGGTAGCGGGTGTACTGCGTCATCTTGGCCTGGCCGGCTTGGCCTTCTTTACGCAGCTCTTCGAACCGTGGGATGACCACGGTGAGCAGCTGCACGATGATGCTTGCGGTGATGTAGGGCATGACCCCGACCGCAAAGACGGTCAGCTGCAGGAGCGCGCCACCAGAGAACAGGTTGATCAGCGAGTAGATCTGCGCCGATTCACCACCACTGATCTGCTGGATGCACTTCTGCACATTGGGGTAGTTCACGCCGGGCGACGGCACCGTCGCACCCAGACGGTAGAGGATCACGATGCCGAGGGTGACCAGGATCTTCCGTCTCAGGTCGACTGTTCGCAGCGATGAGATGAAAGCCGAAAGCACTCTTTCCTCCTGCGCAGCCAAGCTCTGGTCGCGGCATGTTAACGGCTGGCGTATCCAGCACTGAAGTGTCCTGCATGGTCCTGTGTCACGCGCCGGGCACTAGCAGGTAGAACGTGTCCAGGCGCGCGTCAGACAGTCTACGAGACTAACAGCGCACGAAGCGCTCGCCCGCAAAAGGGGTGGCTGCGGACACTGCACCGGGCGTAAAGTTTCAGTAGCTCTTTACCTTGGCTAAATATGAACTCGACGGCAGTGACGGGGAGGATGAGCATGGCGCGCAGTGATACCGACACCTGGGATCTGGCCTCCAGCGTGGGCGCGACGGCGACGATGGTCGCTGCGGCCCGGGCGCTGGCCACCGAGGACGCCGACCCGATCATCGACGACCCGTTCGCCGCGCCGCTGGTACGGGCGGTGGGCATCGACTTCTTCACCCGCGTGGTAGACGGGGAGATCGACCCTGCCGACGCGGGCGACGACGGCAGCATGGAATTGCAGACGGAGACCGACTCGCTGGCGGTGCGCACCAAGTTTTTCGACGAGTTCTTCGTCAACGCCGCCAAGGCCGGGATCGATCAGGCCGTCATTCTGGCCGCCGGTCTGGACGCCCGGGCCTACCGCCTGCCGTGGCCGGCCGGCAGCGTCGTCTACGAAGTCGACCAGCCTCAGGTCGTCGCGTTCAAGACCGCGACCATGGCGCGGCTGGGCGCCGAGCCGACCGCCGAGCGCCGCACCGTCAGCATCGACCTGCGCGATGATTGGCCGGCCGCGTTGCGCGACAGCGGTTTTGACGCGACTCAGCCGTCGGCGTGGAGCGCCGAAGGGCTGTTGATGTACCTACCGCCCGAAGCACAGGACCGACTGTTCGACCACATCACCGCACTCAGCGCGCCGGGCAGCCGGCTGGCCACCGAATATCACCCGGACAACGGTTCGACGATGGCCGAACGCGGGCAGGCGATGAGCGACCGCTGGGCCAACCTCGGCTGTGACGTCGACTTGTCGGGCTTGTTCTATGAGGGCGATCGCAACAATGTCGCGGACTACCTCGGTGACCGGGGGTGGCAGGTCACCGCCCGTCATCGCCGGGAGCTGTTCGGCGAATACGGTCTGGTATATCCCGGCGATGACGCCTTGGCCGCGTTCCGCAACATCGTCTCCCTGGTCGCCACCCGGACATAGGAGGTCCCACATGGCCGCGAACGACACCAGACGACACGATGGCGACAGCTGGGATCTGGCATCGAGCGTGGGCGCCACCGCCACCGCCGTCGCCGCTCGGCGGGCAATGGCGTCGAAGGGCCCGGATCCGCTGATCGACGACCCATACGCCGAACCGCTGGTCAATGCCGTCGGCGTGGAGGCCTTCATCAAGATGATGAACGGCGAGATCGAGCTCACCGACAACGATCCGGCGTTCACGCCGCGACGGCTGGCCGAGGGAATGGCCGTGCGGACCCGGTTCTTCGACCGCTTCTTCACCGACGCCGCCGCCGCGGGCGTGCGCCAGGCTGTCATCTTGGCCGCCGGACTCGACACCCGCGCCTACCGGCTGACGTGGCCGTCGGGCACTGTGGTGTTCGAGGTGGACCAGCCGCAGGTCATCGAGTTCAAGACCCGCACCCTGGCCGATCTGGGTGCAGTCCCGTCGGCCGATCGCAGGGCGGTGGCCGTCGACCTGCGCGATGACTGGCCGAAGGCATTGCGAGACAACGGCTTCGACAATGAACGTCCGACGGCGTGGATCGCCGAGGGGCTGCTGGGCTATCTGCCGCCGGACGCGCAGGATCGGTTGTTCGACCACATCACCGCGCTCAGTTCGGCCGGTAGCCGGATCGGCACCGGTTACGTCCCGGACATCCGCGATCGAATCGCAAACCGGGGCACCGAGATCAGCGAGCGCTGGCGACGCCTCGGGTTGAACCTGAACTGGTCCGAGCTGGTGTACGACGGCGAGCGCAACGACGCGGTGGAATATCTGGCTGGCCAGGGCTGGCGGACCACCGTGCACACCACACCAGAGCTGTACAAGGCCAACGGCTTTGAGTTCCCGGATGCCCCGTCGATGGTCGCGTTCGGCGACATCAGATACGTCTCCGCGGAACTACCGTAACGAAGCCAGTTCCCGGAAGCGGCGATAGCGTTCCGCCACCGGCTCCACCCACTCCTGCCGCGGTTCGACCACGCTTGCGATGGAGGCCCACCGCGCGGCGTCGGTGATCGCCGACTCCCTGCCGACCGCCATCCGGCCGAGAAACGCCGCGCCCAGCGCCGCTCCTTCGGCCACCCCGGACAGCTGTACCGGCCGACCGGTGGCGTCGGCGATGGCCTGCATCCACGCCTGCACCCGGGTACCGCCGCCGGCGGCCACGATCCGCGACACAGGCGCTCCGCTGAGCTCGATCAGGTGGCGAACGACGAAACCCGAAGCCTCATAGGCCGCCCGGCGCAACGCCGACGCATCGTGACCGAGGTCCAGCCCGTCGAGCATCCCGCGACGGTCCGGGTCGTGAAACGGTGTGCGCTCGCCGCGCAGGTAGGGCGACCAGACCGGCACCCGCCGCGGATCGGCCGCGTCGGGGTCCCCCGGTGCCACGACCCGGTCGACCCATCCGAGGAACAGCCCGCCGGCATTGCTCGCTCCGCCGATCTGGCTCTTTCCGGTCATCGTCGGAATGGTCCACAGTCCCGGCACCTGCCGCGCTTCGGGCACGGTCACCCACAGGATCAAGGTGGTGCCGCACAGCACGAGCACGTCTCCAACGTCGTCGGCGCCGGACACCATCTGCTCACACAGCGCGTCGATGGCCCCAACTGCCAGGACCGCATCGCCCACGTGACCGGCGGCGGCGCCCGGAGCGTCGACGCGGGGCAGTTGCCCGGCCGTCGCACCGTGCTGCGCGCAGACCTCGGCGTTCCAGCCGGTGGCGTCGAACAGCGGCGCGAAGGTGTAGGCGGTCGGGAAGTCGACGACCGCGTCGGCCGCGAGCGCATAGTTGGCCACCACCGGAGCCGGCCAATACCCGGCCGCATCCGGGGCGTGCGCCGCCGTCCAGCGCAGAAACTCGGCGGCCTCGCCCACCGGAAAGGGGCCGTCGGCGGGGGCGCCGGGAACGCGGCCACGGCCGTCGCCGTACAACAGCCCCGCGGTGATCGGACGACCGTCGGCGTCGACGGCGGTCATCGACGGCACCATCGCGGACACCGCGACCGCCAGCGCGTCCGGACGGGCCAACTGGTTCAGCGCTGTCAGCGGGCCCTGCCGCCACGCTTCGTCGGCGTTGTGCTCCAGGCGATCCGGTGTCGGCACGCGCAGCTCGTGCGGAATCCGGGTCCGCGCGACCACCCGGCCGTCGGCATCGGCGGCGACCGCTTTGACGGCGGTGGTGCCGATGTCGATGCCGATCGTGACCTCGTCGCGTGACACGGGCGTCACCGTACTGCGCGGACGGTCGCGTTCGTCAGCTTGTTGCCGCTTCTTCAGGTTTCTGGCTGAGCCTTTCGAACCACATGCGCAAATTGGTGACCATCAATTCGGCGCCGCGCTCGGCGTCGATGACGCCCATGGGGCGGGCGAGTGCAAGCCCGATGGCGGTCGAGATGACGGCGTCGAGCGCATCGTTCATCCTGGGGTCTGTTTTCGATATCGGTTCGGGCACAGTGTCTTCCAACAGCACACGCGCCGAATCCTTCACCCGCTCGATGACCTCGCGGTTGGCTGCGGACTGATCCTCGTCATAGAAGGTGCTGATGATGTACTCGGCGGTGAGCAGGATCAGCGGCGTCTCGGTGGACAGCGTCAACCACCAGGACGAGAGCGCCTCGAAGCGGGCATCGAGCGAGTCACCGGCAGGCATCATCGCTTCGAGCAGCCGGGTCAGCTCGGATATGTACCGGTTTTTGAGTACTTCAAGGCACAGCGCCTCTTTGCTCTCGAAATTGCTGTAGACCGCACCGATCGTGCGGCCGGCCTCGGCGGCGATCGCAGCGATCGACGTTGCGTGATAACCCTTGGTGTAGAACATCTGCTCGGCCGAATCCAGCAGTTGCGCGCGGGTCTGGGCCTGGCTCTCGGCCCGGGTCAGAACCTTGCGAGCCACGTCAGCCTCCGTCGTCCGTAGTCCCGCCAGTTCGACATCGATGCGGACGTAGGGGGAAGTCGCGACTCAGAATATCGGCATCCGATCGACTAGCCAATCTCAGAGCCGCTGGGCGGTGGGCTGATTCGAGGCGGACGCGACCGGCCTGGCCTCTTCATCGCGGTCAGCTGCCGGCGGCAAGCGGGTGTAGGCGTAGTGATCCAGCGGAAAATACTTGTTGCCCCACCACATCTCGAGGTGCGTGCTGGGACGGATGGTTGCGGCGTCACCGTGATAGTTCACGTAGTAGGTATTCGATCCCTCGCACGCCGGCGACAACCACACCGTTTGCTGTGCTCGCCGGCGGCTCTTGGCGTAGTAGGCGTCGTGTGGCTGCTGTTTGATCTCCACCCGCGTCGCCCTGCGTCGCCGCGCCTCGGAGATCGCGCGCGCGGCATGGCGGCTTGTGCACTCGATCATGGCGATGTACGAGCCGGCCGCAAACCCGTACGGCCCGGTGATCAGGAAGCTGTTCGGGAACTGCGGCACCGACACACCCTGATACGCCTGGTAGTGGTTCACGTGGAAAAACTCGCCGACGTCCGCGCCGTTGACACCACGCAACGGGAAGGGTGGGGTGTAGCCCTTGGCCATGACCTTGAATCCCGTGGCGCACACCAGCACATCGACGTCGCGCGTGACGCCGTCGTCGGTGATCACTCCCGTTTCGGTGATGTTGCCGATCGGTTCGGTGACCAACTCCACGTGTGGCTCGGTGAAGGTCTTGAGGTACCGATTCGACACCGACGGCCGCTTGCAGCCCGGCGCATACGTCGGCGTCAGCTGCCGGGCCAGTTCCGGGTTGCCGCGCAGCCAGGCCTGATACCCGAGTTCGCCCCCTCGGCGCAGCCAATTCACCAGGAACGGCACCCGCCCGTGGAACACCCCGATGCCGGTGATGCCGAAGTCGATTCCGACCGTGACACCGGCCCTGATCGCGCGCCGCAGCAGCGACATCCTCAGCAACGCAGCGCTCACGATCGGCGGGATCGGGAAGTCCGGCTTCGGTGCTACCCAGATCGGTGTGCGTTGAAAGACACTCAAGTGACCGGCGACATCAGCCAGTTCGGGGATCAGTTGCAGCGCCGTAGCTCCGGTCCCGATCACAGCGATCCGCTTCCCGGTGTAGTCGAAGTCGTGATCCCACTTGGCGGTGTGGACGACTTTGCCCGGATAGTCCTCGATGCCAGGGATGTCCGGCAGGTTCGGCACTTCCAGCCCACCGACGGCCCCGATGACGAAGCGCACCGACACAGTCTGTCCGGAGTCGAGTACGACCCGCCACAGGTGTTGGCCTTCGTCCCAGTCGGCAGCCACCACCGCGGTGTTCAGCTGGATTCGCGAACGCAGCCCGAACGATTGCACCACCTGCTCGGCGTATTGCTGGACCTCGGCGCCAGGCGCGAACATCCGCGTCCACTTCTTCGGGGGCTCGTAGGAGAAGCTGTAGTAGATCGACGGAATATCGACGGCGACACCGGGATAGGTGTTTGCCCACCACGTCCCGCCGATGCCGTCGTTCTTGTCGACGATGAGGAAGTCTTCGATACCAGCCCTGGTGAGCTCCACCGCGGCGCCGATGCCACCGAATCCGGCACCGATGATCAGGACTTCATGGTCGATGTGCACGGTCACCGCACGCCCTCGACTTTCCTCAGTGAGTTTTTTCACATAGTGACGCTATCCGGATAGCGCACCTATGTCAATGCTCTCCCTACCGCGCTGAGCTGGATGTTTATCGGCGACTGAAGCGCCCGCCGGTACCGGTTGCGCGCCGACCTCGCCCCTGCGTCGGACGGGATCAGCACAGGCGTGGAACATAGTGATTCGCGAGGTCTGAATTGGAGGGTGCCCGGTGCGTGCTTTGGTGACGGCCCCGCTTCGTGGTGAGGGATTCGACAAGTTGCGGCGGCTGGCCGATGTCGTCTACGACCCCTGGATCGATCAGACCCCGCTGCGCATCTACAACGCCGAGCAGCTGGCCGAACGGATTTCTGCCGAAGGCGCCGATATCGTTGTGGTGGAAAGTGATTCGGTCAGCGGACCGGTGTTCGATCTGGGCTTGCGGGCCATCGCCTCCACCCGCGGCGACCCCAACAACGTCGACGTCGCCGGCGCGACGGCGGCCGGGATTCCGGTGCTGAACACCCCGGGCCGCAACGCCGACGCGGTCGCCGAGATGACGCTGGCTCTGCTTTTCGCCGCCACCCGCCATGTGCTCGGCGCCGACGCCGATGTGCGGGCCGGAGAGGTTTTCCGCGACGGCAGCATCCCGTATCAGCGCTTCCGCGCGTGGGAGGTGGCCGGCCGGACGGCCGGGCTGATCGGCCTGGGCGCTGTCGGGCGGGCGGTCAAGTGGCGGATGACCGGGCTGGGTATGCGGGTGATCGCCCACGACCCGTTCAACGACGACGCCCGCCACAGCCTGGACGAGCTGCTGGCCGAGGCCGACATCGTCTCGTTGCATGCGCCGGTCACACCCGATACCGCGGGTCTGATCGGTGCCAGGCAGTTCGCGGCGATGCGCGACGGCGTCGTCTTCCTCAACAGCGCTCGGGCGCAACTGCACGACACCGACGCGCTGGTCGACGCGCTGCGCAGCGGCAAGGTGGCCGCCGCGGGCCTGGACCACTTCGCCGGCGAATGGCTGCCGACCGATCACCCGTTGATTGCGATGCCGAATGTGGTGCTGACGCCGCATATCGGCGGGGCGACGTGGAACACTGAGGCGCGGCAGGCGCAGATGGTGGCCGACGACATCGAGGCGCTGCTGTCCGGCAACAGGCCTGCCCACATCGTCAACCCGGAGGTGCTCACCTCGTGAGATTTGTGGAGGACGCCGAAGCCGCGGTGCTGGCTGCGGCCAAGGACATGCTGCGCCGCGGACTGGTCGAGGGCACCGCCGGAAACATCTCGGCGCGGCGCGACGACGGCAACCTGGTCATCACCCCCTCCTCGGTCGACTACGCCGACATGACGCTGGACGATCTGGTGGTGGTCGACCCGGACGGCGCGGTGCTGCAGGCCGCCGATGGCCGTTCGCCGTCGACCGAGATGCAGTTGCACCTGGCCTGCTTCCAGGCGTTCGACGACATCGGCAGCGTCATCCACAGTCACCCGGTGTGGGCCACCATGTTTGCGATCGCCCATCAGCCGATCCCGGCCTGCATCGACGAGTTCGCGATCTACTGCGGGGGCGACATCCGCTGCAGCGAATATGCGGCGTCGGCGACGCCCGAGGTGGGCAGCAACGCGGTGAAAGCCCTGGAAGGCCGGGCCGCGGCGTTGATCGCCAACCACGGCCTGGTGGCAGTCGGACCGCGGCCGGACAAGGTCCTGCACGTCACCGCCCTGGTCGAACGGACTGCTCAAATCATTTGGGGGGCAAGGGCTCTCGGTGGCCCCGTGCCCATTCCCGAAGACGTGAATCGCAACTTCGCCGGCGTCTACAGCTACCTGCGCGCGAATCCGATGTAGCGATGAGCCGCGTGCAGTTTGGTCACGCGCAAGTGGCGCGCGTACTGGAACTGAAGTTCGACCTGAAGACGAGCTTCTTCCCCCGAACGCCGCCGTCGGGCTGGCTGGACAACAGCGACTTGCTGGTGCCCGAGTTCTTCGACCCCGACGCCGACCAATGGCACATCGCGATCCAAAGCTGGGTCATCGAGGTCGACGGGTTGACGGTCGTCGTCGACACCGGTGTCGGCAACGACCGCCCACGCCCGCACATGCCGCCCCTGGATCACCTGAACACCGGCTTTCTGGCTGCGTGCGAGGCGGCGGGCATCGACCGCAACGCGGTGGACATCGTCGTCAACACCCACATCCACTCTGACCATGTCGGATGGAACACGTTGCGAGACAACGACACCTGGGTGCCGACGTTTCCCAACGCCCGATATCTGGTGCCTGCCGCCGACTACCACTACTTTGCGCCCGAAGGGCCCGCGGCAACGCAAACGCCACAGACCGAAGAGGAAGCGGCCACCCAGCGTGGCAACCAACTGGTGTTCGCGGACAGCGTCTTACCCATCGATGAGGCCGGACAGCTCATCCGATGGTCGGATGACTGTCAGATAAGTCCCTCGCTACGGTTGCGCCCCGCGCCCGGGCACACACCGGGCTCCTCGGTGCTGTGGCTGGATGCGGGCCGGCCGGCGGTATTCGTCGGCGATCTCACCCACAGCCCGCTACAACTGCGTCGACCCGCCGACCCGTGCGCCTTCGACGTGAATGCCGCCGCGGCTGCAGCCACCCGCCACCGGATATTCACCGACGCCGTCGAGACACATGCCGCCGTGATACCCGCGCACTATCCGGGCCGCGGCGGCGCAACGATCCGCGCCGTCGCGGATCAATTCGACATCGACCACTGGTTGGATTTCGAATCCCTCTGACGACACGCCATCGCTGCCTCTCAGCGCTGATCGATGGCCACCTTGACGGCTCCGCTGTCGCCCTGGTTGGCGATGGCCAGAAAGGCATCGCGCCACTGGTCTAGCCGGAAAACGTGAGTCAGCATGGGACGCAGATCAATTCGCCCGCTCACAACGAGATCGAGGTAATGCGCGATCGCGTGCCGGCGGTGTCCATCGACCTCCTCGATGCCGAACGCGTTGCTGCCGACCCAGTTGATCTCCTTGAAGTACAACGGGCTCCACTCCCACCGGCCGGGCGCGTGCACGCCGGCCTTCACCAGCGTCCCGCGCGCGGCCAGGACTCGAACGCCCACTTCGAATGTCTCCGGTTTGCCGATCGTGTCGTAGACGACATCGACTGCGCCCGGGTGGGCCATCGGCAAGCCCTGCAGCGGCTGCCACAGCCGTCCGCCGCCCCAGCTCACCAGTTCTTCGATGACGGCCAGCCGTGGCTCGTGCGCCAGCACGAGCGCCGCGCCGAACCGGCGGGCCAACTCGGCCTGCGCGTCGAATCGGGCCACCACCGCCACCGCCACGTCCGGGTAGAGCGCCCGCAGAATCGCCACCGCGCACAGTCCCAGCGACCCGGCGCCGTACACCAGGACGCGGCCCGACCGCGGCGGCGGGTGACGGGTGACGGCGTGCAGCGATACCGAGAATGGATCGGCGAACACGGCCAGTTCGTCCGGCACCGAATCGGGCACCGCGAACAGCATGCTGTCGTGAGCCGGCATCAGCTCGGCGTAGCCACCGGTGACATCGGCGGACACGCCGGTGTGGATCCCGGGTTTGATATCGCCGTCACAAAAGCTCCAGCACAGGCTGTAATCGCCCTTCTGACAGGCCGGACAAGGCGGCTCGACCCCGCGCGGCCCGCAGGACAGCCACGGATTGAGCACCACGCGTTGGCCTACCTCCAGCCCACCGGCCTTCGGTCCCAGCTCGACCACGTCGGCAACCACTTCATGGCCCATGACTTGGGGAAACGAACAAAACGCCGCCATCGCGTTGTCGGCGTCATCCGCACCGAAATCCAGCAAGATCTGCTTGGAGTCCGAACCGCAGATCCCGGTCAGCCGGGGTCGGGTGATCACCCAATCGTCATGCAGCAGTTCAGGATCCGGCACCTGCTGCAGCGCTACCGGGCTGGACCCGAAGTTCCTGGTCAGCAGGTTGGCGCCGTCGGGAATCTCGAACGACTCCGGCGGCACGCCGAAAACCAGCGCTCGCATCAGGGCGCCTCGGCGCCGAGGTAAACCATGGGCTCAGCGTTGCTCGGATACACCGTCTTCGGCGTGCATTTCGGCAATATGACCGCACAACGGGCTTTCGGCCGCGTGGTAGCCTCGTTACATTGGCTAAGTAATCATTCGGCGTCCTGTAGAGAGGTAGCGATGGCACGTACCGACGACGACACCTGGGACCTGGCTTCGAGCGTCGGCGCCACCGCCACCATGGTCGCGTCCGCCCGTGCGATGGCAAGCAAGGCCGAGACTCCGCTGATCAACGACCCGTACGCCGAGCCGTTGGTTCGGGCGGTGGGTCTGGAGCTGTTCACCAAACTGGCCACCGGCGAGCTGACTCCCGCAGACCTCGAAGATGACAACGACGGCTCCCCCGCGGGCTTGCAGCGGATGACCCACAACATGGCGGTCCGCACCAAATTCTTCGACGAGTTCTTCGTCGACGCCACCAACGCGGGCATCCGCCAGGCGGTCATCCTGGCATCCGGGCTGGATGCCCGCGCCTACCGGCTGCCCTGGGCCGACGGCACCACGGTGTACGAAATCGACCAGCCGCAAGTCATCGAATTCAAGTCCCGCACGCTGGCCGAGTTGGGCGCCCAGCCCACCGCCCACCGTCGTGCGGTCGCCGTCGACCTGCGTGACGACTGGCCGGCCGCCCTGCAGGCGGCGGGGTTCGATCCCGGCCAGCCCAGCGCGTGGAGCGCGGAGGGCCTGCTGGGCTACCTGCCGCCCGACGCACAAGATCGCTTGCTGGACACCATCACTGAGCTGAGCGCGCCGGGCAGCCGCATTGCGACCGAAAGCGGGCCCACTCGCGAGCCTGCCCATGAGGACCGAGTCAAAGAACGCATGCGGACCGTCTCGCAGCGCTGGCGCAAACACGGGCTCGATCTCGACATGACCGAGCTGGTCTACTTCGGCGACCGCAACGAAGCCGCCGTCTACCTGTCCGACCGCGGATGGCAGATGGGTGGCAGCACCATCCGAGAGTTGTTCGCGGCCAACGGACTTCCACCGATCGTCGAAGACGACTTGCCATTCGCCGACCGCCTCTACGTCAGCGGCACGCTGACCGACAAGAACTAGGAGCTATTCGATGCCACGTACCCATGACGACAGCTGGGATCTGGCCTCCGGCGTGGGGGCCACCGCGACAATGGTGGCCGCCTCGCGCGCCCTCGCCTCGCAGGGGCCCGACCCGCTGCTCGACGACCCGTTCGCCGCTCCGCTGGTGCGCGCGGTGGGGTTAGCCCCGTTCATCCGCCTTATCGACGGCGAAATCAGCCTGGACGACGACGACCCGGCGCTGAACGGCCGAACGCGGGCTGAGCAAATGACCGTTCGGACACGGTTTTTCGACGACTTCTTCATCGCTGCCACCGACGCCGGGATTCGGCAGGCGGTCATCTTGGCTTCCGGGCTGGACACCAGGGCCTACCGGCTGCCCTGGCCCGCGGGGACGGTGATCTACGAGATCGACCAACCGCAGGTGATCGACTTCAAGACCAGCACGCTGGCCGACCTCGGCGCCGAACCGACCGCCGAACGCCGCACGGTCAGTATCGATCTCCGTGACGATTGGCCAACTGTCCTGCGGAACAGCGGTTTTGATGTCAACAAACCAGCGGCGTGGAGCGCCGAGGGATTGTTGCCCTACCTGCCGTCCGAGGCGCAGGATCGGTTGTTCGACAACATCACCGCGCTGAGTGCACCAGGCAGTCAGCTGGCCACCGAGCACATCTCCAACCCAGACGCCTTCTCCAGGGAAAGCGTGCAACGCATCGGCGAGCGTTGGCGCCGAGCAGGTTTCGACCTGAACCCGGCCGACCTGTTCTATCAGGGCGAGCGCAGTATCGTGATCGACTACCTGACCGGTCACGGCTGGCAGGTGACCGCCTACCCCGCGCCGGAACTGTATCAGCGCAATGGATTCACCTTTCCGGAAGACGAGTCGATGTCTGTGTTCCGGGAGATGAGCTACGTCGCCGCGACGCTGAAATGACACGCACCGACGACGACAGCTGGGACCTCGCCTCCAGCGTGGGTGCCACCGCGACCATGGTCGCCGCGGGTCGTGCGATGGCGACCAAGGCCGACACCCCGCTGATCAACGACCCGTTCGCCGACCCGCTGGTCCGGGCCGTCGGGCTGGATTTCTTCGTCAAGATGATCGACGACGAACTCGATCTCTCGCTGTTCCCGGACACCCCGCCGGAGCGAAGGCAGACAATCGTCAACGGAATGGCGATTCGCACCAAATATTTCGACGATTACCTGCTGACTGCCGTGGGCGCCGGCGTGCGACAAGTGGTGATCCTGGCGTCGGGGCTGGATTCCCGCGCCTACCGCCTCGACTGGCCGTCGGGCACGGTGGTGTACGAGATCGACCAACCTCGGGTGATCGAATTCAAGACAAAGACTCTCGCCGATCTCGGTGCGCAGCCCACCGCGACGCGGCGCACGGTCGCCATCGACTTGCGCGCCGACTGGCCGGCCGCATTGCAGGCCGCAGGGCTGAATCCCAGCGAGCCCACGGCCTGGCTGGCCGAGGGCCTGCTGATCTACCTGCCGTCCGACGCTCAAGACCGGTTGTTCGACAACATCACCGCGTTGAGCGCGCCCGGCAGCGCGATCGCCACCGAATACGTTCCGGGGATGAAGGATCTGGACCTCGAACAGGCTCGCGAACGGACGGCACAGTTTCGCCAGCACGGTCTGGACCTCGACATGACGTCGCTGGTGTACGCCGGCGAGCGCAGCCACGTCATCGACTACCTGCGCGGCAAGGGATGGGCTGCCGCCGGGACCCCGCGTGCGGACCTGTTCGTGGGCAACGGGCTCGCGCTGCCATCCCCCGACAACGACGACCCACTGGGCGAGATCATCTACGTCAGCGGGACGCTCGGACCCTAGAAGCGAGACTCCCCCACCCACAGCACGCTGGCACCTGTCAGCGATCGCTCGGCCTGTTCGATGATGCCGATCACCGACTGAGTGATCAACGCGCCCAACGCATCCGGCAGCGACGCGGCCGCCGGCTGCGAGGATGGCCGCGGGCGGAGGAACTCCCACAGCGACGAACCCGGATAGCCGGCGATGCGCACCTTGTCGTCTTCGTCCAAGCCGGCCAGCACTTTGGCCCGGCGCACCGCGGTGCGCAACCCGCCGAGCTCGTCGACCAGACCGTGCTCGAGGGCGTCCGCACCGGTCCACACCCGGCCCCGGGCCACCTCCTCGACCGCCTCGACGCTGAGGTGGCGCCCGTCGGCGACGCGCTGCACGAAGTCGGTGTAACACAGGTCCGCCTCGGCCTCCACCTGCGCGTGCTGCTCGGGCGTGAACGGCGCATTGATCGACCACGCATCGGCATTGGCGTTGGTACGCACCGCATCCGACCCGACGCCCAGCCGATCTTTCAAGTCACGGGCGACGAGCTTGCCCGTGATCACGCCGATCGAACCGGTGATGGTACCGGGGTTGGCCACGATCGCGTCGGCGCACATCGAGATGTAGTAGCCGCCGGACGCGGCGACCGCACCCATCGACGCCACCACCGGCTTGCCGTGCCGGCGAGCCTTCTTCACCTCGCGCCAGATGGTTTCCGACGCAGTGACCGAGCCGCCCGGCGAGTCGACCCGCAGCACGATCGCCGACACCGAGTCGTCGGCGGCGGCCTCGCGCAGCGCCGCCGCGATGGTGTCAGCACCGGCGTTGGACGAGCCGAATGGCACCCGTGATCCGCCACGGCCGCTGACGATCGACCCGGCGACGGTGACGACGGCAATGGTGCCCTTCGGTCCGCGCCCGGGCAGCGAAGGACGCGGACTACCCGGCCCGGTCGCCCGCGCGTAGCGGTTCAGGAACAACCGCGGTGGCGCGTCGTCATCGTCGGCATCGCCGGTCTCCGGCGAAATACCTTTGGCGCCAACGAGTTCTGCTATCCGCGCATACGCTTCGTCGCGGAAGCCGATCCGGTCGATCAAACCGGACTCGACGGCGGTATCGCGCAACAGCGGCGCCTGATCGGCCAGCCCGTCGAGCGCGTCAAGGCCGACCTTGCGCGACTCGGCGATCGCCTGCCATACCTGGGTGCGCAGGCTTTCCAGCAGCCGGGCGTCGGCTTCCCGATGCGAGTCGGTGTAGCGGTCCTGCGTGAAAAGGTTTGCCGCCGACTTGTATTCACCACGCGCGATGAACTGCGCTTCGATACCGGCCTTGTCCAGCGCGTCCCGAAGGAACAGGGCGTTGGTGGCAAAGCCGATCAGTCCGACGGTCCCCGACGGCTGCATCCATACCTCGCCGAACGCCGACGCCAGGTAGTAGGACAGCGTTCCTGGGTACGTCTCGGCCCACGCCAACGACGGCTTGACCGCCGTGAACGCCGCAATGGCTTCTCGCAGCTCTTGGACCGGGCCGGCCGCGGCGGCGGACAGCTCCACCCGGGCGATCAGGCCCGCGACCCGGGGATCCTCGGCCGCCCGGTGCAGCGCCGCCACGGCTTCGCGCAGCACCAGCGGCCGACCGCCGCCGCTGATGATCGCCAGCGGATCGAAACCGCTGGCTTCCGGCGGCGCGGCCCGTAGGTCGAGTTCGAGCACGCAGCCGCCGGGAACGCCGTGGTGGCGGGCGGTGTCCACCCGACGAGCCAGCGCTCGCACGTCGTCGATACCGGGCGGATCAGGCAGGAAAGCAAACATGTGTCGAGCCTACCGACGGGCGCGTCACCGCCGCCCGGACCGTAGGTTGGTCGGGTGAAGTTCTGCATCTCGATCCACCAGTTCGACTCGACTGGCTTCGACGGCGCCGGCCTGCGTGACTACCTGAAACGGGCCGAGGAACTCGGCTTCGAGGGCGGCTGGGTGCTCGAACAGACCATCGGTGCGGCCCCGCTGATCGCACCGCTGGAACTACTGGCCTGGGCGGCGTCCTGCACCGAGCGGTTACGGCTGGGCGTGGCGGTGCTGGTCTCGTCGCTGCACGATCCACTGCAGTTGGCCTCGGCGATCACCGCGGTTGACCGGCTCAGCCACGGCAGACTAGATGTCGGTGTGGCGCCCGGTGGTGGCCGCCGCCAGTTCGCCGCCTTCGGTGTCGACGGCAACACCTTCATCAGCAATTTCACCGAGGGCCTGCAGCTGATGAAGGCGGCCTGGTCCGACGAGCCACGGGTGACATTCGACGGCCGGTTCCGCAAGGTCGACAACCTACCGATCCAGCCCAAGCCCGTGCAACGGCCGCATCCGCCGATCTGGTTCGGCGGTCAGGCCCCCAAGGCGCTGGCCCGCGCGGTACGGCACGGCGACGCGTTCCTCGGAGCGGGTTCATCGACCACCGCGAAGTTCGCCGAAGCGGTTGCCATCGTGCGCCGCGAAATCGCCGAGCAGGGTAAGGATCCCGCGACGTTCCGGATCGGTAAGCGGGTCTACCTGATGATCGACGACGACGCGGCCAAGGCTCGTCAACGCGTGCTCGGCGGGCTGCACCGCATCTATGGCGCAATGCCGGGCGTCGACGAGGTACCGGTGTCCGGCACTGTCGACGACGTCGTCGCCGGCCTGCGTGACGTCATCGGCGCCGGTGCCGAGACGATCCTGCTGAACCCGGTCGGCCGCGACGTCGCCGAGGACCGCGAGCAGATGGAACGCCTTGCCGCAGAGGTGATTCCACAACTCAGCTGAGCGGGCCAGATGTCCGATCTGCCCGCCTCTGAGCGATTTGACCCAGTCGAGTTCGATCAAGGCGGCCGTGCACTGCGTCCGGTCGCGGTATAACGACTCCATGGTCAGCAAAGTCATCGCGCCGCCGGATCGGATCGAGGGCGACGCCGACGAGGGCTACGGAAAGATCGCCGACGCGTTCCGAGCCAACTTCGCCGCACGTCGCGAGGTCGGCGCTGCGGTCGCGGTCTACCGCAACGGCGTCAAAGTCGTCGACCTGTGGGGCGGCTACCGCAACGGCTTCAACAAGCAGCCGTGGCAGCAGGACACCATCGTCAACATGTTCTCGACGACGAAAGGCATTGCCTCCCTGGCGGTCACGGTGGCCGCGTCCCGCGGGCTGATCTCCTATGACGCCAAAGTCGCCGACTACTGGCCGGAGTTCGCGCAAGCGGGCAAAGCGGATGTGACCGTGCGGCAGTTGTTGTCCCATCAAGCCGGCTTGTCGGCACTCGACGCGCCGCTGCTGCTGGCCGACCTCAAAGACGTCGACAAGCGGTCGGCGGTGCTGGCGGCCCAGGCCCCGGCCTGGCCACCCGGCAGCCGACACGGCTATCACGCCCTGACCCTGGGCTGGTATGAGTCCGAACTGATCCGGCACGCCGACCCGGCGCGTCGGACACTCGGGCAGTTCTTCGCCGACGAAGTGGCTGCACCGCTCGGACTGGACCTGCACATCGGCCTGCCCGCATCGGTGGACCGGGACCGCGTCGCGCACCTGCACGGCTGGCACCGCGCCGCGGCGCTACTGCACCTGAACGCGATGCCGCCACGGCTCGCGCTGGCGCTGTTGAATCCGCGCAGCCTGACCGGCCGCAGCGTCAACCTGCCCAACGACATCGATGCCATGCGGGATTTCAACCGTGAAGAGGTCCGGACCGTCGAGATTCCGGCGGCCAACGGGATCGGCGCGGCCCGCGCGGTCGCCAAGGCATACAGCTGCGCGGCAACCGGTGGACGCGAGCTCGGCTTGACCGCCGAGACTCTCGATGCGCTCACCCGACCGGCGCGCACTCCGACCGGCGGGATTCGCGACAAGGTGTTGCACGTCGACTCGGTGTTCTCGCTGGGCTATTGCAAACCGGTGGCGCACTTCAACTTCGGCTCGTCCGACAAGGCGTTCGGCACTCCGGGCCTGGGCGGATCATTCGGATTCGCCGACCCCGACACCGGGGTCGGCTTCGCATACGTGATGAACCGGTTGGGTTTCCACCTGTGGAGCGACCCGCGTGAACTGGCTTTGCGGCAGGCGTTGTTCCGCGACGTGCTCGGCGTGCGGCCGCAGCGTTAGCGAGCGACCGTCAGAGCTCGGTCGCTGAGCCGCCCGCCGCGGTGATCTTCTCCCGCGCGCTGCCACTGAACTTGTGCGCGGTGACGTCGACCTTGACGGCCAGCTTTCCGTCACCGAGAACCTTGACGAGGTTGTTCTTACGCACCGCGCCCTTGGCGACCAGCTCGTCGACTCCGATCGAACCGCCCTGCGGGAACAGCCGATTGAGGTCCCCGACGTTGACGACTTCGTATTCGGTGCGGAACCGGTTGCGGAAGCCCTTCAGCTTGGGCAGCCGCATGTGAATCGGCATCTGCCCACCCTCGAAGGTCACCGGCACGTTCTTACGCGCCTTGGTGCCCTTGGTACCGCGGCCCGCGGTCTTACCCTTGGAGCCCTCACCACGACCGACCCGGGTGCGCTTGGTCTTGGACCCCGGCGCGGGACGCAGGTCGTGCAGTTTGATCGTCATTTGGTGCTACCTCCATCAGCCGGCTCGACCTCGATGAGGTGGCGGACGGTCGCGATCAGCCCGCGGGTCTGCGGGGTGTCGTCGCGGACGACCGATTGGCGAATCCGCCGAAGCCCCAGTGTGCGAAGGCTTTCCCGCTGTTTCCAGCGAGCGCCGATCACACCGCGGACCTGGGTGATCTTCAGCTGCGTCGGTGTATTTCCTGCGGCCATGGTTACGCCGATCCTTCACGGGTGGCGTTGGCACTGGCGGCCAACGCCTCACTTTCGCGACGTGCGCGCAGCATGCCGGCCGGGGCGACATCCTCGATCGGCAGTCCGCGTCGGGCGGCGACCTCTTCGGGACGCTGCAGCAGCTTGAGCGCGGCAACCGTCGCATGCACGACGTTGATGGCGTTGTCGCTGCCCAGCGACTTGGCCAGAATGTCGCGGACGCCGGCGCATTCCAGCACCGCACGAGCGGCGCCGCCGGCGATCACACCGGTACCTGCGCTGGCCGGGCGCAGCATCACCACGCCGGCCGCTGCCTCACCCTGCACCGGGTGGACGATGGTCCCGCCGATCAGCGGCACGCGGAAGAAGCTCTTGCGAGCCTCCTCGACGCCCTTGGCGATCGCGGCCGGGACTTCCTTGGCCTTGCCGTAGCCGACACCGACCATGCCGTTGCCGTCGCCGACGATGACCAACGCGGTGAAGCTGAATCGCCGACCACCCTTGACCACCTTGGACACGCGGTTGATGGTGACGACCCGCTCGAGGTAGTTGCTCTTGTCGCCGTCGCGGTCGCGGCCGCCACGGCCACCACCATCGCGGCGGCCACGGCCGTCGCGCGAGTCACGGCCGTCGCGCGAATCACGGCCGTCGCCGCGAGAGTCGCGACCTTGCGCGGTCGTCTGGCCGGCCGTTCCAGCCGGTTGCTCCGCCATTATGCGGTCCTTCCGCTCAGGTTTGATTCCCCAAGATTGTTGCTCGTCATCAGAATTTCAATCCGCCTTCGCGAGCAGCGTCGGCCAGTGCCGCGATCCGCCCGCCGTAGGTGTAACCGCCGCGGTCGAAGACCACGGTGTCGACTCCGGCAGCCTTGGCCCGCTCGGCGATCAGCTGGCCGACCCGCACACTGTGGGCTTTCTTGTCGCCGTCCACGCCGCGCACATCCGCCTCGATCGACGAGGCGGCGGCCAGGGTGTTGCCGGTCAGGTCGTTGACCAGTTGCACGTGGATGTGCCGCGACGAGCGGTGCACCACCAGGCGCGGACGCTCCGTGGTGCCCGAGATCTTCTTACGCAGCCGCGCGTGCCGGCGCAGCCGACCCTTGCGCCGCGCGGCGGAAACGCTCTGCCCGGGGGGCTTCTGCGCGGTACCAGCTTGTGATTGCGCCATGACTACTTACCTGTCTTTCCGACCTTGCGGCGGATCTGCTCACCCTCGTAGCGCACGCCCTTACCCTTGTACGGGTCCGATTTGCGCAGGCGACGGATGTTCGCCGCGATCTGGCCGACCTTTTGCTTGTCGATACCGGTGATCGAGAACTTCGTCGGGGTCTCGACCGCGAAGCTGACGCCGTCCGGCGCCGTGATCACCACGGGATGGCTGTAGCCCAGCGCGAACTCGAGGTTGGACCCCTTCTGCTGCACGCGGTAGCCGACTCCGAAGATCTCCATCTTGATGGTGTATCCCTGCGTCACCCCGGTCACCAGGTTGGAAACCAGGGTGCGCGACAGCCCGTGCAGCGAACGGTTACGCCGCTCGTCATCCGGACGGCTGACCACGATGGCGCCATCGTCGTTGCGCACCACGGTGATCGGCTCCGCGACCTTCAGATCGAGAACACCCTTGGGCCCCTTGACCGAGACGTTCTGTCCATCGATGGACACTTCGACCCCGGACGGAATCGGGATCGGCTGCTTACCAATACGCGACATGTCAGTCCTCTCTCACCACACGTACGCGAGGACTTCGCCGCCCACGCCCTGTCTGGCTGCCTGACGGTCAGTGAGCAGACCCGAGGAGGTCGAGATGATCGCCACGCCCAGGCCACCGAGCACCCGCGGCAGGTTGGTGGACTTGGCGTACACCCGCAACCCCGGCTTGGACACCCGGCGCAGGCCGGCGATGCTGCGCTCGCGGCTCGGCCCGTACTTCAGCTGAACCTTCAGCGCCTTGCCGACGCGCGCGTCCTCGGTCTGGTAGTCGGTGATGTAACCCTCCCGCTTGAGGATCTCGGCGATATTGGCCTTGAGCTTCGAATGCGGCAGCGTCACCTCATCGTGGTACGCCGAATTGGCGTTGCGCAGACGTGTCAAAAAGTCTGCGATCGGGTCCGTCATCGTCATCGAGCGCTGTTACCTTCCTCGCGGCGGTTCCTCCCCGAAAAAACTTTCGGGAGGGCCTACCGCAACCTTTTCCAATGAGTCGATTGCTCGGTGCTGGCTACCAGCTGCTCTTCGACACGCCGGGCAGTTCGCCCGCATGTGCCATTTCACGCAGGCAGATCCTGCAC
>JBAWAV010000161.1:0-6995 GCA_049589475.1 Mycobacterium sp.
ACGGTCTCGCTCCGCGGGCGTATGACGATGCACCAACGCAACACCCAACGCCATCCGGGCCTGCGCCAACGCGAGGTCATCACCGGATCTTTCAGCTTTCCGCAAGGCATCCTCGATCTCCCGCATCACGCGATCGTCGGGCCGCAGTACGCCATTCAAAATTCCGGGAGTGTAGACGTAGAAGGTGGCTCTGGCGTAGGCCGTCGGATCGGCACCGCGGGCCATGGCCAAGCCTCGCCTCAGATCATCGCGCCATCCGGGATCACCCACGGAATACCGCGCATTACCTCGCGCATAGATGACGGCGGCCAACGGGGACCCGACGATGAAGTTGCCTTTGGACGGATCACCGTCAGCCAGGTCAATGACGACTTGCGACCATCGCAGCACGTCGGCCCAATCGCCTCCTTCACCCTTGACGTAGATGGCCAGCGGTGACAGCCCAACGGTCAAGATCGGATCACCGATAGATTCGATCAGGGCCATCGCTTCAGATGCGAGCTGAGCCCCCTCGCGAATCCGATCTCGAAACATGTGGTCGATCGCCAACCCTGCCATGGCTATCGCCAGTGACGCCTTGTCACCGGCGGCGGCGCACAGCTCACGCAGTTCGTCGAAGCGGTCGCCGGCATCGTCGACGGAGGCTCGCCAGGCAATTCCACACAGCATGGTGCGCGGAGCGATGCACATGGCTGCCCGATTCGGATCCCCGCCCGGCACGGCATCGGCGATCTGGGTGGCGCGCTCCCAACTCAGGCGCGCCGCCGTGATGTCACGGTGGGTCGCCCACGTTGCGGCCCGCATATGCCAGCCGTAGGTCGCCTGGAGATCCCCCGCGGCCTCCAAGTGTTCGGCGATCAAGGCGGCGTGTTCATCGGCTGCCTCCGGGTCACGCGATTCGATGGCGGAGGCCACCCGCCGATGTAGCTCGGCACGATCAGATTTCAGTTGCGACTCGTAAGCCACCGTGCGGATCAGCGGATGATGGAACACATATTCCGGCTCGCCGGAAAATCGTGTCTGATCGATGAGCTGGGCCGCTACCAAGTCCTCCAGGACCGGGCGAATCCCTAGTGTTTGCAACAGGTCCGGGCTGAAGCGCGATCCGATCACCGCCGCCGCGCACAGCGTGCGTTTGGCACTAGCCGCCAGACGGTCGATGCGCGCGGCGATGGTGGCCTGCAACGTGGCCGGCACGCTGACCTCAGCGACCTCTGCCGTCGACACATAGGCACCGAGGGCACCGCGCAATACACCCCGTTCGGCCAGGTCACGCACCATTTCCTCGACAAAAAAGGGATTCCCGGCAGCCCGACCTGCGACGAGATCAGCGAGCGCACTGACTGAGGGGTCCGGCCCGACCAACTGTGAGACCAGCGCCGCGGTCTCTGAATCATTCAGCGGCGCAAGGGCTATCGTCTGAGAACCGCCCACCTGACTCAACACGCCCCGGTACTCGGGCCGGTAGGTGAGCAGAACCAGCGACGGCGTCTGCGGAACCACCGCAACGAAGTCGGCCAGCATCGACTCACTAACCGCATCCGTCCAGTGGATGTCCTCAACGACGAACACCGCCGGTCGGGCGCGAGCCAGCTGGGCGGTGTTGACCAGCGCGGTCAGCCGTCGCCTTCTCGCATCCGGACCGATTGCCGGCAACGCGACATCTGGATCGGCGATGCCCAGCAGATCGTCGAAGAGCAGCAAGTCCTCGGGCTCGGCGTCAGCAGCTTGGGCCCGTACTTTGGCGCGGGCCGCCGCGTCGTCCAGATCCCCGACGCCGGTGACCGCCCTCAGCAAATGCGCTATCGCGTGAAAGGGGATGTCACTGGCGTGCGATTCGCAATAGGCCGTGAACACTTCGACGCCCCGCGCGGCGGCCATCGCTGCGATGACACGCACCAAACGGCTCTTGCCGATGCCCGGCGTACCCGCCACGCTGACCACCGCGCCGTGGCCGTCGATCGCGCGTTCCAGCAGGCTCTCGGCAGCGGCGGTTTCCCAGCGCCGACCGACGAGATTCGACTCGGCGCGTCCGAGCGGGCGCGGCCCCTCCGACACCCTCAATAACCGCCTGGCCCGCACCGGTTGCCGGGCACCTTTGATGCGGACAAGTTCGTGATCCCCGAGCACCGCCGCGGCCTCGACCAGCCGCGCAGTCGAGTCGCTGAGCATCACGCCACCCGGCGGCGCGACCGACTCCATCCGTTGAGCCATGCCTACTTGTTCGCCAATGGCGGTGTAACCCAAAGCGCCCGAACCCATTTCACCGGCAATCACCTGACCGGAGTTGATGCCGATCCGCAGGCGCAGGTCGACTGCGTCGCGGCGCCCGACGTCGGCCGCCAGCGACGCGACCTCTTGGTGAATGCCCAGCGCCGCCAGGCAGGCGCGCAGCGCGTGATCCTCCAACGCGACCGGTGCTCCGAAGACCGCCATGATGCCGTCGCCAGTGAACTTGTCCACCGTGCCGCCATACCGTCGCACCACCGCGGCGCAGCGCTCGACCAGTTCGGTCATGATCTCGCGCAATCGCTCGGTGCCAACCGAAGTCGCGATGTCCATCGAATGCACGACGTCGGCGAACAGCACCGTCACCTGCTTGTACTCAGCCGGTTCCGAGGCAGCGGACACGGCAGTGCCACACTCGCTGCAGAACTTCGCGCTCGACTGCAGTTCTGCCCCGCACGTGATGCACGTCGACGTGGCCGTCATGCGCCAACGATAGGGGTTCACCAGGGGCAAAAGACACTATTGACGTAGCGTTGATAGTTAATTTATGACTAACGGTGAACTCTTCTGTAGCCGCTGACCAGGAACTTCGCGGCCTAACCGAGCGTCTCCCAGAAGCGGGTGAGTGCCGCCGCGCCACGAGCCGGATCCTGGACCATCCACCAGTGTCCGAGCCCGTCGAGCACTTCAGTGCACGCACCGGCCCGCTCTGCGGCTCGGTGGCGGATCTCGTCGGAGCCGACAAACGTGTCCTCGGTGGCGAGAAGTGAAAGTCCCGGCCGGGCGCGGGCGTTCGCCAACGACCGACCTGCTTCGGCCATTACGGGCTGGCGCGCCGAGCGGTAGAGCAGCAGGATCGCCTGACCCATCTCTGCGCCCTGACCTGCAGCAATCGACTTTGCGATGTTCCGGGTAATCCCCCGAGCGATAAGCTGGTCAGTCCGGTCTTGGAGGGTGCCGCCGAACATGGCGTCGACTAGCTTCTCGCCGTCGCCGGGCGTCTGCCAGACCTGGGCGAGGTCGTGCCACACGTAATCGGGGTCGAACAAGCCGACGACGTCGCTGGCCCAGCTGCGCACGAGTTCGGGTCGATGCATGATCACGTTAATCAGATGCCCGCCACCCCAGTCGTGACCGACGGCATCGACAGGCTGGTCAAAGCGCTCCAGCTCATCTTCGAGCCAGTCACGGTAGGCGAGATACGTCGCCGAGAAGTTGTCGGGCAGCGGGGCGCCGAATCCCGGTGGTGACAGCCGCACCACGTCGTCCCGACCGAGGGCATCGACGAGCGGCCCCCATATTGCGTCAGTCTCCGGATTACCGTGCACCAGTACGACGGTCATGCTCGACATCCTGTCACGCCAAGGCGGAGGCGGCGGTCAGCGCCGCCGCGGCTTCCAGACCACTACGGCGGTGCTCTTGGGCATCACGGCGATGTCGCGGCGCTGGTTGGCCCGCAGCGCCTCGATCTCGGCGGCCATCTCCTTCAGCCTTGACTGCAACGCCTCGACCTGGTTGGTCAACTCGATAATCCGTTTGATGCCAGCCAGATTGACGCCCTCGTTCTGCGACAGCCGTTGCACTTCACGGAGCAGATCCACGTCATGCTGCGAATAACGGCGTCCACCACCGGAACTGCGGGTGGGACTGACCAGCCCGAGCCGGTCATAGGTACGCAACGTCTGGGCGTGCATCCCGGCCAATTCGGCGGCCACCGAGATCAGAAAGGTTCTGGCGTCCGGTTCTTTGGGACTCTTGGCCATCAGCGATTACCCGCCCATCCGGCCCGTGGATCGAAACCGCTGGACCGCTCGGCGACCGCATAAGCCTCCAGCGCCTCTTTGGCGGCGCCCTCCAGGCTCGGCGGGACCGCGACTTTGACGGTGACCAGCAGATCGCCCTGACCGCCGGAGCGCTTGGGGACTCCGCGGCCACGCACCCGCAGGATCCGGCCGTCGGTCGTGCCTTTGGGTACCCGCACACCGACTTTGCCGTCCAGCGTCGGAACCGAAAGGGTTGTGCCCAAAGCTAATTCGGTGAAGCTGACCGGGACGGTGACGGTGAGGTCGTCGCCGTCGCGGCTGAACACCTTGTCCGGCCGCACGTGCACGGTGACGTACAGGTCACCCGACGGCGCGCCCCGCAGTCCGGCTTCGCCCTGGCCGGCCAGCCGGATGCGTTGGCCGTCTTCGACACCCGGTGGAATCCGCACGTTGATGGTGCGGCTGCGGGTGGTGACCCCGGTGCCTTTGCACTCGTCGCACGGGTGCTCGATGATCGAGCCACTCCCCCGGCATTCGGCGCACGGCTCGGAGAAGCCGAACGCGCCTTGGTTGCGGTTGATTACGCCCGCGCCGTTACACGTCGGGCAGACCTTCGGGCTGGTGCCCGGCCGGGCTCCGCTGCCGTGACAATTGGTGCACGGCGCCGGACTGGTCAGCCGCAGCGGCATGGCGACGCCCTTGGTGGCCTCCATGAAACTCAGCTCGGCTTCGGTCTCCAGGTCGTTACCGCGACGCGGCCGGGTGGGACGCGGTGAAGCGCCACGCCCGCCGAACAGACCACCGAACAGGTCACCGATGTTGGCGCCGCCGGTGCGGCCGGCGGCGTCGAATAGATCGTTGAGGTTGAACTCGGCCCCGTCGCCGCCCCCGCCGAAGCCACCGGCGAAGTCGCCACCGTTGAATCGGCGTCCACCGAACCCGCCTCCCGCGAAGAGCCGACGGGTCTCGTCGTACTCCTTGCGCTTGGCCGGATCGGTCAGCACTTCCTTGGCCTCGGACACGGCCTTGTAGCGATCCTCGGCCGCCTTGTTGTCCGGGTTGCGGTCCGGGTGGTTCTCGGCGAGCAGCTTGCGGGCCACCCGCTTGATCTCGTCCTGGCTGGCGTCAGAGGAGACGCCCAGCTCCTTATAGAAGTCCTTTTCGACCCATTCTCGTTGGGCCATACCGCGTCACCCCCTTCCGCCTTCCTGTCCTGCCGCCGCTATTTCTCCGACGGTCCTGATTCTGCGTTCTACTCACCCTCGTTCGCGTGGTTATCGGCCGTGTCGGTCGGCACGGACTCGTCGGCCACCGTGTCGACCACCCCGACCATCGCGTGCCGCAGCACCTGCTCGCCGAGTTTGTAGCCCTGCCGCATGACGTTGCCGATCACCGGCCTGGAGCCTTCGCCACCGTCGCCCTCGTGCTGCACGGCCTCGTGCAGCGCCGGGTCGAAGTCGTCGCCCTCAGCGCCGAACGCCGTCAACCCGAGCCCGCTCAGCACGCTGACCAACTTGTCGGCGACCGACTTCAACGGACTCGTGTCCAGGTCGCCGTGACTGCGTGCGCGCTCGAGATCGTCGAGCACGCCTAGCAATTGGCTGACCACCGCGGCCTTTGCCCGCTCGGCGGTGGCCTCCTGGTCGCGCAACGCCCGCTTGCGGTAATTGGCGAAGTCGGCCTGCACCCGTTGCAGATCGCCGAGCAGTTCGGCCGCCTTATCGGCCTCCTCCGGAGTTTCGCCGGTGAAGGCCCCGGGTGCCGCCCCCGCAGGGGCGGCACCGGCAGCAACATGGCGTACCTCGCCGGTCTCGGGATCAATCCGCCGCTTGTCAGTGACGGTTACCTGTTCGCGCGGGTTGCCTTCGGTCACTGGCCCTCACGGTCGTCATCGACCACCTCCGCGTCGACCACATCGTCGGCTCCGGCCTGGCCGGACTCACCGGCGCCGCCGGCAGCCTGCTCGGACTGGGTGGCCTCGTAGATGGCCTGACCGAGAGCCTGTGACTCCTGGCCCAGCTTCTCCATCGCGGACTTGATGGCGCCGATGTCGGTGCCGCCCAACGCTGTCTTGGCTTCGGCCACCGCGGCGTCCACCTTGTTCAGCGTGTCCTCGGGAACCTTCGAGCCGCCTTCGGCTTCGCGCTGCTCCTTGACGAACTTCTCCGTCTGGTAGACCAGCGTCTCGGCCTGGTTGCGGACGTCGGCTTCCTCGCGACGCTGGCGATCTTCATCGGCGTGCGCCTCGGCGTCCTTGATCATCCGGTCGATCTCTTCCTTGGACCGGCCGGAGCCTTCCTGGATCTTGATCGTGTTTTCCTTACCGGTGCCCTTGTCCTTGGCGGTGACGTGCACGATGCCGTTGGCGTCGATGTCGAAGGTGACCTCGATCTGCGGCACGCCGCGGGGGGCCGGCGGGATACCGGTCAGCTCGAAGGAGCCGAGCAGCTTGTTGTGCGAAGCGATTTCGCGCTCACCCTGGAAGACCTGGATCTGCACCGACGGCTGGTTGTCGTCGGCGGTGGTGAAGGTCTCCGACCGCTTGGTCGGGATCGTGGTGTTGCGCTCGATCAGCTTGGTCATCACGCCACCCTTGGTCTCGATGCCAAGGCTCAGCGGTGTGACGTCAAGCAGCAGAACGTCTTTCACCTCACCCTTGAGCACACCGGCCTGCAACGCGGCACCAACCGCGACGACCTCGTCGGGGTTGACGCCCTTGTTGGGCTCCTGGCCGCCGGTCATCTCTTTGACCAGATCCGACACCGCAGGCATGCGGGTGGAACCACCCACAAGCACCACATGGTCGATCTCGGACACCGCGATACCGGCGTCTTTGATCACCGACTGGAAGGGCTGACGGGTGCGGTCGAGCAGATCCTGAGTGATCTTCTGGAACTCCGCGCGGGTCAGCTGCTCGTCGAGGAACAGCGGGTTCTTGTCGGCGTCGACGGTGATGTACGGCAGGTTGATCGAGGTGCTCTGCGAGCTCGACAGCTCGATCTT
>JBAWAV010000162.1:0-7726 GCA_049589475.1 Mycobacterium sp.
ACGTCGAGCCGCTCGGCCCGCAGCAACCGGGTCAGCACCGTGGCGAGGTCGGCGTCGACACCGACAACCACCAGCCGTCGCGCCCAGGCCAGCGCCGCATCGATGTCGCCGGATTCGATTACCCTCAGCCCCGTCAACGGACGCGGTAGGCGATGGCCATCGAACATCACCACGGCGATGTCAGTGCTCAAACGTCCGCCTCCTCGGAACGAGCTGTTCTGCCCGCATCGCTGCCGCGCGGGCGGTTATAGGGCGTCCTCGCAAACAGCTGCGATAGTGTGGGTCACCGGCTGGAACACCATAAGCGGCAGATACAACTGGGAGAAACGCCATGCCGGCAATCGTCCTGATCGGCGCCCAATGGGGTGACGAGGGCAAGGGCAAAGCCACCGACCTACTCGGCGGTCGTGCCCAGTGGGTAGTGCGTTACCAGGGTGGCAACAACGCCGGGCACACCGTGGTGCTGCCCAACGGCGAGAACTTCGCTCTGCATCTGATCCCGTCTGGCGTGCTCACGCCCGGCGTCACCAATGTGATCGGAAACGGCGTCGTGGTCGATCCCGGTGTGCTGCTCGACGAGCTGAAAGGCCTCGAGGACCGCGGAGTCGACACCTCTGGCCTGTTGATCTCCGCCGATGCCCATCTGCTGATGCCGTATCACGTGGCCATCGACAAGGTGACCGAGCGCTACATGGGCAGCAAGAAGATCGGCACCACCGGCCGCGGCATCGGCCCCTGCTATCAGGACAAGATCGCCCGCATGGGAATTCGGGTCGCCGACGTGCTCGACCCCGAGCTGCTGACGCACAAGATCGAAGCCGCCCTGGAATTCAAAAATCAGGTGCTGGTCAAGATTTACAACCGCAAAGCATTGGACGCGGCACACGTCGTCGAGGCCCTGCTCAAGCAGTCCGAGAGCTTCAAGCACCGCATCGCTGATACCCGGCTGCTGCTCAACAACGCGCTGGAAGCCGGCGAGATCGTCTTGCTCGAAGGTTCGCAGGGCACCCTGCTCGACGTCGACCACGGCACGTATCCCTATGTGACGTCGTCGAATCCGACCGCTGGCGGAGCCGCCGTCGGTTCCGGCGTGGGGCCCACCCGGATCACCACCGTGCTGGGAATCCTCAAGGCATACACCACCCGCGTCGGCTCCGGCCCCTTCCCGACCGAATTGTTCGACGAGAACGGCGAATACCTGTCCAAGACCGGCGGCGAATTCGGCGTGACCACCGGCCGGCGCCGCCGTTGCGGATGGTTCGACGCGGTCATCGCGCGCTACGCGACCCGCGTCAACGGAATCACCGACTACTTCCTGACCAAGCTGGATGTGCTGTCCAGCCTGGAAACCGTTCCGGTGTGCGTCGGTTACGAGGTCGACGGCAAACGCACCCACGAGATGCCGATGACCCAGAGCGATCTGCACCGCGCCACACCCCTCTACGAGGAACTGCCCGGCTGGTGGGAGGACATCTCGGATGCGCGGGAGTTCGACGACTTGCCCGCGAAGGCGCGCGACTATGTGCTGCGATTGGAAGAGCTTGGCGGAGCGCATATTTCGTGCATCGGTGTCGGCCCGGGCCGCGACCAGACGATTGTGCGTCGCGACGTCCTGGCGGCCCGCCCGTGACCGAATCGCCGCAGAACCCTGAACAACTCGATCCCGAATACGACCATCACGGCGGCTTCCCCGAGTACGGCGCCGCCAGCCCGGGCCCGGGTTTCGGCCGGTTCGTCGCTGCGATGCGCCGGTTGCAGGACCTGGCGGTGTCCGCCGATCCCAGCGACGACCTCTGGAACGACGCTGCCGGGCACGCCGAAGCCCTTGCGGCCCAACTTGCTCCGTTCCAGGCTTCCGAAGGTCAGGCACCGGCGGGCCGATCACCGCAACTGCCCGGGATGGGCAGCCTGCTGCTGCCGCCCTGGACGATGAGCAGATTCGCTCCCGACGGGGTCGAGATGAGCGGCCACTTCAGCCGGTTCCATGTCGGCGGCAACGGCGCGGTGCACGGCGGCGTGCTGCCCCTGTTGTTCGATCACGTCTTCGGGATGGTGGTGCACGCCGCGAACCGGCCGATCAGCCGCACCGGCTTCCTGCACGTGGACTACCGCAAGATCACCCCGACGGATACGCCGCTGGTGGTTCGGGGCCACGTCGCAGCGACCGAGGGCCGCAAAGCCTTCGTGCGTGGCGAACTGCTCGACGGCGAGACGCTGTTGGCCGAAGCCAACGGCCTGATGATCCGGCTGCTGCCGGGTCAGCCTTAGGGCCCACCCAGTCAACACACCTATCCTTGGGCTGCGTTGATCAAGGAAGAAGGTGAAACCGTTGGCTGAAAGTTTGCCGCACGACGAGTCGACGCACGGCGACGGCCACCGCACCACGGTCATGCTGCTGGGCTCCGGAGAGTTCAGCCGCGAACTCGCGATGGCTCTGCAGCGGCTCGGCGCGCGGGTGATCGCCGTCGAGCGGTACGCCGATGCGCCGGCGCACGGCGTGGCAGACGAGTCGCTCGTGCTGAATATGACCGACGCCGACGAGTTGAGCGCCGCGATCAGGCGGGCACACCCGAACGTCGTCGTCGTGGCGTCCGAGGCGGTCGCCGCCGACGCGCTGACGACCGTCGCCGACAGCGGCTCGGCCGAAGTCTTTCCGACCCCGCGCTGCGCCCGGCTCACCGCCGATCGGGAGGGTCTGCGCCGGCTGGCCGCCGACGAACTCGGCCTGCCCACCGCTCCGTTCTGGTTCGCGGGTTCGGTCGACGAACTCCACGCCATCGCCGACCACGCCGGCTATCCGCTGCGGGTACAGCCGGTGACGGCCCTGGGCGGCGAGGGGCAGTCGGTCGTCCTGACGCCCGCCGACGTCGAATCGGCCTGGCAGCGGGCGGTCGCCGCCGGCGGCCGGCTGGCCCACAGCCGGGTGCTGGCCGAAACGGTGGTCGAGGTCGACTTCCACGTCACCCTGCTCACCGTGCGCAGCATCGGGCCGACGGGTCCGACGGTCGAGTTCTGCGCGCCGATCGGCCACGGCGAGGCCATCGGCGACGTGCAGGAGTTCTGGCAGCCGCAAGACCTCAGCCCGTTCGCGCTGGACGCCGCCAAGTCGATCGCGGCCCGCATCGCCAAGTCGCTGGGCGGGCGAGGCGTGTTCGCGGTGGACTTGATGGTCCGCGGCGACGAGGTGTACTTCAGCGACGTCACGGCGCGGCCTTTCGAGAGCGGTCTCGTCACCCTGCGCACCCAACGGCTTTCGGAGTTCGAGCTGCAAGCCCGTGCCATCCTGGGGTTGCCCGCCGACACCATCATGATTTCGCCGGGCGCCGCGGAAGTGATCTACGCCGGGAGCGACGGCGCCGGCAGTTCTGAGCTCAGTGGCGTGTTGGCCAACGCGCTTCGGGTGCCCGAGAGTGATGTGCGGGTGTTCGCGGGCCATCCGGAGGCGCGGCACCCGCTCGGCGCGGCCGTCGTCACCGCGTCGGATGTGAACAGCGCACGCAGCCGTGCGCGAGAGGTGTCGGCCGCGCTGCGCAGGCTCTGGTAGTTCGCCGCGACTCTTGGCCGCCAAGTGTCCTTTCAGCTCGATATGGGACACTCTCGCGGGTGAGCTACGCAGGAGATATCACCCCCGAGCAGGCGTGGAAGCTGCTCAGCGAGAACCCCGAGGCAGTATTGGTCGACGTGCGTACCGATGCCGAATGGCGCTTCGTCGGCGTGCCCGACCTGGCCAGCTTGGGCCGCGATGTGGTGTACATCGAATGGAACAGTGCCGATGGCAAGCGCAACGACAGCTTCGTCGCCGACCTGTTGGAGCACGTCCCGGCCCGTGATGATCGGCCCGTGATCTTCCTGTGTCGCTCCGGCAACCGCTCGATCGGGGCGGCAGAGGCCGCCACCGAGGCCGGCGTCGCGCCGTCCTACAACGTGCTCGACGGCTTCGAAGGTCAACTCGACACTTACAGTCACCGCGGCGGGAGTGGCTGGCGGGCAATCGGTTTGCCCTGGACGCAGACATGACCCGCGCTGACGACCAGCGCTCGGTCCGCACGCCGGTTCCACTGCCCGACGGCGTCAGCCAGGCCACCATCGGGGTGCGCGGCGGGGTCCTGCGGTCGCAGTTCGAGGAGACCTCCGAGGCACTGTATTTGGCGTCCGGTTATGTCTACGGCTCGGCGGCCGAGGCGGAGAAGGCGTTCACCGGTGAGGTCGACCGTTATGTCTATTCGCGCTACGGCAATCCGACGATCACCATGTTCGAGGAGCGGCTGCGCCTGATCGAAGGCGCGCCCGCGGCGTTCGCCACCGCGAGCGGGATGGCGGCGGTGTTCACCTCGTTGGGCGCGTTGCTGGCAGCCGGCGACCGACTGGTCGCCTCACGCAGCCTGTTCGGCTCGTGTTTCGTTGTGTGCAGCGAGATTCTGCCGCGATGGGGTGTCGAGACGGTGTTCGTCGACGGCGATGATCTGTCCCAATGGGAACAGGCGCTGTCCGTTCCGACCCAGGCGGTGTTCTTCGAGACGCCTTCGAACCCGATGCAGTCGCTGGTCGACATCGTCGCGGTCAGCGAGCTCGCGCATGCTGCCGGCGCGAAGGTGGTGCTGGACAACGTCTTTGCCACCCCGTTGCTGCAACAGGGATTTCCGCTCGGCGCCGACGTGGTGGTGTACTCGGGCACCAAGCACATCGACGGGCAGGGTCGGGTGCTCGGTGGCGCCATCCTCGGCGACAAGGAGTACATCGACGGCCCGGTGCAGAAGCTGATGCGGCACACCGGGCCCGCGATGAGCGCTTTCAACGCTTGGGTGTTGCTCAAAGGTCTCGAAACGCTGGCGATTCGGGTCGACTACCAGAACGCGTCCGCGCAGCGGATCGCCGAGTACCTGGAGGGACACTCGGGAGTGCGGTGGGTGCGTTATCCGTATCTGACCTCACACCCGCAGTACGACCTGGCCAAGCGACAGATGTCCGGCGGCGGCACGGTCGTCACCTTCGAGCTCGACGTCGCTGACAGCGCGGCCAAGCAACGGGCTTTCGAGGTGCTGGACAAGCTGCAGCTGATCAACATCTCCAACAACCTGGGCGACTCGAAATCCCTTGTCACCCATCCAGCGACCACCACCCACCGCGCGATGGGACCGGAAGGGCGCGCCGCAATCGGCTTGGGCGACGGGGTTGTTCGCATCTCGGTCGGACTCGAAGGTACCGACGATCTCATCGCCGACATCGACAGGGCCTTGAGCTAGGAGTCTGCTGAGAGTTTCCTGGCCATCTGCAATCGGCATGTCCGACAACCGATGTTGGCGCGGCTGTTGCTCGTTACGCTGTTATTCATCTTGCCGTTGTCTAGTCTTTCCAACCGATTTGGCCAGTCAAGGCGCTTCGGCGCGATAGTAACGCCACAGTGAGTACGTTCGATGTCAGTACGACGGTGCGTATCGCAGCGTCTACCCCCGACTGCACTGGGCCAGATATGGAGAGACCTGAGTGATATCGTGCATCAGCCGGCCGCGGACGTCACCTCATCCGCTGACCGGCAATTTCTCAGAGTGGGCCGTCGTTGTCGATGGTGACGAAATTCCCTGGCAGAGCTACGCGGGCCCACTGAGATTCGACGAAACCGACTTCGCCATCGCGACGCGCAAGTTGTTGTCGATAGAACCCGATGAGCTCCCCGAGCTGGTCAGCGCGCATGTTGAATTTTCGTCGCCAAGCGAGCAGCAGCCGCGTTTGATGGTGCATTCGACCACGCCGTACGCCAGCAGCTTCGAAACCGATCTCACCGCGATGGCGGAGGGGCGGCCGGTACTGGACCTCACGACGTATGTGGAGACTCGCGGTCTTTACCTTGCTCGCAGCGGCGATCTCGTCGTCGGACGGACTCTGCCGTGGCGCCGCGGGGCAGTGGCGAGTGGCGTTGAGCGCCTTGTACTTCCGGATGCGGACTACTACTACATGTCGCAGGCGCTGCTGCGCCGCGCGGTCGATGGCGGCGACCGCGATCCGGTGATGCGCCAGATCATCGAATTCTTGCGCGAGAACCCTTCAACGGTGGTGTGCCCGTACGACTTTGAACCCGAGTTTCAGTTGTTCGCGACGTGGTTGGCCCGGATCACCGGACTTGGCCGAATACGTGTTGACGCCAACGATTCTCGGCTGGGGGTGTGGAACCGAAAGCGTATGCTGCATCCGACGCTCGAGGCCGCGCTGAGTCTGGAGCGCCAGGTGGCCGGCCAGCCGGGTCCAGTCATTTTGGAACATGAGCACCGGGCCAGCGAGGCGTTCAAAGCTCTGCAAGCGCCCATTCCTGTGCTGCCCGGCTACGCGGTTATTTGGCAAGAGGATCGCGGTGATTTCGTCCGTGATCTTCGTCGGGCGGGCGCGCTCCTGCAGGATCGGTACGGGCTGACGTGTGCCTGCCTGAAGCCGTCCGACGGCGGCAACGGCGGCCGGATCGTGCCGAATATCGAACTCGACGACACCCGGCGTCTCGAGGAGCTTGCGACCGCCGCATGGAAGTTGGGCGGTGACCAAGTACTCGAAGCGCACGTCACCTACTTCGAAAGAGAAGTCGGCGGCGAACGGGTCTCGACCACCCCGTCAGCCCACGTGCGCTCGGGCGCGCTATTGGACGGTCTCACTCTGCAGTTCATGCGCGGCACGTCATGGAAGGGCAACATCTACTTAAGCGCCGCGGACTGGGAGGACCTGGGTCTGGACGCGAGTCTCTATACCGGGCTGCGAAAGACGATGACCGAGCTCCATCAACGACTGGGTTTGCTGCACTGCGGCATCGACTTCGCCGTCGGCACCGTGGGCGGCGTTTTCGGCGACACCGTGGTGGCCGCTGTTCAGGACATCAACCCGAAAGTCACCGGTGCCCTGTTCTTACGCGAGTTCATGGCGCGTCATCCCGACATCGGTGTCGGCGCTGCGACACGCGTGCTCAGCCCGGAGGCGACGAAAAGTGCCGCGAACATCCGCTCGCTGGTGTCGGAATTCTGCACGGCTGAACAGCCCTGCGAGGAGGTCGCCGTCGTACCCGGCCGGTGGGCCATGATCGCGACGGCGGGGCGGACATCGGTGTCGGCCGGAGCGCAAGCGTTGACCCTGGAGCGGATGCTTGCCACGTCGCAGTGATGTGGTGACGGCGAGATAACAATTGCCACAACAAAGTAGCGCGACGCGCGGAATGAATACCGGGAACGGCGGCGTGCTGAACTTATCGTCAATCTGTGTACCGCCGAACGGTTCTGAAACTGCCGTTGCTGCTGGCTGCCGGCACCGCTCTGGCCTCGTCGCCGCGCGCTTCGGCGGAGCCGCCGCGCGCCTCCGCCGAGTCCAGTCGATGGTCGTCGGATCGAGCCAACCGGTGGTATCAGGCGCAGGGTTGGCCGGTCGGCGCGAACTTCATCACCTCCACGGCGATCAACCAACTCGAGATGTTTCAACCGGGCACCTACGACCCGCGGCGCATCGACACCGAATTGGGTTGGGCCCGATTGCACGGACTGAATACGGTCCGGGTGTTCCTGCACGACCAGCTGTGGGCGCAGGACTCCCGCGGCTTCCAAACACGCCTTGCGCAATTCGTCAACATCTCGTCCCGTCATCGCATCAAGCCGCTGTTCGTGTTGTTCGACTCCTGCTGGGACCCGCATCCCCAAGTGGGTCGCCAGCATGCCCCGACTCCCGGCGTGCACAACTCCGGCTGGGTGCAGGGCCCCGG
>JBAWAV010000163.1:0-5654 GCA_049589475.1 Mycobacterium sp.
ACCGAGTCCGGCGCGGACATCCTCACGCTGGCGTGACGACAAGGCCGTGAGCGGCGCGCTGCTGGTCGCCGGCACCACCTCCGACGCGGGCAAGTCCATGGTGGTCGCGGGGCTCTGTCGGCTGTTGGCGCGCAAAGGAATTCGGGTAGCGCCGTTCAAGGCGCAGAACATGTCGAATAATTCTGCGGTCACCGTCGAGGGCGGTGAAATAGGCCGGGCCCAGGCCATGCAAGCCCGCGCCGCGGGTCTGGCTCCCAGCGTGCGTTTCAATCCGATTCTGCTCAAACCCGGCAGCGACACCACCTCCCAGCTGGTGGTCCGGGGGCAGGTGGCGGGTACAGCGACCGCGACTGGGTATTGGTCGGACCGCAATCGTCTGGCCGCTGTCGTCCAAGACGAATTGGCCGACTTACGAGCCGAATTCGATGCGGTGATTTGCGAGGGCGCCGGATCGCCTGCCGAAATCAACTTGCGTGCAACGGACTTGGTGAACATGGGTCTGGCTCGTGCTGCGAATCTGCCGGTGGTCGTGGTGGGCGACATCGACCGCGGCGGACTGCTCGCGCATCTGTTCGGCACGGTGGCGGTGCTCGAGCCGGCGGATCAGGCGCTGGTAGCTGGATTCATCGTGAATAAATTCCGCGGCGAGGTCGCGCTGCTGGAGCCCGGGCTGCGTCAGCTGGCTGAGCTCAGCGGCCGTCCCACCTACGGGGTGTTGCCGTATGCCGATGACCTCTGGCTCGACACCGAGGACGCGGTCCCGGTGCTGGCCCACCGCGTCCTGGGCACGCCGCGACCGCCGCGTGGTTCGCAGTGGCTTCGGGTCGCGGTGCTGCGGTTGCCCCGAATCTCCAACTCGACCGATGTCGAAGCGCTGGCCTGCGAACCGGGCGTACTCGTGCGCTGGGTCCGCGAGCCCGCCGACTTGGCCGATACCGACGTCATCGTGTTGCCGGGCACCAAGTCGACCGTCGCCGACCTGGGCTGGCTGCGTGAACGCGGCCTGGACCGGGCCATCGGCGCGCATGCCGCGTCCGGGCGCCCGGTACTGGGTATTTGCGGGGGATTCCAGATGCTGTGCCGTTGGATCGACGACCCAATCGAAAGCCGGTCCGGCCGGACCGAGGCGATGGGGATGCTGGACGTCGACATCGAGTTCGCGGCCGCCAAGGTGCTGCGCCGCCACGAGGGGTCGCTGCGCGGCTACGAGATCCGTCATGGACGGGTAGCCCGCTGCACGGAGGCCGCCTGGTTCGAGGTGTATGGGCAACCGGAGGGATACCGGCGCGGCCAGATTTTTGGCACCCACTGGCACGGCTTGTTCGACAACGACGACTTCCGCCGGCGGTGGTTAACCGAGGCTGCGTCGGCCTCGGGCCGGCACGAATTCGTGGTGGCCGACGACGTCAACGTCGCGGCGCGGCGCGATGCGCAACTCGACGTAATGGCCGATTTATTGGACGTTCATCTCGACGTCGATGCCGTGACGGCGTTGCTCGACGACGGGCCGCCGCGTCGGCCGACTATCGTTGCCGCACTGCGCTGACCGCGCTTCGTGTGGCGGGCCTAGAAAGCCACCCGAGCAAGGGCTTTCGTGAGGATCGTTCCTTATTGCCATCGCGGTCGCCGGGTGGGTGTGGAACCAGATCGATGTTGCCGGAACGTTTCCAATTTCAACTTAGTTCACGATCCGCACGAAAACGGCCCGCGCGCGGGCTATTTCACTGTAATTTGCGGTGGTGCCTTCGACGATGATGACGACCGTCGACGGGTTTCCCATCCAGGTCTGCGACACGGGTCCGGACCAGGGCTCCGTCGTGGTGCTGCTCTGTGCAGCCCAGCGGGCACCGGGCGCATATGACGCGGTGTGCGAACGGCTGCACACGGCTTCCCTGCGCACGATCGTCGTGGGACCCGACCCGCAGCTGACGCCAAAGTCTGTGGTGGGTGTTCTCGATGTGCTCGACGTGAGCTGGGGCGTGCTCGTCGGCGACCGGACGGGCGGGGAGTTGGCCTGGGAACTGGCTGCCACACGGCTGGACCGCTTCACCGGGCTGGTCGTCATCGACCGCGGTCACCCGCGCGTCGCCGACCAGGCCGGAGTAATCCGCGACGAGGACTGTCCGCCGGTCGAGATCAACACCACCGCACTGGTCAGCACGCCCGCCGCGCATTCCGTGGCCCAGGCCAGCCAGCGGTACGTCTACGGCGATTACCGCATCGTGGATTTGCTGGGCCGGCGCAATGCCCACGAGTCGACCGCGCAGTTGGCCGCCGAGATCGTTCTTCGCACCAGCACCTGGTAACGGATAAAGTCACCGGAGTGAGCTTGGCGCGCGACGAACTCGAGCGACTCGTCGCCGCCGGTGAAGTCGACACGGTCATCGTCGCGTTCAGCGACTTGCTGGGCCGGCTGATGGGTAAGCGGGTGTCGGCGCGGTTCTTCATCGACGAGGTGCTCGAGTCTGGCGCCGAGTGCTGCAACTACCTGTTCGCAGTCGACGTCGACATGAACACCGTCGACGGATACAAGATGTCGGGCTGGGACAGTGGTTACGGCGACATGGTGATGCGGCCGGACTTGTCGACGCTGCGGCGGGCGCCGTGGCTGCCGGGCACGGCGCTGGTGCTCGCCGACTTGGTGTGGCACGACGGCAGCCCTATCGAACCCGCACCGCGCCAGATCTTGCGCCGCCAGTTGGACCGGTTGAACCAGCGCGGTCTGCGGGCTTATGTCGCCACCGAACTGGAATTCATGGTCTTCGACGACACCTATCGGGAGGCCTGGGCGAGCGGATATCGCGAGCTGACACCGGCCAGTGATTACAACCTGGACTACGCGGTGATGGCCTCGAGCCGCCTCGAGCCGCTGTTGCGCGACATCCGCCAGCACATGCAAGGCGCGGGACTGCACTGGGAGGCCGCCAAGGGGGAGTGCAACAAAGGGCAGCAAGAGCTCGGGTTCCGATACGACGAGGCGCTGGTCAGCTGTGATAACCACGGCGTCTACAAGAACGGCGCCAAAGAAATCGCCGACCAGCACGGCAAATCCCTGACATTCATGGCGAAATACGATGAGCACGAAGGCAACAGCTGCCACATTCACATGTCGCTGAGGTCGGCCGACGGTTCGACGGTGGCCGCCCAGGACGATCAACCGTTCGGTATGTCGCCGACGTTTCGCAGCTTTATCGCGGGCCAGCTGGCCACGTTGCGGGAACTGACGCTGCAGTATGCGCCGAACATCAACTCCTACAAGCGGTTCGCCGATCGCAGCTTCGCGCCCACTATGGTGGCCTGGGGCGTGGACAACCGGACCTGCGCACTGCGCGTCGTCGGTCACGGCGACAACTTGCGGGTGGAATGCCGGGTGCCCGGCGGTGACGTCAACCAATACCTGGCCGTCGCGGCGCTCATCGCCGGTGGACTGCATGGCATCGACAAGGGCCTGGAGTTGCCGGAACCGTGCGCTGGCAATGCGTATGAGACGACAGGCGACGTCGAGCGTCTGCCCGCTACGCTGGCCGAAGCGATGACGCTGTTCGACGCGTCGGCAATCGCCCGAAAGGCATTCGGGGATGCGGTGGTGAACCACTACGTCAACTATGCCCGCGTCGAGGTGGACGCGTTCAACGCGGCAGTCACCGATTGGGAGAGGGTTCGCGGGTTTGAGCGCTTTTGATCCGGACTCGGCACCGCCGGTGATCGGCCTGACCACTTACCTCTCTCAAGCCCGGACCGGAGTGTGGGACGTGCCCGCGAGCTTTCTGCCCGCGGGCTACTTCCAGGGCGTGACGGCGGCCGGCGGCGTGGCCACCTTGCTGCCGCCGCAGCCGGTGGACGCCGGCATCGCCGAGCGGGTGCTCGACGGCCTGGACGGGCTGCTCATCACCGGCGGCACTGACGTCGACCCCGCCGTTTACGGCGAGACGCCGCATCCGAGCACCGACAAGCCCGGCCATCAGCGCGATGCGTGGGAGTTCGCGTTGTTGGACGCCGCGCTCAAGCGCGGGCTGCCGGTGCTCGGCATCTGCCGCGGCGCGCAGGTGCTCAACGTCGCCCGCGGCGGAACGCTGCATCAACACCTACCCGACGTCATCGGACATAGCGGGCATCGGGCCGGCAACGCGGTGTTCAGCTCGCTGCCGGTGCGCACCGTGCCCGGAACCCGGCTCGCCGGGCTGGTCGGGGAATCCGTTGACGCGCGGTGCTACCACCATCAGGCCATTGCCGAGCTCGGCGAGGGTCTTGTCGTCAGCGCGTGGGACGCCGATGGTGTGATCGAGGCGTTGGAGCTGCCCGGGCACGACTTCGTGCTCGCCGTGCAGTGGCACCCGGAGGAAAGTCTGGAAGACCTGCGTCTGTTCTCGGCGATCGTGGAGGCAGCGCGGGCATATGCGATCGGACGGATCAAGTAATGGATTTGACTCAGCGGCTGGCCGGCAAGATCGCCGTAGTGACCGGCGGTGGCGGGGGCATCGGGCTGGCATCGGCGCGCCGGCTGCACGCCGAAGGCGCAACTGTCGTCATCGGTGACATCGACGAGCGGACCGGCGCGGCAGCCGCCGACGAAGTGGGCGGTCTGTTCGTGCCGGTGGATGTTGCCGACGAGTCTTCGGTCAATGCGTTCTTCGACACCGCAGCTGGCGACTACGGGTCCGTCGACATCGCGATCAACAACGCCGGCATTTCACCCCCGGATGACGACCTGATCGAGAATACCGAGCTGCCGGCATGGCAGCGGGTGCAAGACGTCAACCTCAAATCGGTGTACCTCTGCTGCCGGGCGGCGTTGCGGCACATGGCCCCCGCCGGCCGCGGCTCGATCGTCAACATCGCCTCTTTCGTCGCGGTGATGGGATCGGCGACCTCGCAGATCTCCTACACCGCCTCCAAGGGCGGTGTCCTGGCGATGTCACGAGAGCTCGGTGTGCAGTTCGCCCGCCAAGGGATTCGGGTCAACGCGCTGTGCCCAGGCCCGGTGAATACCCCACTGCTGCAAGAACTTTTCGCCAAGGATCCCGAACGCGCAGCCCGGCGGATGGTGCACGTCCCGATGGGTCGATTCGGTGAAGCCGACGAAATCGCGGCCGTCGTAGCATTTTTGGCCAGTGATGACGCATCGTTCATCACCGCGGCGACCTATCTTGTCGACGGTGGCATCAGTGCCGCCTACACCACCCCGCTGTAGCGTCTATTCGGTCAACCAGCTGCCGGTGGGTGCGCCATCACTGTCGGGCGCAACCCGTATCGGGGCGTCATGGTGTTGAAGCGGCTTCCTGCCGCGCTGGCGAGCGGTATGCCCGGCATGCCCGCCGCGCCCGCCGCGCCCGCCGTCGGAGGCGTCAGCGGCATGCCTCCGAGCGCCGCCCCGGATAGGCCGGACAGCGGGCTCACCGTGGGGGCGATCTCCGTCCAACTGGGCGGCACCGTCAACGCTCCCAACGCCGCACCGCGGCCCATGGCCGCCGACATCCCGCCGCCAAGCTCACTCAGTCCCGCGGCCGGGGCCGCCACCGCGGCGCCGATTCCGTCGCCTGCTGCGGCCGCGGCCCCTGCTGCACCTCCGGCCGCATCGGCGCTACCGGCGCCGCTGGCGCCCGCGAGGCCGACGAAATCCGTCATGGTGCCCAGAAAGTTGCCGGGCATGTAAA
>JBAWAV010000164.1:0-1690 GCA_049589475.1 Mycobacterium sp.
CGCTCACTGGTGCACCATCCTTGTGTCGGTGATCTTGGATGGGTCGCCGATGCACCCGAGGTGGCGTTGGGTTATCGCCCGGCTCGCTTGACAGCAGCTATGTCCAGCATGAGTTCTGCGGAACCCAGCGCTCGCCCGGGGCACGCCGACCGTCGACAGGGCTGAGCGCCTGCGAGCGCCGAACAGTGAGCGAACAGGCAGTCGTGTCCCGGCACCACACGAGGGTGCCTCCCCACTGGGACTAGCAGCGAGGAGGCTGTCATGGAGTCTACTGCCGAAACCACCTTGCCTGACGAACCGCCGAACGGCGTCACGGGTGGAATCGATTGGGCGCGTGATGATCACGCGGTGTCGATCGTCGATGTCGGTGGCCGCGAAATCGTGCGATCCACGGTCGAACACAACGCCGCCGGACTGCGCGAGCTGCTCATTGTGCTCGAGCGCGCGGGTGTGTGGGAGGTCGCGATCGAACGCCCCGACGGGCCGGTCGTGGACACCCTGCTTGACGCTGGTGTCACGGTCGTGGTGATCAGCCCCAACCAGGTCAAGAACCTGCGCGGACGCTATGGTTCGGCCGGCAACAAAGACGACCGGTTCGACGCGTTCGTCCTCGCCGACACCCTGCGCACCGACCGAGCAAGGCTGCACCCGCTGCTGCCCGACACCCCGGCCACGGTCACCTTGCGCCAGACCTGCCGCGCCCGCAAAGACCTCGTCGCTCACCGAGTTGCCGTGGCCAACCAGCTGCGCGCGCACCTGAAAATCGTGTTCCCCGGCGCGGTCGGTTTGTTCGCCGACCTCGACTCGCAGATCAGCCTGGCGTTTTTGAGCCGCTTCGACTGCCAAGACCGCGCCGACTGGCTCTCGGTCAAACGCCTGGCCGCCTGGCTGGCCAGCGTCGGCTACAGCGGCCGTACCGACCCGTCGGTGCTCTACCACCGGCTCACCAGCGCACCACGCGGCACCACCGGAACCGACGCCACCGCCACCACCCGGGCCTTCGTTGCCGTGCTGTCCAGCCTCGTCGCCCAGATCAAGGCCCTGGACGCCGAGATCGCCGAACAACTGGCCCGGCATGCCGACGCGCAGATCTTCACTTCCCTGCCGCGCTCGGGCACCTTCCGTGCGGCCCGGCTGCTCGCCGAGATCGGTGATTGCCGCGCCCGTTTCCCCACGCCCGAATCGTTGGCCTGCCTGGCCGGCGTCGCCCCCTCTACCCGCCAGTCCGGCCAAGTCAAACACGTGGGATTCCGTTGGGCGGCAGACAAACAACTCCGCGACGCCATCACCGACTTCGCCGGCGACAGCAGACACGCCAACCCCTGGGCCGCCGACCTGTACAACCGCGCCATCGCCCGAGGACACGACCACCCTCACGCGGTCCGCATCCTCGCCCGCGCCTGGCTCTACGTCATCTGGCACTGCTGGCAAGAAGGCGCCGCCTACGACCCCGCCAACCATCGCGCCCTCCAGACACTGCTCAACCAAGCTCAACACCGGGCGGCTTGACACAGGGCAACTCATGCGTACTCCACCCGATCGATGCCCCCCAACGCGGAAAAGTAGATGGTGTCGGCATCCAGTCGCCGGAGATCTTCGGCGAGGCATTCTGGGACGTCCCTGCGGTGCAGTGGAACCAGTGCGTCGGGTTTGGCGGTGCGGCTCAGCGTCGCGGTGACCCCCGTTTGTG
>JBAWAV010000165.1:0-6688 GCA_049589475.1 Mycobacterium sp.
CACCCATCTCTTCGGTGAAGTCGGTGACGGCCCACATGGTGGCGACCTCGGCTTCGAAGCCCCGGGGGAATTGGTAGCGATCGAACGACCACTGATCCCGATGAATCATCTGCGCCGGCTCACCGGGTCCGATGGTCACCAGCTGGGTCAGGTCGATCTGGAATGTGCTGGCGTGGTCGCCCAACACCAGGTCCAGCGTGTCGATGATCGTCGGGTGCGTGATGAGTGAGCGTGAGGTCGGCGAACGGGCGATCAAGGCGCCGGTACGACGGGTGGTCTCGCCCAGGAAGTCGGTGTTGCCTCCGCCGGTGGCAGCTAGGTGCGGTTCGAGCTCGGCCCGTATCTGATCCATCGTGCCAGGTGACGCGAGGTCGGCGATGACCACACACCCGTCTTCGTTGAGCACCCTCGCAATGTCCGCTGGCGAGGAACACGAACCGACTGTCCGTACTGCTATTGGCATAGCGGAGACTATACGGCATGATATGAAGGCAATCCAATGACTTACGGTCGGTTAGATCTCGTCTTTCATCACTGAGCAGAGGGAGGGCCAGAGCAGATGCTCCCGTTCCGATTTGGCGTGCACGCCGCGGTCGCACCGACGATGTCGGCTTGGCGGGACCAGGCCCGCATGGCCGAGGATCTCGGTTACTCGACCCTCTACATTCCCGATCACCTTGACGACCAGTTCGGGCCGCTCGTAGCCACGACCGTGGCCGCCGAAGCGACCTCCACCCTCCACGTGGGACCTGTCGTCTTGAACAACGACCTCCGCCACCCCGTGGTCTTGGCCAAGGAGATCGCCACGCTCGGCCTGGCGGCCGAAGGGCGGATCGAGGTGGGTCTTGGAGCGGGCTGGCTCCGGACCGATTACGAGCAAGCGGGGATCGAGTTCGACGAACCGGCTGTCCGGGTGGACCGGTTGGCTGAGAGCCTCGCTGTCATGAAGACGCTGTGGAGCGAGGGGAAGGCGACATCCGCTGGGACGCATTACACAGTGCAAGATGCCCGCTGTGAACCTCGGCCGGCGTCGCCGCCTCGCGTCATCGTCGGGGGCGGAAGCAGGCGAATACTCACGGTTGCTGCCCAACACGCGGACACCGTGGGCGTGAACACCAGCCTGGCTTCGGGCGAGAAAGGTGGCGATCTGGCGGGCCAAGGCACCTTCGATCATTTCGATCGCTGCCTGGCATGGGTGCGCGAGGGAGCCGGTGACCGCTTCGATTCGATCGAGCTGCAGATCGTGGCCTTCGCCACCAGAGTCGTCGCCAGCAGCCGTGCTGCTGCTCGCACCGCAACCATGCTCGGCCTTCCGGGTGAGGACGCGCTCGAGCTCCCGATCGTCCTGATCGGTACCGAGGACGAATTGTGCGAGCGGCTTCTAAAGCGCCGCGAGAGGTGGGGCTTTACCAACATCGTGGTGCCTGGCGAGGCGATGGAGTCCTTCGCGCCAGTGGTCGCCCGGCTCGCGGGCACCTAGGATTACGCGCCTTGAAGCCGACCAACTGGGGTTGGCGAGCACGGAGCACCGACCCGAGCGCCCCGCATCGTCGGCCTGATGCGCCGGATTGCGACGTCATGGAGTCGTCAGAGCTTGTGACGGCCGGCTGCCGCGACCAACGATTCGGAGTAGGGCGCTTGACGCCCACGAGACAGCATCTGTTGGCGAATGCTGAAAACAGGACGCTTTCCTCAAACCTGACGCAACAGGAGCTACCCGTCCCCTTTGGTCGGCTGCGGGCGGTCGCGGCGCTTACGCGGCGACACTGGAGCGCTACCGCCATCCCGACCGTCACTTGAATTTGCTCTCTACATACTAAAAGATTGCGATAATGTCCTATAACAAACTTCTAGTCTGGTATATGTATTCGCAGTGGTGATGTAACCGCGGTTCGAGGAGGCCCCGTGTTCAACGACGTAAAAAGCACGTTCGAGGTCCCGAGGGTGGAGCGCCTGAGCCGCCGGGAGTTCGAGGAGCGCTTCCTATTGCCGCAGCGCCCGGTGATCATCTCCGGCGCGATGGAGGGCTGGCCCGCGCGGGAGCGGTGGACCAACGACTACCTCACGGAAAAGGTTGGCGCCCGCACCGTCCACCCTTGGAAGCCGAATCAGTCGCCCTGCGACACCCCCCCGATGAAGCTCGCTGAGTACATCGAACTGCTCGGGGGCGCTGGCATCTCCGACGGCCAGCTCTACGCCGCCCTATTGCCCATCAGGACTGCCCTGCCCGAGCTCTGGCCCGATGTCCGTTTCCCCCCCTTTGTCGACGTGGACAAGTACCGCCAGGTCAATTTCTGGTTCGGCCCCGGCAACAACTTCACCCCTCTCCATTACGACGCCGCCGACAACTTCCTCGCGCACATCCGCGGCCGAAAGCAGGTGATCCTATGCCCACCTCGGGAGATCGCCCGCCTCTACCCTTTCCCCTTCAGCTACGCTGCCAACCCCTACAGCCCCGCTGCCAACCACATGTCCCAGGTCAACGTTCTCTCCCCGGATCTGACCCGGTTCCCCGCCTGGGCCGACGCCGACCGCGTTCTCCTCGAGCTCGGCCCTGGCGACATACTCTTCATCCCCGTCTACTGGTGGCATGCCGTCTGCGGCATTGACCAGAACATGTCGATCAACTACTGGTGGCGCGCCCGCACCTCCAACCTCCTCCGGCACCGCCGCCAGACGGCTGCCTTGATCGCAAAAAGGTCGGTAAAAGTCGTCAAGGACGTGCGGGGCGATCGGACTTCGTCGTGACGTGGTCGACCTCGATGAGCCACAGAGTGTGACTCGCACGGTCAACGAAGTGGCAGGGCAAACCGAATTCGAGGAGTAAGCGATGGACACGGCGAGGTTGGACAGCGCCGCAAACGCGAGCCGGGATCCGTCCGGTGCAGCGATACGGCGGCCACACCGCGGCGTGGTGGTGATCACGGGTGCCAGTTCGGGCCTGGGTGAAGAGATGGCGCACCAATTCGCCGCGCTGGGTTATGACCTGGGCTTGTGCGCCCGGCGCACCGACCGCCTGCACGCACTGGCCGACGACATCCGCGCCGCCACCGGCCGGCGCGTGCAGACAGCCGCACTCGATGTCACCGATCCCGAGGCCGTCAGCGCCGTCTTTCACGGCTTCACCGAGGTATTCGATTCCGTCGAACGGATCATCGTGAACGCCGGCATTGGCAACGGGGCCCCGTTGGGCACCGGTGCGGCTCAGGCCAATTACGACATCGCTGTGACCAATTTCGTCGGTGCCCTGTCCCAATGCGAGGCGGCGCTGGAGATTTTCCGCCGCCAGGGCCACGGCCATCTCGTGCTGATCTCGTCGATCGCAGCGATGCGCGGAATGCGCAGAACCATGACGGCCTACGCCGCGACCAAAGCCGGGCTGGCCTCACTGGGCGAAGGCTTACGCGGCGAAAACATCCCTGGGGTCGAGGTCTCGGTCATTTACCCCGGCTACATCGACAGCGAGATGAACGAGCACGACGAACAGAAGAGCCGCTTGACGGTTGACACGCGCACCGGTGTCCGTGCGATGGTGACCGCCATCGAGAAACGGCGCGCGAAGGCTTACGTTCCCGCCTGGCCCTGGGTGCCGCTAGCGACAGTACTCAAGCTCGCGCCCCTGAGGGTCGTACGCAGGCTCTCATGAAACGGTTTTCGAGGGGCGAGTCGTTGAGCTCATTTCCTATTTCCGCCCATCAGACGCCGGTCGCCCCCGCGGGGGTTCCACACGATGTGCGGGCGAGCGTAGCGAGCGTGCAGCACCCGCTAGAAGGCGTGACGGAACGCGGCGTCCTCGACGCGGTGCTAGCCCACGCCGATCGAGCTCCGGACCAGCCCGCCGTCAAGGACCTGGACCGCGCATTGACCCGGGGCGAGTTGCACGTCGCAGCTGGGAGGGTGGCCGCCGGCTTGGTTCACAAGGGCGTCGCGCCCGGTGATCGGGTTGCCCTCCTGATCGGAAATTCGGTGGACTTCGTGGTGGCGGCGCTGGGCTGTCTGTGGGCGGGAGTCACGTTCGTTCCGCTGGCGATCAGCGATCCGGACATCCGCCGCGAACAGATCTTGGCTGACTGCCGCCCCGTGCAGGTGATCACCGCAGGTCCGGACCGGACGCCGCCATCGGGGCTTCCTGCTGGCACCCGCTGGACATCGCTTTCGGCGTTATGCGCCGCAGGTGGGCCTCCGCCACCGCCCGTCACAGGCCACGTCTCCTACATCATCTACACGTCGGGGACGACCGGTAACCCCAAAGGCGTGCAGATTCCCCCGGCGGCCTTTTACGCCGCGGCCGAATCATGCGCCGATGCAATGGGACTCACCGCGGACGACCGCTACCTGTGCGTCTCGCCCGTGCACTTCGACGGGTCCTTCTCCGCCATCTTTCCTCCGCTGGTTCGCGGCATTCCCCTCGTCATCCCAGACCGGGAAGCGCTGCTGTTCCCCCGCAGGTTCTTCTCGATCGTCGCCGGCGAGGGGATCACGGCGACCAGCTTCTCGCCCAGCTACCTTCGGTTGCTCAGGGTCAGCGGCCGCCTGGCGGCATTGGCTGACACCCCGCTTCGCGTGATGGCCTTGGGCGGCGAAGCGCCGTCCACCGCCGACATCAGGGCGGTGTGGGCCGCCAGTCCCGAACTGCGGGTGGTGAACCGGTACGGCCCGACCGAGACGACCATCGCCGTCGCCCATCTGGAACTAACGCCCGAGTTGCTCGACGCCGGGCCGATACCGATCGGTCGTCCTCATCCCGGGAGCTCGTTCAACCTTGTCGACGAGGACGGCGGGCTGGTGGATCGTCCAGGAGTGGTCGGCGAGCTGCACATCGGCGGGCAGCAGCTCATGGCCGGATATCTGAACGCCCCGGCGCTGAGCGCAGCTGCGCTGCGGACTGACGTCGTCGAAGGCGCCACCCTCTACCGCACCGGCGACCTGGTCTTCCGCGACGACCGGGGCTACTACGTATACGTGGGGCGCTCGGACCGAGTCATCAAGCGGCATGGTGTGCGGATGTCGCTGGTCGAGGTGACCGAGGCGCTTGGCGCTATCGACGGCGTCGCGTCCGCCGCGTGCACGACCTTCGATCTGGGGGGCGATCTGGGAGTCGTCGCGTTCGTGGTGCCCGACCGCGAGCTCACCCCTATCGCCCTCCGCCAGGCCGCCAGCCAACGGCTCCCGGAAACGATGCTGCCAGATCACTTCGTCTTGGTGCCTGACTTGCCCTTGACGTCGTCCAGCAAAGTCGACGAACGACGCCTGCTCAGGGAGTCCGGCTTGTCTTCGCCGAACGAAGGGGCCGGAGCCGTCAGTGTCGCTGCAAATCAGTAGAACTCGCTCTATTGGTCCCCGGCGATTGTCGACTGTGCTCTCTGAAAGGACCCTGCGCATGCCAAGGAGAACTTCATCGGCCTTCCCCGACGCGAGTCAGTACAACTTCTGGATCAAGCTGGCGCCGAGCGTTGCACGCCTGTTCGGAGCTTCCTCGATGCTTCGGACCAAGACCATCAACGCAGCACAGATCGCTGACTTCGTCGACTGGCAGCTACGTGTGTTCGGTTCTCGGCCAACGGTTTTCGCGCGGCGCGAAATGCTGTGGGAACGTCTCGCGCAGCGCCTGGATCCAAACCGTCCTCTAGTGGTGCTCGAGTTCGGCGTTGCCTGGGGCTATGCAACTAACTGGTGGTTGTGTCGACTGGGCGGGCGCGACGTGGTCTGGCACGGGTTCGACCGTTTCACGGGGCTGCCACGCGCCTGGCGCGATTACCCGCAGGGCACGTTCGATGCCGGTGGTAAGCCGCCGGCGATCGACGATGAGCGCGTACGTTGGCACGTCGGCGACGTCCAGGACACCCTCGGCGCAGTGGACCTGCCCGCCGCGCGTGATGCGCAGTGGCTGGTGCTGTTCGACATGGACATCTACGAACCGACGGTCTCCGCCTGGGAGGTGATCAATGCTTACCTGCGACCCGGGGATGTCATCTATCTCGATGAAGCGGTGGACCGCGACGAACGGCGCGTCTTGGACGAGATGATCCTGCCGTCAATCGGTTGCGAGTCCGTCGGCGCCACGCCATACGCGCTGGGTTTGGTGGTAACCCATCCAGTTGCCTGACGCTACAGACCGCCGAACAGACCGTCCGGTGCTCAATGCGGTCATTTAGCTACTAATAGTATGGAATATGGCTCTATAGACTAGAATCGGTCAAATGCCCGCCATGGTGACCTCCGCGACGCCGGACAGCCTCTACAAGGAACTGGTCCGGCGCCAACGTGCCGAATTACAGGACGCCTATATGAAAGGCGTGCGCCGACTGCGATGGGACAAAGAGCGTCTCGCCGCGGAACGCCAACGGCGTCTCCGGGAGCTGCTGGTGCATGCCGCCGAAAACTCCCCGTTCTGGCGGGAACGACTGGCAGGCCACGATCTGGCCAACTTCACCGAGGCTGACCTCCCTTCGCTGCCGATCCTGACCAAAGACGAGATGATGACGGAGTTCGACCGGATTCTCACCGTCCCTGGTTTGACGCGAGCCCGCGTGAAAGAACACATCGATTCGCTGGACGGAGACCGGTACATCGATAACGAGTACCGGGCGATCGTCAGCTCTGGATACGCCGGAACAGAGGCGTACCACGTTTACGGCTGGGATTCGTTCATCACCTTCGTGATGCAGGGCTCGCGGTGGACCGGGCG
>JBAWAV010000166.1:0-2540 GCA_049589475.1 Mycobacterium sp.
GGCCTGTCCCGCCGCCGCGGCGCATTTCACCCGCTCCAGCTCAGCGATGCGATCAACCAGCGCCGACTCCTCGGCAGCCGGATCGATCGTCGCCAACGATTCGAACATACATTCGATTATAGCCAACAGGCCGACAACAATGGATCTCACGCCGAAGACATCCCTATCGTCTACAGAGCATGCCGCCGACTCCGTGGACAAAGCGCGTCGACGCCGGCGACTGGGACGCCATCGCCGCAGCCGTGGACGACTTCGGCGGCGCCCTGCTGCCCCGGCTTCTCACACCCACCGAGGCACGACGGCTGCGCACGCTGTTCACTGACCACGACTTGTTCCGGTCGACCATCGACATGGGGCCGCGCCGTTACGGTTCGGGGCAGTACCGCTATTTCCGCGCGCCGTATCCGGAGCCGATCGAGCACCTCAAGCAGGCGCTGTACCCGCGACTGTTGCCGATCGCCCGGGATTGGTGGACGCGGCTGGGCCGGGATGCGCCCTGGCCGGACAGCCTCGACGAGTGGCTCGACGTGTGCCATGCGGCCGGCCAGACCAGATCGACCGCCCTGATGCTCAGGTACGCAACGGACGACTGGAACGCGCTGCACCGCGATCTTTACGGCGACTTGGTGTTTCCGCTGCAGGTGGTGATCAACCTGAGCGAACCGGACACCGAATTCACCGGCGGGGAATTCATGCTCGTCGAGCAACTGGCGCGGGCCCAGTCACGTGGCACCGCAACACAATTGCCGCAGGGCCACGGCTACCTGTTCACCACCCGCGACCGGCCGGTGCGGTCGGCTCGCGGCTGGTCGGCCGCGGCGGTGCGGCACGGCCTGTCGGTCGTGCGCTCGGGCGAGCGATACGCGCTCGGCCTGATCTTCCACGACGCCGCCTGACTCCTCGCTACCCCACCGCCGCCGTCTCACCGACGGCCTGCGTTGCCGCAGCGGCGGAATCGCGTCCCAGCGCAACGGTTGCGGCCGTCATGGCTGCGACGGCCAGCACCAGAATCAGGGCGCCGGCACCACGGACGACCAGATGCTCTCCGAGGACCACGACACCCAACAGCACCGCCACCACCGGCTCACCGACCAGCATGATCGGCACCGACGCCTGCAAAGCGCCGGCATGAAATGCCGATTGCTGCAGGACGGTGACCGCGACCGCGAGCGCCACGAGCAGGTACGGCGCCGGCACCGTCAGCAAGCCGTGCCAACCGTGCGCCGCGAGGCGGTGCGTACTGACCTTCGTCAGAACCGCGATCATCCCGAGCAGCACGGCGACAGCGGTGGCCAATAGCATCGCGCGCGGTCGACCGGTGGTGCGGCGGGCAGCCAGCACGCAGACGATCACCACTGGGACAGAACCGATCAGCGCTACGGTCCACGCAGGCACCGGCGGACGGTAGTGCCCTTCGCGCGGTTGGCCCACCAGGACGAAGACGGTGAGCGCCGCGGTCAGCAGCAACGCCCAACCCCAATCGCGGCCCCGCACATGCTGATGCGAGAACCGTGCACCGAGCGGCAACACGAACAACAGCGACGACACCAGTAGTGGCTGCACGAGCAGCAGCGACCCGTGTGCCAGCGCCAGCGCCTGGAACGCATACCCGCCGACCGCGCCGAGCGTCCCCGCCCACCACGACGGCTGACGGACCCACGACGTCACGATCGCGCCCGAGTCCTCCGGATGGCCTGCTTCCGCTTGGATCGCGCGCTGCCGGACCACGATGCCCACCGCAGCAAAGAACGCGGCGAGCAACGCCGATCCGATCGCCAAAGCATGCGAGCCTAGCCACTCCACGGTTGGCCCACTACCCGGTAACTCCCGATCTCTAACCCAGATACGCGGTCTGGTTCACCAAGCGGACCGACGACGCGCCGTCGGCATAGAACTCGGCGATGCTCAACGACGCCAGATCCAGGTGCAGCCGGTACAGGATGGCGGGTCCGGCGTCGAGGGCCTCCCGCAGCAGCATTTTGATCGGGGTCACGTGTGACACCACCAACACGGTGCTGCCGTGATAGTCGGCGACGATCCGATCCCGTGCCCGGCTGACCCGCTCGTTGACGAAGTCGAAGCTTTCGCCTCCTGGAGGCTCCGCGCTGGTGTCGCGCAACCAGCGCCGATGCAGATCGGGGTCGCGGTCGGCGGCCTCGCCGAACGTCAGCCCCTCCCATGCGCCGAAGTCGGTTTCGATCAGGTTGTCGTCGACGGCGACGTCCAGACCCAGCGCTTTGGCGGCGGCGGTCGCGGTGTCGTAGCACCGCTGCAGCGGTGAGCTGATCACCGCCGCGACCCCGCCGCGCCGGCCCAGGTAGCGGGCGGCCGCGTCGGCCTGCGCCCGGCCCAGCTCGGTCAGTGCGGGGTTGCCGCGCCCGGAATAACGCCGTTGCACCGACAGCTCGGTCTGGCCGTGACGCAGCAAGAGCAGTCGGGTGGCGGTGCCGCGCGCGCCGGTCCACCCCGGTGGTCCGGTCGTCTCGGGTACGAGTGCCGGCTGCTCGGCCGCGGCGTCCATCGCCTCGTTGGCCAACCGG
>JBAWAV010000167.1:0-11753 GCA_049589475.1 Mycobacterium sp.
TGGACGACGGTTGGCACACCTGGCGAATGCGCTGGGATGAGGAAGGTTTCAAATTCTGGCGGGACTATGTCGACGGCGCGAAGCCGTATTTCAGCGTTCCGCCGAAGCCGATCCACGTGTTCGGGGCCCCTCCTGAAGACAAGCGATGGCCGTTCAGCAACCCCGGGTACTGGCTGGCGCCCATGTTCACGCTGGCGGTTGGTGGCGTCGGAGCAGGCGATCCCGCCGCCGGGACCTTCCCATGCCGGATGCTCGTCGACTACATCCGAGTCTGGTGACGATCACCTGACCGCTTCGATCACCTGGACCAGGTTGAACTGCCACCGCTCGACCAGTCGGAATCCCAGCTCGCGCGGAACTGCGAAGGCCGGGGTCGCGCCGTAGACCGGGCCGGGCGGGATAGCCGAACCTCGTTCGCGAGCGGGCATCGACTTGTCTGCCTGCGTGATGATCCACACCAGCCGGCACAGGCTGAGTGGCTTCGCGACAACCTGCGGGATGAGATTGGTGTCGAAGACCTCGCCGTGATCGGCCGCCCGTTGCCACAGCGTGAGATCGACCAGTTTCCGATATGCATCCGGGCGCGCCGCGAGCAACGGGCGCATCGGCGCAGGCATGAAGGTGACCGTGTCGTTGACGAGCAGACAATCACCGGGTGCTGCTTTGGCGGTGACCAGATCGGCGACCTGGCTGTAGTCCATCCCGTACTTGGCATACGGATTACGTTGGGCTAGAGCATAAGTCGGCGCCGCGGCGATGACGAACAGACCGAGTAACGCCGCGACCGCCCACGGCTTGGCGGCCACTGCGGCAATGCAGACACCCAAAACCAGCGCCATCGCCGGCGCGGTGAAGGCCAAGTAACGGGGCGTGTAGATGGGGTGAATCAACGCCGACCAGCCGACGATGAGTGCGGTCGGTATCAGCAGCCACGCGATCGCCAAGATCAACAGCTGCCGACCAGCTTGTGTCAGCTGCGTGCGCGCACGAAGCCACAACACAGCGGCCGTCGCCACCACGAGTGCTGTCAACAGCGCGAACGGTGGACTTCTTTCGAAATACTGCTGGATCGTGACGTCTTCGATCGTCCGGTGTCCGATGGGTGCGACCCACCTGATCTGGTCTGCCTGGCCGAGGGCCGCGACCAGCAACGGCGTCACAGCGCAACAGGCAAGAACCGACGTGGCGGCAAACCTGACCAGGACTCTTCGCCGGCCGTGGAGGACGCAGATATAAGCGAGGTGCGCCAGACACAACAGCAGCACGTACACATCGAGCAGACTCGATATCGCCAGGACGATCCCGTAACACAGCCAGCCCCAACGGTTGTCGCGGCGGGCGGCATACACGAGAACCACCGTCAGCCAGACCGCGGCCATCATCGAAAGGGCGTACGGACGCGCTTCGATGCCGGCCCACGTCGCCCGCGGCAAGACCGCGCACACGACGCCGGAGGCCACCGCGGCTTTGCGTGGCACGAATTGTCTGGCCAGGACCACGACGCCCGCCGCAGCGCCTCCGACAGCCAGACCGCTAGGTATGCGGGACCAGGTCTCGGTGGGCGGAACGACCTGGAACCAGGCGTGCATGAGGAGGTAGTACAGACCCTCAACCGCGTCAACGTTGTTCAACATCCGCCACAGCTGATACAGGGAACGACTGTAGGACGCCGAAATAGTCGCCGCCTCGTCGTACCAGAACGACGGACGGCCCGCCCCGGCAAGGCTGACCACGGCGGCAAATACTCCGACGAGCAGCGGCTCTAGCAGAATCCTCGACCGTGACGGATGGTCGCCGTCAGCCGGCAAGCGGTCGGGCGCGTCGTGTTGCGAGTCGCTGTCAGTCATCTGGAATCGTCGTTATGTTGCCAGACGTGACCCAGAGTGCGGGTGTTCTGACTCTCCGCCGCTAGCGCCGAGCCTGGCGCACTTTATAGGTCGACGGCCACGACTGCCGAGACTCGTCGCCCACCAACGCCGTGCCCTTGCTTCCGACTTTGATGGCGTATGCCTCCTGGCCGGCGCCGACCTCCCGGTTGGCGTGTTCGGTGGCCAGGTAGTACAGCTCGTCGATGGTGGCTTCGTGGTAGGCGACGAACGTGGTCTTGCGTTCGATGTCGTCCGCCCCCGCGGTCATCAGGTCGGGCAGGATCTTGGTCGCCAGCGCGCCCAGTGCCAGAAACGAGAACGGAATGACCCAGGAGCAGAGGTAGCTGACGGGGCGGTGGGTGTTCAGGATCGGCGGAATCGACGACGACACCGTCATGACCCCGACGACGACGATCCAGGTCCGGTTCAGCCGCGAGATGATCCGTCCGAACACGTCGCTGTCGACCACGCCCGGTGGCTGACCCGCAGCGGCGAACTCATGCACGAATGATGTGCCGGTGAGCACGCCGACCAGCGTGACCAGCAGGAGTCCCGCGATGCTCAGCGGTAGCGCCCAGCGCTGCACAACCGACTGGCTCGCCAGCACCGTCATCAGTGTGACAATCAAGAACGTTGCCGCAGAACCGATTTCGAGTGTTCGCCCGAGTGTCCGGGTGATGCGGCCTGCCACCAGTCCGGCCACGGAGATTGACAACGCAACCGATGCCGCAACGAGCGACGGCACGTTTCCGGCCAGCGTCCAATAGACGATCCACGGCGCGAAGCCAAACAGAATGCCCACAATCGGTCAGTGTATGAGCGCCGCCACAGCGGCGGGAGCCTCGGGTAGCCGATCAGCGCTGCAGGCTGCGCAGCGTGCTCTTCGCGAACTTCGCCAAAACTTCGTCACGCCCGGAGCCCGACTCTCGGGCACTGATGAGTTGCGCGTGCAGGCCGATCAGAAAGAACGCTGCGCTGTCATACGCGTCGACGTCGTCGTAGAGTTCGCCGCGGATGCGCGCCCGCTCGATTTCTGCCGCAAGCAGCACGAACGTCGGGTGCTTGGTCCAATTCTCGTCCTTGGGCGCTGCCGGTGAGAAATAGAGACTGATGACGTCGCGGAACAGCGCTGCACCCCAACGGTTCTCGAGCGCAACGACGAGCCTGACGATTTCGTTCAGCACGGCGGGCAGATCGCGGCGAGTGTCAAGGAACCGGCTGAGCTCCTCGGCGAGGTAATCCTCGTCCCGGCGGATCAACTCGAGCAGGACATGCTCCTTGGTCGGGAAGTGAAAGTAGAAGGTGCTGCGAGCAACCCCCGCGGCCTCGACGATCGCATTGATATCCGCCGAGTTCGCACCGGCACGCTGGAACTCCACGATGGCGGCATCCAGCACCCGCGCCCGCGTCTTGCGGCGCTGGGCTTCGCGACCCGTCGCGGTGTCTGGCACGCCCCCATTCTGCCGCATCATGCCCACTCGCTGACAGATATCACTGGAACTTGCCAGTTCAGGGAGGTTGCGCGTGCACCTGACCGTCCATGTCGCAGATTTCGTTGTCATTTGTCAGTGAACGTGCTAGTTCTAGAACCGCACGGTTCGTGACGAGGCGACCGAGTGACGCATCGACGTCTCGCCACGGGCAGGTGCATTCACATCAGGTGAGGCAGGGACGGCATCGATGAACACCCGAGGTCAACGCATCCTGTTGTGGACGGCCCCTCCGGCGGTGGCCTTGTTTGTGCTTGCCTACCTTGTGTTTCCGGTGTTCTCACCGCCGCTGTCACCGACCTTGACGCCCGACCAGGTGGCCGCGTTCTTTCGTGGCAACGTCACGGGGATCCTGGGGGTGGCGATCCTGTGCAACCTGATCGCATGCTCTTTGGTTCCACTGTTCGCGGTGACCGCGGTGCAGATCTCGCGGGTTGCCACGTCGAGCACAGTCCTGACCTATGCGTATGTCATCTGCGTCGGTGTCGGCACGACGGGATTCATCCTCGCCGACTATTGCTGGGGCATGGCGGCTTTCAGGCCCGATCGTGATCCGCAGCTGATCAGCCTGCTCAATGACATGGCGTGGTTCTTTTTCATCGCGCCGGTCGGCACGATCATGGTGCAGAACCTGTGCTTCGCGTTGAGCGTCTATCTCGACGAGCGTCCAGAACCGATCTTTCCGCGCTGGGTGGCGCACTTCAATGTCGCGACCGTTGCGCTGTTGGCCCCGAGCGCGTTCTCGATCCTCTACAAGTCGGGGCCGCTCGCCTTTAACGGGCCGCTGTCATTCACGTTGCGGTTGGCGACATTTGCCGTCTACATCGCGGTGATGTTCTGGGCCCTGTTGCGGGCTGTGCGAAACCAGGGCGACGACCGGGTGGTCCTCGCGTGAGCGGCAGCGTGGTGACGGACTCCGCGCCCGCGGCCGAACAGGCGACGTCGTGGCGGAAGAATCGCAAACTCGATCAGTGGATTGCGTTTTGGAGCGTGCCATTCTTCTTCAACTTGTTCGGGCTGGTGTTCGTGCCACTGAGTTGGATGATGCCGCCGCGGTCACCAAGCAGCTCCACACCGCACATCGTCGACTTCATGCATTCGCACAATCTGTTGATCGCGTGTGTGATCCTGACGCTGGCCTATGGGCTGGCGCCGGTGTCGAACGCCTGCTATCTGATGCAGGTCAAGCGGATGTCGGTCAGCCCCGCGTTCCGCTACTCGATGATGATCGGCGCCATCACCGGCGCGATCGTCGGCATGTTGTTCCCGATGTTCTGCTTCGGTCTCGGCGCCTTTCGCCCCGGGTACAGTCCGGCCGTTTTGACCATGCTCTACGACTTCGGCTACCTGGCCTTCATCGGCTCGCTGGGATGCTTCTGCGTCATGTGGATGGCTTTCGGTCTGGCCATCATTCTCGACGAGAACAACATTCTCCCAAAGTGGTTGGGCTACTACACCATTTGGCAATACGTGACCGAGCTGATGGCCGCACCGGTCTGGATCGCCAAATCGGGACCCTTCGCCTGGAACGGCCTGATGACGTTCTGGTTCGCGATGATCCTCTACGTCTCGTGGCAGTTCCTCGTCTACCTGTGCATCTACAAGGCGATCAAGAACCAACCCGAGGCCGAACTCGACAACGCCCTCGACACCCCGTCGAGCACCGGCGCATGACCCACATCGCTGAAGGCTCCGCCCCCGGCGTCGAGCAGGCTCCACGAACTGCCGGCGTACGCGGTCATGTGCCCGGCGAATCGAGCATGTGGTTCTTCGTCATCGGCGACTTGCTCATTTTCGGCGTCTATTTCGTCGGCTACATGTACTTCCGGGGCCAGAATCACGAGCTGTTCCTGCAGAGCCAGGCTCGGCTCAATCTGGACATCGGTGCCATCAACACCGTTGTGCTGCTGACAAGTTCACTCTTTGTGGCACTCGGCACCGCGGCGGCGCGCGCCGGAAACACGGCCGCCGGCCTCCGCGGGTTCTGGATGGCACTGGCCTGCGGTGCAGCCTTCCCGCTGCTCAAGATGTTCGAGTGGATCCCCGAGATCAGCGCAGGCCTGACGCCCGGAAAGAACTTGTTCTTCATGTACTACTACGTGATGACCGGCATGCACCTGTGCCACGTCGCGCTGGGCCTGGTCATCATGAGCTTCGTCATCCGCAACCTGAAAACCTCGACACCGCCGAAGATCTCGTTCATCGAGACAGGCGCCACCTACTGGCACATGGTCGATGTCTTGTGGCTGGTCCTGTTCGCCTTGCTCTACTTGATGAGGTAGACCATGACGTCTCTGCTCCGCAATCCACTCACAATCGTGTGGGCACTGCTCACCACGGTCACCATCGCATCGTCGTTGATCGCCCTCGACGGAGGAGCATCGCACCAGATCAACGTAGAAGTCACGACCGCTGTCTTGTTGATCGCGGCGGTCAAAGCGCAGTTGGTGATCTGGCATTTCATGGAAGTGCGCCGCGCACCCGTCTGGCTGAAGGCCACAACCAGCGGATGGGTACTCGTGCTGTTCGCGCTCCTGTTCGGCTTCTACTTCGCCGGTCTGTAACCACCCAATGTGCGTGAATTCGTACCCATCGCTCAGGCGGTGATCTTTTGTGCCAATTCCCATGCAGTCTCTGCCATCCCGCGATAGCGCTCGCGGTATTCGGTGGTGCCGGCCCGCGCATCGGCCGCGTTTCCGTCGACGCCCCGCCGCCATACGCCGGCGGTGATCGAGGCCAGCCGGAACATCGAAAACACCACGAACACGTCCAGCGAATCCGGAAGCTCGCCACCGGCATGCGCGCGGTAGCTGTCCAGAAACGACTGCTGGTCGGGAATTCCGGTGCCGGTGAGGTTTTCACCGGCGACGCCACTTCTACCGTCGGGTCCACCGGGCACGTGATACGTGACGCAGAAGTAGCCGAGGTCGGCCAACGGGTTGCCGATCGTCGACAGCTCCCAGTCCAGCACCGCCACCACCCGCGGCTCGGTCGGGTGCAACAAGACGTTGCCGAGGCGGTAATCCCCGTGGGCGATACACGCCGGTACGTCGTCGGGGGGCAGGTGCTCGGGCAGCCAGCTCGCCAGCAGATCCATCGCCGGCATGTCCTCCATGCGCGCGGCGTCCCACTGCCGAGTCCACAGCGCCACCTGGCGTTGCATGTAACCCTCGGGCCGACCGAAGCCATCGAGCCCGACCGCGCGCCAATCCACGCGGTGCAGCGCGGCAAGCACGCGGGCCAAGTCCTCATAGACCGCGGCGCGGTGTGCGGATGTCTCCTCGCGCATCACCCGGTCCGGGAAGACCCGGCCCGGAACAAGATCCATGACGAAAAACGCTGTACCGAGCACGGTTTCGTCATCGCACAGCAACCGCATCCGCGGCACCGGCACGTCCGTTTCGGCCAGCGCGGCCATCACGCGGTGCTCGCGCTCCACCTCGTGTGCACGCGGCAGCAGCTTGCCGGGCGGTTTCTTGCGCAGCACATAGTCGCCGCCGGCAGTTCGCAGGTGAAACGTGGGGTTGCTCTGGCCGCCCTGAAATTGGCGGATTTCCAGTTGTCCGTCGAAGCCGGGCAGCCGCCCGCGCAGATACGTGGCCAGTGCGGCTTCGTCGAAACGATGCGCGGGCAGCACCGGCACCAGCTCTGCCATCCCCGCCATCTGCGGCCCCTCTCGAATGTGTCCGCAAAAACCCTACCGAGGAGCGACCTGACGATGCCGATGATCGACGTGACCTATGTGCGCGGCGCACTGGAGCAGCAGGCGTTGAGCCGCCTGACCGACGAGCTGGTCGCCGCGCTGCTGCGGGCCGAGCGCGCCCCGGACACCCCGTTTCTGCGGGACAACACCTTGGTCTACCTCCACGAGCTGGATCCGGCGGCGCAGGTCGTGGGCGGACGCCACCAGGGTGCACCGCGCTTCCGCGTCGAGATGACGGTGTTCGACGGCGTCCTGTCCCAGGAGCGCAAGGAGCTCCTCGCGGCCGACGTGCACGCGGCGGTGTGCGCAGCGGCGCACATCGAGCCCGACGGCGAGCGGGCGTTTCACATCTGGACACTGATTCATGAGGTCCCCGAAGGCAATTGGGCCGGCGGCGGCAAGATCGTCTATCACCGACAGGTCAAAGGTCTGGTCGCCGATGACCCGTCGTGAGCACGGTCGGTGAGTAGGGTCCGACAGATGGACATCTCTTGTGCGTTCGCGACCTCATCCGACACCCCTGCGCACGTTCAGCTGGCCGAGACGCTGGGCTATCGGCGAGCGTGGCTGTACGACTCCCCCGCGCTATATCCCGACGTCTGGATGATCCTGACCCGTTGCGCGGAACGCACGTCGCGCATCGGGCTGGGTCCCGGAGTGCTGGTGCCCAGCCTGCGCCATCCGATGGTGAACGCGGCTGCGATCGCCGAGCTGGTCGACCAGGCGCCCGGCCGGGTCGCGGTGGCCGTCGGATCCGGTTTCACCGGACGGTTCTCGCTGGGAAAGCGGCCGCTGCCCTGGCGTCAGGTCGCCGACTACGTCCGCTGCCTCAAGGCTCTGCTGGCCGGTGAGACCGCCGAATGGGACGGTGCCAAGATCCGCATGATGCACCCGAGCGGCTTCGGGGCCACGCGGCCGATCGCCGTCCCGATCTTGATCGCCGCCGACGGCCCCAAGGGCCTGGCCGTGGCTGCCGACTTGGGCGACGGGGTGTTCTGTGCCGCCGTTCCGCAACCCGACGCCGTCAACGCAGCCGACTGGCGCGCGCTGTTGTCCTTCGGCACCGTGCTCGATGAAGGCGAGGAGCTGACCTCGGGCCGGGTTGCCGATGCGGCGGGACCGGCTGCGGTGGTGATGTATCACGCCATCTACGAGCGCGCCGGCGCCGCGGCCGTCGATGTGCTTCCGGGCGGACGCGGCTGGCGCGAGGCGGTCGAGGCGCATCCCGAGAACGAACGGCACCTCGCCATCCACGAGGGGCATCTGGTGAAAGCCAATGCGCGCGACGAGCCATTCGTCGCCGATCTCATTCCGTTGGCCAGCGCGACATCATTGACCGGCACCCCGGAGCAGGTCTCGACGCGCATCGGCGAATTCGCGGCCGTCGGAGTCACCGAAGTCGTCTATCAGCCGGCGGGATCCGACATCGAGCGTGAATTGCGCGCTTTCGCATCCGCCGCCGGGCTGACCGGCTGAGTTATACGGTGTAGCGATGATCGCCAAAATCGTCGTGACGGTGCTGCTGGCAGCGTTGTTCGCGTTCGCCGGATTGATCAAGGTGGCCGGGGTACGGCAGTCGCTTGCCATCCGCGACCACCTCGGAGTCGACCCGTTGCAATGGCGGCTGATCGGCTCACTCGAACTCGTCGGCGTCGCCGGGGTGTTGGCGGGCCTGAGATGGGCCCCGATCGGTGTCGCCGCGGCGATCGGACTCGCACTACTTGTGTTGGGAGCCATCGTCTTTCATGTGCGAGCATCCGACAGCGCCGCTGACACCGCCCCCGCGGTGATCGGCCTGGGTCTGGCGGTCGCTACCGCCGTCCTGCAATCGACGTAGATCGGCCCCAGCGCCAAATCGGCTATTTGGCGCTGATTTCGTCCTGGTATTTCTTGGTCATGTGCTCGACGGCCTGATTCTGCGACTGCGCCAAGCCTTCACGTGCCGCGCTGGCGCGCGCGGCGGCATCCAGTGTCGGCTGCGCTTGGCCCTGGAAGTGCGGAATCACTTCGGCGGCGATCAATTCGGCAGAGCGCTTGGTGGCCGCGGGGTTGGCCCACTCGTGGCCCATCTGCAGCATGCAACCGAATCCGCCGGACTGGTCCCACATCCGCTGCACCTGTTCCCGCGCCCGCTCGGGCGTGCCGATCACGCCCGCGCCGTTGTCGTTGATCACGTCGATCATTTCGTCGAGTTGCTCCCCCGGCATGGTCATCTGCGGGAACGCGGCGACTTTCTGGAAGTAGTTGAACCACGGCGCCAACCCGAACTTGACGTCTTCGCGCGCTTGCTCGTCGGTTTCGGCGACGTGGAAAGGCCCGACCAGGCTCCAGTTGCGCCGATCGACCTGGGTGCCGAACACCGCGGCGCGCTCCTCGACGATGTCCCAGTGGTACTGCAGCGCGTTGAAGCCTTCGATGGTCAGCGTGGCGCCGATGGACAGCAGGCCGATCCCGTGCTTGCCGGCCAGCCGCGCCCCGGTCGGCGACGCGACCGCGGCGACCGCCAGCGGGATACCGCCGTCGGAATACGGGGCGAGCTGCAACTTGGCGTCGTGCAACTCGTGCGTGGGGGTTTTGGCCGACACGGTTTCTCCCGCCAGCAGCCGGACCACGATGTCGAGGTTGGTCTCCAGTAGCTCGCGGGTGTCGGTGGGATTGAGGCCGATCATCGCCGAATCGGTGGGCAGTGAGCCCGGCCCGACTCCGCCGATGATCCGGCCGTGAGTGAGGTGATCGAGCAGCATCAGCCGGTCGGCCACCCAGAGCGGGTTGTGGTACGAGAGCGAGATGACCCCGGTGCCGAACCGAATCCGCTTGGCACGCTCGGCCGCCGCGGCGATGAAGATCTCCGGTGAGCTGATGATTTCGCTGCCCGCCGAATGGTGCTCACCCAGCCAGACCTCGTCGTAGCCGACCGCATCCAGGTGTTCGATGAACTCGAGATCACGCTGCAACGCCAGCGTCGGGTTGGTTCCCGCGCGGTGGAACGGTGCGATGAAATACCCAAATCGGAGCTTGCTCATGGAGGTCCTTCGCAATGGAGTTGCGGAGAACCTTAATCCCCTCAGGCGCTATGAGTTAACGGTTTTGCGCCGTGCGACGGATCAGCTGCGTCTGGACAGCTGCGCATGGATCAGCGGCGCGATCTTCTCCGCCATGTAGGCGTGCCCGGCGTCAGTGGGGTGCACGCCATCCGGGCCGATCAGGTCGGGCCGGTCCACGAACCAGCCTTCACTGATCGGGTCGATGAACGTCGCTCTCGCTTCATTCGCCTGCCCGCTGAGAACGTCGCGGACATAGAGCACGTCAATGGGCGGATCCACGGTCGGCCACGGCGGACCGATCACCAGCAGCTTGGACGACGGCGCGATGCGGCGGGCCAGATCGAAAGTGTCGTGCGCCATGGCCGACATCTGCACGGGGTCGACTCCGTGGTCGTTGCGGGAGCCGAAGAACACCACCAGAGCGTCATCGGGGTGGACGGCGCGGTTGGTCAGGTCCTCGAAGACGCTGCCGTGGTCACCGCGGACGACGTAGCCGGCCCTGCCCTCGGACGCGACGTCGGGCAAAACCTGCAAGCCCTGGCGTGACAATGCGAGCCAGGCGCGGTTGGTCCACGCGTTGGATCCCCAGCCGCCTTCGTCGGTGCCGGTGGTGTAGGAGTCCCCGACGACCGCAACGTGGTCGATCGGGGTGCCACGGGCTACCAGGTGATAAGGCCGCGGCGGGGCGGGACGGTAGCCGACCAGTCCGGCCACAACAGCAACGGAGACGACCACCGTGGCCAACTGACCCACCGCTACCTTCACTGCCCACCACCTCACCCGTATAAGCGGCATCGTAAAAGCCCAATGACGAATTCGCTGTCGACGCGCGCCGGTGAAGCCCCCCGCTGTGTCGACGCTGACGGCCCCGCGCCACACGAAATCGTACTTGATCAGTGTGTGGCGCAGCATCGTTCGCGTTACCAGCCTGTATCAGCCTGCGCGCGCTGACCGCGCCTTCGAGCGCCCCTCGTGAACCCCGTCGATCGACTGCAGCTTGCCGCCCGCCGCGTGCGCCGCCGGATCGGGCTCGGCCTTGGCACCTCCGACGTCGACCATCTTGCGCATCCATCGACGCGATGGCTCCTCGACAAGGTGGTACAGCACGATCGCCGACACGAAGGTGATGATCAACAGCCCGGCGAGGATCAACTTCCCGTCGCTGCCCAGCAGGTTGAGCTGGAACTGCTCGGTGGTCCAGATCCACGACGTGTGCACCAGCTCGTGAACCATGTAGAGGCAGAACGAGATTTGCCCGCCGTAGACCATCACCCGGGTGGACAGCAGTGCCGGCAGGCTGCCCGTGCCGATCGCCAACGTCATCACCAGCGGCACGAACAGCACGTCGACCAGCCCGGCGGTATCCGTCACGCCGCCAAGCGGATGCGCGTCGAACAGATACAGCAGACCCACGACTCCGGCGATCAGCAGCACCGAGACGTAGCCGGCGCCGCGGCGACCGCGGTCCGACGGCCGCAACCTGGTGACGGCGGCGGCGACCAGCGCGCCGGCGGTGAACTGCATGACGATGCGTGGCAGCCAGCTCCACGGCGTGTAGAACTGGCCGCTCACCAGCAACAGCACCACCGGCGGCAGTGTCGCGACGATCGCCAGCCAGATCAGGGTGCGTGCCCGGGTGGCGTAGACC
>JBAWAV010000168.1:0-3036 GCA_049589475.1 Mycobacterium sp.
ACGTCGACGGTGCGGGTTCCGCCGAAGAAGTCGTACCCCCACACCTCGTGCAAGAGCTGCGCCCGGGTGAACACCCGACCGGCGTGCTGCGCCAGGTACTTCAGCAGCTCGAACTCTTTGTAGGTGAGGTCGAGGGGACGTCCGCGCAACCGCGCGGTGTAGGTGCTCTCATCGATCACGAGTTCGCCGAGGCTGACCTTGCCGACGCCCTCCTGGTCCTGCAAGTTGCCGCGGCGGCCGATCAGGAGCCGCAGCCGGGCATCGATCTCGGCGGGCCCGGTGCCGGGGAGCAGGATCTCGTCGAGACCCCAGTCCGCGTTGACCGCCACCAGTCCGCCCTCGTTCACCACGACGACCGCGGGAATCGACCGGCCGGTCGAACCGAGCAACCGGCAGAGGCCACGTGCAGCGGGCAGATCGAGCCTCGCGTCGACGATCAAAATGTCCGCGCTGCCCGCTTCCAGCAGCGAGGAAACATCGGGCGCCGCTGTGCGAAGGGTGTGCGCGAGCAGCGACAACGATGGCAGAACCGCATCTGGATGCGGCTCTGAGGTCAGCAGCAACAGGTCCAAGCAAGCCCCTCCAGCGTCGTGGGAAAGGCGTCTCCCAAATTCATGGTGAGATGTGAAGTTAACGGCAGGGTCATTAAACGATAGCGTGCAACGTGGTCTTCAGCGCGCCGACGATACCGACCGGCACCGTCTGAGAAGGAGGCGCGCCATCTCATCAGCGCGGTGACGACGGCGGGGTGCGCCACAATATGCGGATGCGAAAGGTGCTGCTCGCGGCGGCAGCAGTGCTGCTGACCCTGGTGATCGTGCTGGTCGGGGGCGCTGGCGTCGACTTCGGAACGAGCATCTACGCCGAATACCGGCTGGCCCGTTCGGTGCGTGAGACAGGCCACTTGAACTTCGACCCGTTCGTCGCGATCATCGCGTTTCCGCTCATCCCGCAGGCGATGCGGCACCATTACCGCCAACTGGAGATAAAGGCCACTGCGGTCGACCGTCCGGTCATCGGCAAAGCCACGCTCGAGGCCACCATGCACTCGGTCGACCTGACCGACGCTTCGTGGCTGATCAGGCCCGACGCCAAGCTGAAGGTCGGCAAGCTGGAGAGCCGGATCATCATCGACTCGCGACATCTTGGCCTTTACCTGGGCATGCGTGACCTGATCGTCGAGGCCCCGTCGAAAGACACCAACAACGCCACCGGCGGCACCACCGAATCCGGCATCTCCGGTAGCCGCGGCCTGGTGTTCACCGCAACCCCGCGGGCAGCCCACTTCGACAAACGGGTCAGCGTCGCGGTGGATCTGTCGATGGCCGGCGACAACAAGAGCACGCTGGTGTTCACCCCCACCGACGTGCTGACCGGGCCCAACACCGCCAACGAGCCGGTTCCCGCCGACAAGCGCGACGCGGTGCTGGCGGCGTTCGCCGGCAAGCTGCCCGACCAGAAACTGCCCTTCGACGTGGCGCCGACGAGCGAGGGCGCCCGTGGCTCCGACGTGATCATTGAGGGCATCACGTCGGGATTAACCATCACCCTCGATGGGTTCAACCAGGCATGATTTCACCTGCGAGCAAGGAAATCGGCCGTTGACCGGCGCAATCGCCGCGGTGGTGGCGGCGCTGGCGCTCGCAACCGTGATCGGCTGGCTGCTGACTCGCCGGTCCGGTGCACTCCGGGCGACCGACCCGGAGGCGGCCGACAACGTCGACACCAGCGACCTGGGACTTTCCCGGGATGGACCGACCGTCGTGCATTTCAGCGCCACCTGGTGCTCGCCGTGCAAACAGGTGCGCCGCGTCGTCGACCAGGTCTGCGAAGACCTCGGCGACGTGGCCCACGTGGAGGTCGACATGGACGACAACCCGGCCGCTGCGAAGCGCCTGTCGGTTCTGTCGCTACCGACCACGTTCATCTTCGACGCCGACGGGCGACAGCGGTACCGGACCGCGGGCGTACCCAAAGCCGATGACCTGCGATCCGCGCTGGCACCGCTATTAGCTTGATGACGTCGCCATTGGGTAAGCTGCACACCGTGTCCGCCCGCATCGAGCTTCTGCTCACCCGACGCCGCACGGTAGATCTGTGCCGCGTCGCGGGCTGTTGTTGTTGTTGTTGTTGTAGCTGCTGAGTAGCCGCGCCTTTTCGCGCCGCGCTCGGAGCAGCCAGGAACTAATCCCCCTTGGCGCGCCGTCCCGCCGTCCATGCAACGACCAACCAGGAGCAGCATTATGTCGAACCCCAACACCCCCGATCAGGTCGACGTCCGGGGCCCGCGATTCGTCGCCTGGATCACCACCGCGGTACTTGTCGTCAGCCTAATTGTCTCTGGCGTCAGCACGCCGGCCGCCGCCGTCATCCTCGGCCTGCAAGCCATCGTCTTCGCGATCGGCGCGACTGCCGGGCCGCGCCGCCATCCTTACGGCCTGGTGTTCGCGAAACTGATCGCACCGCGCCTCGGGCCGGTCCGCGAGCGTGAGCCGGTGGCCCCGCTGAAATTCGCCCAGCTGGTCGGCTTCTTTTTCGCGGCGCTGGCCGTCGCCGGATTCACCTCGGGCGCTTCGCTGCTCGGCGTCATTGCGACCGGCTCCGCGTTGGTGGCCGCATTCCTCAACGCAGCCTTCGGCATCTGCCTGGGCTGCCAGCTCTACCCGCTCGTGGTGCGCCTCAGGCCTGCCGCCGGCACTCCCTCATAGCGATCGAAAGGATCCACCACATGGCACGCTCCGACGTCCTGGTCTCCGCCGACTGGGCCCAGAGCAATCTCGACGCCGACCACGTCGTCTTCGTCGAGGTCGACGAAGACGTCAGCGTCTACGACGACGGTCACATCGCCGGCGCAGTGAAGCTGGACTGGCGTACCGATCTGCAAGACCCGGTCCGGCGCGACTTCGTCGACGCCCAGCAGTTCTCCAAGCTGCTCAGCGACCGGGGTATCGCCAACGACGACACCGTGATCCTCTACGGCGGCAACAACAACTGGTTCGCCGCCTACGCCTACTGGTACTTCAAGCTGTACGGCCA
>JBAWAV010000169.1:0-7394 GCA_049589475.1 Mycobacterium sp.
GCCGCACCCTACGAGGGCCCGCTGCGCGACGCCACGGCCGGCCGGGTGGCGGTGATGGAGCCGCGCCTACCGGTGGCCGCGGAGTTCGGCTTGTCCCGGTATCTGGCCGTCGGGCTGGCCGCCCTGCACAGCGTCGACCCCCGGTTGAGCGTCGACCTCGCCGCGCTGGCCGACGAGCTGGACGCCGAAGCGCTGCGCAACAGCGCCAGCCGTGAAGTCTTCACCAATCCGGCCAAGGCCCTGGTCGAGCGGATCTCGCGACGTCGCCTCGTGCTGGCCGGCGACAACACCGCCACCCTGACGCTGGCCCGGCACGGCTGCTCTGTGCTGCTGCGGGTCGCGCACGAGGTGGCGGCCGCCGCCGGCCTGGCCGACGCCCTGACAGCGCTGCAGGCGGGAGCCGGGCCGGGGTTCGTCGACCCGGCGGATGCCCTGTTCCATGACGAGGAGATCGACGGGCCGATCGCCGAGCGGCTACGGGTGCTGGCATTGACATTGGGCGCCGAGCGGGCGATCGTCGCATCCCGGGTCGCCGCGTTCGACGACGTCGACGTCGTCGGCGCCGAGGACGTGCCCGACCTGCCGGAAGGGCGGCCGGCTCCGGTCGCCGGCGGGCGGGCCGAGCTGCAGCTGGCTATATTGGCGGTCCGGCTGGAGATGGCGGCGGTTTATTTGCGGCTGGTGCGGGGATAACTGGTTCTGAGGTAAAGCCAAGTGCAGTTGTTACGTGGAGCGATACGGACGTACGCGTGGGGGTCACGGACCGCCATCGCGGAGTTCACTGGCCGCCCAGTGCCCGCCGCCCACCCGGAAGCCGAGCTCTGGCTGGGCGCCAACCTGGGTGATCCGGCGTTTCTGGAGGAGCCGGACGGCGAAGTGTCGCTGCTACAGGCGCTGGTCGCCGATCCCGACGGCCAGCTTGGCCCGGCCGCCCGTGCCCGGTTCGGCGATGCGCTGCCGTTCCTGGTCAAGGTGCTGGCCGCCGACGAGCCGCTGTCTTTGCAGGCGCATCCCAGCGCCGCCCAGGCCGCCGAGGGCTATCTGCGCGAGGAGCGCCTGGGAATTCCGGTGACCTCGCCGGTGCGTAACTACCGCGACTCCAGCCACAAGCCCGAGCTGTTGGTGGCGTTGCACCAATTCGAGGCGCTGGCGGGATTCCGTCCCGCCGCTCAGACGATCGCACTGCTTCGGGCGCTGGCGGTGTCCGACCTGGACCCCTACATCGATTTGCTGAACGACCAGTCCGACGCCGACGGTCTGCGTGCATTGTTCACCACATGGATCACCGCTCCGCAGCCCGACATCGATGTGCTGGTGTCTGCGGTGCTGGACGGTGCGATCCACTACGTGAGTTCTGGCGCAACGGAATTCGTGGCGGAGGCCAAGACAGTGCTGGAGCTGGGAGAGCGGTACCCCGGCGATGCCGGGGTGCTGGCCGCGTTGCTGCTGAACCGGATAACGTTGGGGCCCGGCGAGGGAATCTACCTGTCGGCCGGAAATCTGCACGCGTATCTGCGCGGCGTCGGGCTGGAGGTGATGGCCAACTCCGACAACGTATTACGCGGTGGCCTGACTCCCAAACACGTTGATGTGCCCGAGCTGCTCAGGGTGCTGAACTTCACGCCGAGCACCGAGTCTGATCTGCGGGCGCCAACACATCCGGATGGGCTGGCACTGGTCTACGACACGCCGGCCGAGGAATTCGCGGCGTCGATACTGACCCTCGACGGCAGCCAGGTGGGCCACGAAGTCGACGCGCCGTCACGCCACGACGGCCCGCAGATCCTGTTGTGCATCGAGGGTTCGACGGCCGTCTGCGGTAAGTCCGGGATGCTGACGCTCGCCCGGGGCGCCGCTGCCTGGGTCGCCGCCGACGACGGCCCGATCCGGCTGATCGCCCACGAACCGACGAAGATCTTCCGGGCCACCGTCGGGCTGTGATCAGCGGGTGGCCAGCGAGCCGCTGCGCTCGGCCCGAACCGCACGGCGCCCGGCCAGCCACAGCCGCATGTTGTGCCGGATAGTGCGGCCGACCAGGCCCGCAGACGGGACCATGTAAAGACTGTCCAGCAACGAGAATCGGCGCAAAAACCATTCGGCGAGAACAGGATCGGTCTCCGCCGCGCCGAGGAACTGGTCGAACAGGCTGCCTACGGGCCGGAACCACCGGGGCGCCGGCCCGGTGGCGTGGTGGAATTTGTGATCGCCGATCGCGGTCATCATCCACACCGGGTAGGTGGTCTTGGCGGTGGCCCGATTCACTGCGCGTGCCAGGTTTTCGTCCGTGCCGTCAGCCAACGCTCGGCGTAGATGACCGGCCTGCAGCGACGTCATCGTCATGCCCTGGCCGTAGGTGGGGTCGAAGCTGACGACCGCGTCCCCGAGCGGCAAGATCCCCGCCGGACACCGTTCCAGCTTGTGGTATCGGCGCCACCGGCTGGTGGGGAAACGGTGCAAAGCCACTTCGCCGACCGGCTCGGCCCGCGCCAGCGCAGTCGAGATACGTTCGGGCAGAACCTTTTTGGCGAGCGCCAGCATTTCCGGAAAGGTATGCGGCGGTTCGACTTTCCCGACTCCGAAAGTGGTCAGCACCCACCCGTTGTTCTCGAATCCCAACAGGCCCAGTCCGAGCGGCTGCTGTTGGGATGCGCCGGCAACGACGACTCTCTCCCGGATTGTGCCCTCGGGGAGTCGAAACTGGTGTGACGCATAGCCAATGCCCACGTCGACGGTTTTTTCGGGCGGACGCTGATATCCCCACTGCTCCAGCCACACTGGCAGCCTGGTGCCGCGACCGGCGGCGTCGACGACGATGTCGGCGTCGACCAATTCAGGCTCGTCGGTGTCGCTGTCGAGCAACACGCCGGTCACCCGCTGGGCGTCGGAGTCGAACCGCGGCTGGGACACCGAGCGATGCTGGATCGTGACATTGGCGATCTGCAAAACCCGTTGGCGGATTTGCCATTCCAGCTGTGGGCGGCTCGGCACGTATGCGGTGAACTCGTCACGCAGCGTGTGCCCGGTGCCCAGCACATGGCCGGCCGCACCGAAGTAGATGCAGTCCGGCCGGTTCTCCAGGATGGGAACCCCGGCGGCCACCATGTCGTCGAGCAGACCTGGGAACAGCCCATCGAATTCGGCCGCGCCGCGGGCCATCAGCAGGTGCAGGTGGCGGCCTTGCGGGACAGCGGTGCGGTTGCCGGGCGTGCTCGGTAGCTCGTCGCGCTCGAACACGGTGACGGCGTCGTAAAAGTCGGACAGCACCCGTGCCGCGCACAGCCCGGCGATGCTGGCGCCGATCACAACAGCATGTCTCCGGCGGTTTCCCCCACGCATGTGGCCACCGTACTCGGTAACGTCCGACTGCATGGCCGGTCGCTGGCGTACCAAATCCATCGAGCAATCGATAGCGGACACCGACGAGCCGGGCACCCAGTTGCGCAAGGACCTGAGCTGGTGGCATCTGTGCGTGTTCGGGGTCTCGGTAGTGATCGGAGCCGGCATCTTCACCGTCACTGCGTCCACCGCGGGCGACATCACCGGGCCCGCGATCTGGATCTCGTTTCTCATAGCGGCGACCACCTGCGGCCTGGCCGCGCTGTGCTACGCCGAATTCGCCTCGATGCTGCCGGTGGCGGGAAGCGCGTACACATTCTCCTATGCCACCTTCGGTGAGTTTCTGGCCTGGACCATCGGCTGGAACCTCGTTCTGGAGCTGGCGATCGGTGGTGCCGTCGTCGCCAAGGGCTGGTCGAGCTACCTGGGCACGGTATTCGGATTCGCCAGCAGCACAGTCAAATTCGGCTCGCTGACGCTGGACTGGGGTGCGCTGCTGATCGTCGGCCTGGTAGCCACCCTGCTGGCATGGGGCACCAAACTGTCGTCGCAGTTCTCCACCGTGGTCACCACGATCAAAGTGCTGGTGGTGGTGCTGGTCATCGTCGTCGGCGCGTTCTACATCAAGACCGCGAACTACACGCCGTTCATCCCGCCGCCCGAAACGGACCGGAGCGGCTCCGGCATCGATCAGTCGCTGCTGTCCCTGCTCACCGGCGCGCACAGCAGCCACTACGGCTGGTACGGGGTGCTCGCGGGCGCCTCGATCGTGTTCTTCGCATTCATCGGCTTCGACATCGTGGCGACCATGGCCGAGGAGACCAAGAACCCGCAGCGCGACGTCCCGCGCGGCATCCTGGTGACGCTGGGCATCGTCACCGTCCTCTATGTGGCGGTGTCGGTGGTGCTGTCCGGCATGGTTCCCTACACCGTCTTGAAGAGCACTCCTGACGGTCATCACGCCAACCTCGCCACAGCTTTTGCGGCCAACGGCGTGCGCTGGGCTTCCGGAATCATCTCGATCGGCGCGCTCGCCGGACTGACGACGGTGGTGATGGTGCTCCTACTCGGCGGCTGCCGAGTGTTGTTCGCGATGGCGCGCGACGGGCTGTTGCCGCGCCGACTGGCCAAAACCGGCTCGCGTGGCACGCCGGTGCGGATCACCGTGCTGGTCGCAGTGCTGGTCGCGCTGACCGCCTCGGCGTTCCCGACCGACAAGCTGGAAGAGATGGTGAACGTCGGGACCCTGTTCGCATTCCTGCTGGTGTCCGCTGGCGTCATCGTCTTGCGCCGCACCCGTCCAGACCTGCCGCGCGGATTCCGTGCGCCGTTGGTGCCGCTGTTGCCGATCGCCTCGGTGTGCGCGTGCGTGTGGCTGATGATCAACCTCACCGTCGTCACCTGGGTCCGGTTTGCGGTGTGGATGGCCGCCGGCATCGTCATCTACCTGGCCTACGGTCGCCGGCATTCGGTGCTGGCTCGACGCGGGGCGGGCGACGTGGCCGCCTAGATGGTTTACAAACAAGCCATCTATGTCTAGACAAAGGACGCATAGCGAGATATTGTCCAACGTGAAAGTGCTACGGCCCACAAGGAGGTTTTCGATATGACCGCCGGATCAACCCAAGACACAACGATGTGGCAGGACCGGAAGCGCGGGCTGTGGCTGATGGGGCTGATCGTCCCGACGCTGTTGCTGGCCGTGTTGCCGATCGTGTGGGCGATGAACCAGTTCGGCTGGCAGGCCGCATCCCAGGTGTGGTTCTGGATCGGCCCGATCCTGCTTTACGTCGTCCTGCCGGCGCTGGATCTGCGGTTCGGCGCGGACGGCCAGAATCCGCCCGACGAAGCCATGCAGTGGCTGGAGAACGACAAGTACTACCGCTACTGCACGTACGTGTTCATCCCGTTCCAGTACCTGAGCGTGGTTCTGGGCGCGTACCTGTTCACCGCGTCGAACCTGAGCTGGCTGGGCTTCGAGGGGTCGCTCAGCTGGCCGGCCAAGGTCGGTCTGGCGTTGTCGGTCGGCACCCTCGGTGGCGTCGGCATCAACACCGCGCACGAGATGGGGCACAAGAAGGAGTCGCTGGAACGCTGGCTGTCCAAGATCACCCTGGCGCAGACCGGCTACGGCCACTTCTACATCGAGCACAACCGCGGTCACCACGTCCGGGTGGCGACACCGGAAGACCCGGCGTCGGCGCGCTTCGGCGAGACGTTCTGGGAGTTCTTGCCGCGCAGCGTCTTCGGCAGTCTGCGCTCGGCCTTACGGCTGGAGGCTCAGCGCATACGCCGACAGGGCGCCAACCCGTGGAACCCGAGGACCTACCTGTCCAACGACGTGCTCAACGCCTGGCTGATGACCGCCGTGCTGTGGGCCGCGCTGCTTGCGGTGTTCGGTCCTGCGCTGATCCCGTTCCTGATCATCCAGGCGATCTTCGGCTTCAGCCTGCTCGAATCGGTCAACTACCTCGAGCATTACGGGCTGCTGCGGCTCAAGAACGCCAACGGCCGCTACGAGCGCTGCACCCCCGAGCACAGCTGGAATTCCGACCACATCGTCACCAACTTGTTCCTGTACCACCTGCAGCGGCACAGCGATCACCACGCCAACCCGACGCGTCGCTATCAGACGCTGCGCAGCATGGACGGGGCGCCGAACCTGCCCAGCGGTTACGCCGCACTGATCGGTGTGACCTACTTCCCGCCGCTGTGGCGCAAGCTGATGGATCACCGGGTGCTGGAGCACTACGACGGCGACATCAGCCGGGTCAACGTGCAGCCACGCCTGCGGCGAAAGGTGCTGGCCCGTTACGGAGCCGCGGCGTGATCGCCACCTATCGCTGCCCAGGCTGCGACTACGTCTACAACGAAGCCAAAGGCGCTGTGCGGGAAGGGTTCCCGGCGGGGACCCGGTGGGATCAGATTCCCGAGGACTGGTCCTGCCCGGACTGCGCGGTTCGCGAAAAATCAGACTTCGAGATCGAGGAAACGAAATGACTGACTACAAGCTGTTCGTGTGTGTTCAGTGCGGCTTCGAATACGACGAGGCCAAGGGCTGGCCAGAAGACGGCATCGCGCCCGGCACCCGGTGGGACGAGATTCCCGACGACTGGAGCTGCCCGGACTGTGGCGCCGCGAAATCCGATTTCGAGATGGTCGAAGTCGCACGCTCGTGACGATCACCGCTACTGTCGCCCGTGTGAGAAGGGTCCCGTACGCCGAGGCGTCGCGGGCCCTGCTGCGCGACTCGGTGCTCGACGCCATGCGGGAGCTGCTCGGCAGCCGCGACTGGTCGGCGGTCACGCTGGCCGACGTGGCCCGCGCGGCGGGCATTAGCCGGCAGACCATCTACAACGAGTTCGGCTCGCGGCAGGGCCTGGCGCAGGGCTACGCACTGCGCCTGGCCGACCGGCTGGCGGGCGCCGTCGAGGACGCCATCTACGCAAACGTGGGGGACGTGTATGCGGCGTTTCTGCAGGGATTTCGGGCGTTCTTCACCGAATCAGCGGCCGATCCGTTGGTGATATCGCTGCAGACCGGTGTGGCCAAACCCGACCTGTTGCAGATCATCACCACCGACAGCGGCCCGATCATCACGCACTGCTCAGGCCGTCTCACCTTGTCGTTCATGAATAGCTGGATGCGTGCCAGCGAGGAAGACTCTGGGATGCTGGCGCGGGCGATCGTCCGGCTGGCGATGAGTTACGTGTCGATGCCGCCGGAAGCCGACCACGACGTCGCCGCTGACCTGGCCCGATTGATGACGCCGGCCGCCGAGCGCTACGGGGAGCTTCGCGAAGGCGTCGACCAACGGGGCGGTAACGATCCCACCGGCGAGCCCGGAAAAGCCGGCGAATAGGCTGCTGGTCGACAGTCCGGGCCGTTTGGGTCCGCGGGGGAGCTGAGAATAAGCTGCTGTCAAAGCTGACTCTGTCGTAGCCGCATGTGCGCCGCGACTAATATGTAACCAAGCTAATTAGTTGACCAGGAGAATGGGTAGTAGATGACGACGACCGAACAGCAGCTGACACCCGACGTCGTGAACGGGCTTGACT
>JBAWAV010000170.1:0-13523 GCA_049589475.1 Mycobacterium sp.
TCCACCTCTTCGACGGCCTTGGCGGGGTCGGCCAGCGACACGATGGGAGCGCCGATGATCCGGTGGTCGGGCCGGTCGAAACCCCAATCCTCATCGAGCCACAGGTTGAACGCGTGGACCGACGCCATCGTCGCCTCGACGTCATGCTTGAGCGCTTCCTCGACGCCGCACGCGAATGTCGGCAGCATGAAGACAGTCTCGATGTCCTGAGTGTCCATCACGGTGATGCGGGCATCACGGTTCTGATACTCGGGGTGTTGCTCGAGTCGCTCGACTTTCATCAGCGACGCGGGGTCCACGCCTTCGGGGATCTCGCCACGGAACAGCAGATCCAGGCACCCCGGTTGGATGATCGGATCGAATGTCGGGTTGGGAACGAAGCGGTTTACCCGGTCTCCGATGACCGCCTGGGTGTGTTTACCGTCGCGGAACATCTGTACGCCACGTCTACGGAACTTCTTGTCCAGATGCCGGGTGAACGCGTCCACCGGTTCGTAATAGTGGTTGTCGACGTCGATCGCCTTATAGCCCAGATTCCCCATGATGATCCTTTCCTGCCGAGGCGCTGAGCCCGGGAAAACTTGGAACTCGCTTTTCGAGAAAGCTGGTGACCCCTTCGATCACATCCGGACGCCGCAGTGACTCCTGCAACAAGGCGTCCGATCGTGAACTGGCGTCCGCGATTTCGCGCATCGCATCGCCGTACGCCTGCCGCTTGATCACTGCCATCGATGCCGGCGAGCAGTGCTGGGCGATGTCTTCGGCGTAGTCCATGGCCCGCTTCATCAGTTGCTCGGGCGGCACGACTTCTTTGACCAGCCCAAGCTCGGCGGCCTCGTCGGCGAGGAAAGTCCGCCCGCTCAACAGCAAGTCGAGCGCGACTCCCCAACCGGTCAGCCGTGGCAGTATCCAGGAGACCCCGTATTCCGCGATCAGCCCCCGCCGCGCGAACGACGCCGCGAACTTCGCACCGTCAGCGGCGAATCGGACGTCGCACATCAACGCCTGGGTGAGACCGATACCGACGCATGATCCGTTGATGGCCGACACGACCGGTTTGGACAGCGAGGTCAGGTAGTAGGGCTGACGATCGCCGACCAGGCTGGCCAGCTTGCGTTCGTCGGTCTTCTCGATCGACTGCGCGACATTTCCCATCGAACCCAGTTGGGCGCCCGCGCAGAACGCCTTGCCGCGACCGGTCAACACGATCACCCGCACCGCCGCGTCATCTTCGGCGCGGTCCAATCCCGCGTAGAACGCAGTCGCGATGTCACCGCCCCAGGTGTTGAGTCGGTCCGGCCGGTTCAGAGTGAGAACAGCGACACCGCTCGGGGTGACCTCGTAGATCACCGCCTCCTCGTGGCCGAGGGCGTCAGCGGTACTCATATGTCCCACTCCTCCTCGAGCACAGGCGGCGACTCCGGCGATGCGTGTACGCATACTGTATACCTATCGGTACTGCATTCTGCAACTGTCATCGCATGCTGTTTTGTGCCGCCCGAACAGCCAAAATCGTCCGGCTGAATGAGGCCGGAGGCACCGTCGACGTCGGCGTTGGGCCCGGTCGCGTCGGAGTTGCACCGATAGGCCAAAAATCCTATGGCTCAACCCATTTCGTCCGGCAGACCCGCGCGCGGCAGATGAGCAGGATGCCTCGACCAGAATCTCGTCTTCGGCCGTGGGCAGCCACAAGGTTTTTACAGACGCCGGTCGGCCCAGACCCGCGGCGAACGCCCGGTTGCCCTTCGCGTGCCGCGGTGCGTATCAAAAAGCATACGATAGGTATTACAGTAACAAGCGGAGTCGACGACACGGCTGCGTAACCGCAGATCAACCGTTGACTACAGGTAGATTCGAACCCGTCGGCCGCGAGGCGTTCAAACGTGATGGAGGTGTCCGCAGTGGCCAAGCAAGCAACCGCGGAGAAGCGTCAGCGGCGCGAACGCGGATCCATCAATCCCGACGACATCATCAGCGGCGCATTCGAGCTCGCTGAACAAGTCTCGATCGACAACCTGAGCATGCCGTTGCTCGGCAAGCATCTCGGTGTCGGAGTGACGAGCATCTACTGGTATTTCCGCAAAAAGGACGACCTGCTCAATGCGATGACCGACCGCGCGTTGGGTAAGTATGTCTTCGCGACCCCCTACGTCGAGGCCAGCGATTGGCGCGACACGTTGCGCAACCATGCCCGCTCGATGCGGAAAACCTTCATGGGCAACCCAATTCTGTGCGACCTGATTCTGATCAGGTCGGCGCTGAGCCCAAGGGCGGCGCGGGTCGGCGTCCAGGAGATCGAAAAAGCTGTCGCCGGCCTGGTCGAGGCGGGACTGTCACCGGAAGAGGCCTTCGACACCTATTCCGCAGTGTCGGTTCACGTTCGGGGCTCAGTGGTGCTGCATCGACTTCAGGAGAAGAATCAGGCGACCGAGAACGGTGGACGCACGATTGAAGACGCGATGGTCATCGACGCCGAGACCACCCCGCTGCTGGCGAAGATGACTACGAAGGGCCGTCACATCGGTGCCGCCGACGACAACAACTTCGAATACGGCCTGGACTGCATACTCGATCATGCCACTCGGCTGATCGAGCAGGGCTCGAAGTCGACTGGCCATCAACGTAAGTCGACATCGGCCCGACAACGCAAGACTTCTCGATAGCTCAGCTCAGCGGGGGCTCCGGCACGTTGAAATGCTCGTCACGCAGCCGGAAAGCCTCCTTCGTACCGTGCTGCGCTCGGGTCTTGACGAAGTTGAATTCCCCCGGTGCGAATTGCAGATTCGTGCCGAACGCATGAAACAGGTAGCTCGCCACTTCCTCGCCTTGGTATGCCTGGCTCTGTTCGACGAGCCGGAATGCCTCCTTGGCGATGACGACACCGTCGGCCGGCATCTTGGCAGCCTTTTCGGCCCAGTACCGTGCGCGTGCCGCCGCGTGGCCGGGATCGCAGGTCTCGGTGAAGATTCCGAGGTGTTCGATCGCGACCGCTTCGATGATGTCACCGGTCAGGAGTAGACGCCGCGTGAGCACCGGCCCCAGCCGGTGGAAGAACATGTGCAGGCTGCCCAATGCCGGTCCGAGAAAGCGGGTGGCCGGCATACCGATTTTGCAGTCGCGGGCGATGACGGAAATGTCTGCCATCAAAGCGATCTCGAAGCCCCCGCCGAGTGCGTAGCCGCTGATTTCCGCCACGGTGACCTTCGGAAAGCCCATCAGGTTGTGGTAGAAGCCGAACGACCTGCGGTCGACCGTGAGCCGGCGGCGCTGGCTGGGACGGCTTTTGGCAGAGCGGGTTTCGCCCGTCGGGGGCGCGTCGGCGCTGCGCTCGCCGTACCAGCCGTAGGCGTTGTTCATGTCCGCGCCGGTGCTGAACACGCCATCTGCACCGCGGAGTAGCACCACGGTGAGGTCGTCGTCTTCGGCGACATGAGCCAGACATCGGGCGACCGCGTCGCGCATGGCGGCGTCGTAAGAATTGCGCTGCCGAGGATTGTTCAACGTTATTGTGGCGATGCGCTTTTCTGGATCGATATCGAACAGAACGCGATCGTCACGGCTGTCTGAGACGGTCATGCACCGGCCCCCTTCCTGCTGTGCTGCCGGTTGTTCTGCCGGATGTGCGGATCGAGTCTCGGACCGAGGTCCGCCATCAGCCTGGCCTCGATGGTGTGGCCGGAACCGACGGCAAGGGTGTTGCGACGTGCCGCGGCGAGGTGGTCTTGCGCAAGTCGCACCGCCCTCGCCGCGTTGCCGTCGCGGATGGCGTCGAGCAGTCGCTGGTGGTCACGCAACGCCGCTCGCCGGGTCTTGTCCACCATCGGCGCCGGTCCTCCGTCGCCGTTCCAGACCGCGGACTCATGCGTCGACCAAATCAGCTCCAGCGATCCGATGAGCAAGATCATCGGCTCGTTGCCGCACCGGGACACCAGCGTTTCGTGAAACCGTCGAGCGTTCGGCACGTACTGCGACACATCGTCGAATTGCTCAGTTTGGATGTCGATTTCGTCCTGCAGGTGGGGTACGACTTCGGTCATCCGGTCCTCCCGCGCCGCGCACATCCCGGCGCAGATCGGTTCGAGATGCATCAGCGCTTCGCTGACGTCCACCGGCATGGCGGCCCTCGCCTGCAAGACCATGCTGATCATGTGCGCGGTTCGTTCGGCCGTCGGGTGGTGGACGACTGCTCCTCCGACGTTGCCTCGGCGGACCGAGATCAGCCCGTCGGTCTCCAGGATGTGGATGGCTTCGCGCAACGCCGGGGGGCTCACGCCGAATTCACCGAAGAGGCTTTCCTGCGAGGGGAGAACATCTCCCTCTTTCAACCGGCCGGACAGAATGTCGTCCCGTAACTTCGACGCGACGATCTCCGCGACGCGAGGTTGCCGAAAGCGCTGCACCGCCATATCAGCTCGTCCCGGCTCGCCGCTTGCCGAATCGATGTCCGGTCAACTTCTCGGGAGGTAATGCCAGCGTGGTGGTTTCACCGATGCAGAGCACCTCGTCGTCGAGTAGCAAGCGCGCCGTCGAGGCGATCCCGGGCTCGACCTCGGAACGCGCGATCTCGAAGCGCAATTCGGTCAGCACCGGCGTCGGCCGTCGGAAGGTGACCTGCAGCGACCGGGTCTTGCCGGACAGTCCGGTGACGCAATTCTGGTGCTGCATGACGCAATCGAAGAACACCGCCAGAAAGCCGCCGTGAACCAGCCCTGGCGGGCCCTCGTAGACCAGCGGAAAGGTGACATGGCCGAGGGCAGTCTCGCCGTCGAGGCGATCGAAGCGATATTCCGGAAAGCACGGGTTGAACGCTCCGATGTCCGTTGCGTGATCGAGGTAGACGCGACGGCCGGCGTCGTCGTCGCCGATCCGTGGCGCGCTGTCCGGCGGTACCGCTGAGCTCAGTTCCCGCTCCCACTCGCCGATCTGGGCGACCATCGCATCGACCGTGGGGTGCGCGTGTTCCATCGACAGCAGCAGCGAGCTGAGCCGGCGGATCGCGCCTGCGGCCGCAATGGTCTGGGACAGCGGCTGTTCGCCGAACCGCGCACCGCCGGAGCCCGGCGGCACGGAGACATCCGCTCCGGGGTGTTCGCCCATTCGACCTCTTCCCAACGCCGCTGTTCCGTCGCGCCGCTTTCCTTGCTAAGTTATACAGCGAAGCAATCGTATTGGCTACTGTAGTGGTATCCATATCGGCAGGGAAGGGCAGATCCGACGGTGAGTCAGGACGTCAACTCCACAGCCGCAGGCGGCGCCCTCACGGCGAGCCGCGACGGGCCGATTCTGCGGCTCACGCTTGATCGGCCATCGCGACGTAACTCGCTGAGCAACACCATGATCAAGGCATTCATCGCGGAGTTGACCGACGCCGCGACCGATGACGAACTGCGGGCCATCCTGATCCAGGGCGCTGGTGACGATTTCTGCTCGGGCGCTGACTGGGTCGCCACGAACAGCGGCAGCGACCAACGGCCCCGCACCGGTGACATCCTTCGTCGCATCCCCCACGGCGCGCATCGCGTGATCGAGCTGATTCACGACATCCAACTGCCGGTGGTATGCAGTGTGCGTGGGTTCGCCGTGGGCCTCGGGTGCAATCTGGCACTGGCCTCCGATTTCACCGTGGCCGCCACCGACGCGGTGTTCTGGGAGCCTTTCGCGGCGCGGGGATTCAGTCCCGATTCCGGCGCGACCTGGCTACTCCCCCGGTTGATCGGGCTGACCCGCGCCAAGCGGATGCTGTTGCTCGGCGACAAGGTCGGCGCTGCCGAAGCGGCCGACTGGGGGCTCATCCATCAGGCCGTCGATCCACGCGAATTGGACCGGGTGACCGAAGAGCTGCTGAGTCGCCTGGCCAACGGGCCCACGGTGGCACTGGGACTGGCCAAGCAGGCTCTGCATTACGGCCACCATGCGACGCTGAATCAGTCGATGACACAAGAGCTCTTCGACGTCGAACTGTCCTGCAGAACGCGCGATTTCAAAGAGGGCCTCGCCGCGTTCCAGGAGGGACGCCCACCAGAATTTCGCGGCCGATGAATCACAGTGAAGGGAAAGCGTGATGTCCTCACGGTCATACGACACCATCAAATATGAGGTCGACGGGCATAAGGCCACCATCACCCTGAACCGGCCCGACGCCCTCAACGCGCTCAGCCCGCACATGGTCACCGAACTGCGCGACGCCTACGCGGAGGCCGAAAACGACGACGCGGTATGGCTTCTGATCGTCACCGGAACCGGACGGGCGTTTTGCACCGGCGCTGACGTCAAGGCGATTTCCGGCGACGGCAAGGTGATCAGCGAGCGGCCGTACCTGTCCAGCTATGAACAGTGGGAGGCACCGCAGGAGGGCACGCCGCCGTTTCGCACGATGGCCAAACCGGTGCTCGCCGCGATCAATGGATTGTGTTGCGGCGCCGGGCTCGACTGGGTCACCACCGGCGACATCGTCATCGCATCGGACAAGGCGACGTTCTTCGATCCGCATGTCAGCATCGGACTGGTCGCGGCACGTGAGCTGGTCCGGGTGGCGCGAGTGCTACCCCGATCGATCGCACTGCGGATGGCACTGATGGGCAAGCATGAGCGGCTCAGCGCGCAGCGGGCGTACGAGCTCGGCATGATCAGCGAGATCGTCGACCATGACCGCCTGCTGGAACGCGCCCACGAGATCGCCGACATCGTCAACTTGAATGCGCCGCTGGCCGTTCGGGGCACCCGGTTGGCGATCCTCAAGGGCCTGGATCTACCGCTGCACGAAGCCGAGATGCTGGCCGAGGCATTTCGCGAACGCAACCTGCATACCGAAGATTCCCTGGAAGGGCCCCAGGCGTTCGTCGAAAAGCGACCGCCGGAATGGCAGTGCCGATGAGCTTCCAGACCATCGAGCTCGCCGTGGACAGCGACGATCGGGTCGCCACCATCACGCTGAACCGCCCCGATCAGCTCAACACGTTCAACCGGACCATGTGCGACGAGATGGCCCAGGCGTGGCGGACCGTCAAAGCGGACGAGACAGTCAATGCCATCGTGTTGCGGGCGGCCGGAACCCGGGCATTCAGCGCGGGACTCGACGTCAAGACACCATACGGTCAGCCCGAAAACGTGTGGAATCACGAAGATCCCGGTGAATCGCTTAGCCCGAAGTGGCAGAAGATGTGGAAACCGGTGGTGTGCGCCGTACAGGGTATGTGCACAGCAGGTGCGTTCTATTTCATCAACGAGTCCGATGTCGTGATCTGCTCAACCGATGCGACGTTCTTCGACTCCCACGTATCGGCCGGGTTAGTGTGCGCCCTCGAGCCGGTCGGCCTGATGCGCCGCATCGGCCTCGGCGAAGCATTGCGAATTGCCTTGATGGGCAACGACGAGCGGGTCAGCGCCGAGACCGCACTGCAGATCGGTCTGGTGTCCGAGGTGGTCTCCCCGGAGGCGTTGTGGGGACGGGCGCATGAGATCGCGGCGACCGTTGCGGCCAAGCCGCCGTCGGCGACCCAGGGCACGGTGAAGGCGATCTGGGAGTCGTTGGACAAGCCCTATCGCGCGGCGCTGGATCAGGGTCTGATCTATACCCGGCTGGGCAATCCGATCGGCACCGCCGAACTCGCGGCCCGCGGCGGCCGCCGCGCACCGGATCCGAAAATCCGATGACACCGAGGTTTGGGCACCGGCTCGGCCAACGGATCGACCACGTTCTGAGCCTGCAGCCCGACGCGCCCGCTCTGGAGTACGACCGGCAGTGGGTGTCGTGGGGACAGCTCGACGAACTGGCGACACGGATTCGCCGGCTCGTCGGCGACGACCGACCTGAAGTGGGCATCCTGCTGCGCAACCGCCCCGCGCAGGTCGCGGCGTTGCTCGGGGTGCTGCGCTGCGGCGCGACGGTCGTCGTCATCAACCCGTCCCGCGGCGGCGAACGTCTCAAGGCGGATGTCAGTGAGCTCGCGCTTCCCCTGATCGTCGGCGAGCCGGATGACCTCGCCATGCTCGGCGAGATACCCAACGCCGCAACGGTATCCATCGACGGACTTGCTGCTGAGCCGAAAGTGTGCGGAGCCGGCCATTCTCACGCAGAGCGCCCTGGTGTCGCAGTGCGGATGTTGACCAGCGGAACGACCGGACCGCCCAAACGCGTCGACCTCAGCTACGACATGCTCGCCCACAGTGTGATGGGACCCGAAGATCATCGAGCGGCGGCGCCCACGGAGTTGCGCCGCGGCGTCGCGATCGTCAACTCGCCGCTCGTCCACATCGGCGGGGTGTTCCGCATCCTGCAATGTGTCACCGAAGCACGGCCTTTCGTGCTGCTGGAACGATTCGAACTCGACAGCTGGGCCCGGGCGGTGCGCACCCACCGACCCCGCGTGGTGTCACTGGTGCCGACCGCGCTACGGATGGTGCTGCATTCCGACCTGTCTCGTGACGACCTGGCCAGTATCAGGGCCGTGACGTCCGGCACCGCTCCGCTATCACCGGATGATTCCGATGCGTTCACCGAGAAGTACGGCATCCCGGTGTTGACCTCCTATGCCGCAACCGAATTCGGCGGTGGTGTCGCAGGCTGGACGCTGGCCGATCACCAGCAGCATTGGCACGCTAAACGCGGCAGCGTAGGACGCGCCAATCCGGGCGCCGGCCTGCGCGTGGTCGGCGACGACGGCACGCCGCTCCGGCCCGACCAGATCGGCCTGCTGGAGGTCAGGCCGGCGCAGCTCGGTCCGTCCGCGGACTGGATGCGCACCACGGACACGGCACGCATCGATGCCGACGGGTTTCTCTGGATCGTCGGCCGCGCTGACCAAGCGATCATCCGCGGTGGCTTCAAGGTCATGCCAGACGAGGTGCGCAACGCTCTGGAAGCCCATCCCGCCGTCGCGGGTGCAGCGGTCGTCGGCCAGCGCGACGACCGGCTCGGCGAGACGCCCATGGCGATGGTGGAACTCCGGGAGCCCGATTCGGCAGACCCGGCCACGCTGACCGACTATCTGCGGACGCGGTTGGCGCGCTATGAGATTCCCACCGCCATCGCTATCGTCCCCGAGCTCCCCCGAACGCCCTCCGGCAAGCCAGATTTGAGCGCGATCCGCCGCTACTTCAGCGACAGCGTCGCTGCCGTACAGGGCGACCATGCCGAGTGAATCGCCAACCGTCGGGAAGATACTGCGCGCCCAGGCCGTCGGCAGAGCCGATCATCCGCTGCTGATCTGCGACGACGACCGCCTCAGTTACGCCGAAGCCGACTGTCGCTCAGCGCTGTTGGCACGTCAGTTGGTGGCTCTGGGCGCGGGGAAAGGCAGCCACGTCGGACTGCTGTACCCCAACGGCGTTGCGTTCGTCGTCGGCATGCTCGCCGCGGCGCGGATCGGCGCCGTCGTCGTCCCGTTCTCCACGTTCTGCACTGTGCGGGAACTGCGTGAGCAGCTGGTCGACAGCGACACCTCGATCCTGATGGCCGCCGAGTCATTTCGCTCGCACAATTACCGCGAACGGCTGGCCCAAGTGCTACCGGGTTCGCGGGTCGACTCCGGCGACCGATTATACGATTCTGTCGCACCACAACTGCGTCACATCATCTTCGAAGACCGGCGCACCGAGGCAGTCAGCGAAGCACTGCTGGCGGCGATGGAAGACGATGTCGAGGGCTCTGATCCGCTGGCGATCATCTACACGTCTGGCACCACGAGTGCCCCCAAAGGGGTGGTGCAAGCCCACGCCGCCCTGCTCAACCACCAGCGAAACCTGAACAAGGTCCGGAACCTGACCGCCACGGACAGGCTGTTCTGCAATTCGCCATTCTTCTGGGTCGGCGGCTTGGGATTCGCGTTACTGGCCACGTTGATCGCCGGGTCGACGCTGCTGTGCTCCAACGCCGAGGATCCGGGCCGAACGCTCGATCTGCTGGAAGCCGAGAAGCCAACGACCACAAATGGTTTCGCTGCCGCGATCGCACACCTGGCCCGGCACCCGAGCTTCGCCGGACGCGACCTGTCGTCGATGCGCCGCGGCAACCTCTACCCCATCATGGCCCCCGAGGCACGGCCGGCCGACCCGGAACTGCGACACAACATGCTCGGGCTGACCGAAGCCGGCAGCGTGGTGTTGATCAGCGCCGACGAGAGCGACCAGCCGGAGCATCGACGCGGATCATTCGGCAAACCGGCGCCGGGGTTGGCAGCCAAGATCATCGACCCGGATACCGAGATGCCCGTCGAGGAAGGCGCACTCGGAGAGCTGTGCATCCGCGGCCCGAGCCTGATGCAGCGGTATTATCGGCGAAGCCGTGAAGACTGTTTCGACCCCGACGGCTGGTTTCATACCGGCGACCTGGCTGCCATGGACGGCGACGGGTTCGTCTACTACCTCGGCCGGCGCGGGACGATGATCAAGACAGCCGGCGCCAACGTGTCGCCGAGCGAAGTCGAGCAGGCGATCGCGAAGGTCACCGACGGCGCCGTCGCGCATGTCGTCGGCATCACCGATCCTGAGCGCGGTGAGACGGTCGCTGCCGTCATCGCCATGGACAACGTGGCCGATTTCGACGAGACCACGCTGCGTCGCCGGCTCACCGCCGAACTGTCGGCGTACAAGATCCCCAAGCGATTCGCCGTCGTACCGACCGGCGATATTCCGTTACTGGCGAGCGGCAAAGTGAACCGGCAGAAACTGGCGACGTTCTTCGATGCCTGACACGATCGACGACCTGGTGAGGCTCAGAGCGGGTGAGTCCGCGGCCAAGCCGGCGGTGATCGATCCCGAGTGCCGGCTCAGCTATCGTGAACTCGATTGCAGCACGGCAGATCTCGCTGCGAGTTTCATCGCGAGCGGTGTCGGCAAGGGCACCAGAGTGGGGCTGGTCATGCCCAACGGTGTGCGTTGGGTGCAGATCGCGATTGCGCTCACCCGGATCGGCGCTGTGCTGGTTCCGCTCAGCACGCTGCTCCGAGCGCCTGAGCTCGTCGCGCAACTGCGGACCGCGTCGGTGCAGTTCCTGATCAGCGTCGAAGAATTCCGCGGCCACCGGTATCTCGACGACCTCCGGTCGGTTCTTGACGTCGATGATGTGACCGCCCCGCTGCGATGTCCCGAACTTCCCGCACTGCGCCAGGTTTGGCAGGCCGACCGGCTGCCGGAGTCACCAGCGGCGTCCATCGTCGACGCGGCGACCGCAACGGTGACACCCAGCGATCCGATGGTCATCATGTTCACGTCCGGCAGCAGCGGAGCACCCAAGGGGGTGGTGCACTCGCACGGCAGTGCGCTGGGCGCCGTCCGATCCGGCTTGGCAAGCCGCTGCATCGATTCCGAGACCCGGCTGTACCTGCCGATGCCCTTCTTCTGGGTGGGCGGTTTCGGCAGCGGCGTGCTGTCGGCACTGGCGGCCGGCGCCACCTTGGTGACCGAGGCGATCCCGCAACCGGGGACCACGCTGCGCCTGCTGGAGCGCGAGCAGGTGACGCTGTTTCGGGGTTGGCCCGATCAGGCCGAAGCGTTGGCCCGCCACCCGTCCTTTGCCGAGACCGACCTGTCGGCGCTGCGTACCGGCAGCCTGGAAGCGTTGCTGCCGAAGGCGCAACGTGCTCAACCCGGTTCCCGAGCAACGCTATTCGGCATGACCGAGGCATTCGGACCGTACTGCGGCTACCCCGCCGACACCGATATGCCGCGCTCGGCGTGGGGCAGCTGCGGCAAGCCGTTCCCCGGTATGGAGGTACGAATCGCCGACATCGACAGTGGACGGCCGGCGCCCGCGGGAACCGTTGGGATGATCGAGATCCGGGGATCGCACACCCTGCGCGGAATCTACCGACGCGGCCGCGAGGACGTCTTCACCGCCGACGGCTTCTATCCGACCGGTGACCTCGGTCGGCTGGACGACGACGGTTTCCTGTTCTATCACGGCCGATCCGACGACATGTTCAAAGTCAGCGGCGCGACCGTCTATCCCGGCGAGGTCGAGCAGGCGCTACGCACGATCGACGGCGTCGAGAACGCTTTCGTGACCAACGTTCCGGGTGCCTCAGGCGAACGCGTGGGCGCCGCGGTGGTGTGCGGGGACAGAACGCCGGCCGAGGAACTGCGGCGCGCCGCGCGCACATTGCTGAGCGCCTTCAAAGTCCCGACCGTGTGGCTGATGCTCGAGTCCGACGACGACGTCCCGCGTGGCGGCACCGGCAAGGTCGACGTCCGCCGCCTGCGAGACATGCTGATCGACGCGTCCCGGCCTTAGGGGACCCGCGTCCAGGGTTGACAGGTCCGCGACTCGAAGGCTTTCACCGTCGCGTTGACGTTCGCGAACATCGGACCGACGGACATATTCGTCTGAACTACGTGCTCCTTGTTCGCATCGGGCGTGCTGTAGGTGAACCACGCGCACATCGAGTCTTGCGTCGGCACGTTGTTGATCCACACCCCGAACGTCGACGCGGACCCGCCGGTGCGGTACAGGCCGGGAGCGATGTCCGGCCCGACGACGAAGACACCGTTACCCGGGATGGGGTCCATCGGATCGGCAACGGCGGGTGCAGCGAGCGCAACCGCCGCCACACATGCAACCGATAACGCCGATGCGCTGAATGTCAGCATTGCGGGCATCTCTACTCTTCTCCAATTGTTGCCCACCCCGGGGGCAGCGTATGCCCAGGCGAGGTTGCGCGACAACGGATGGCGCCGACCGGACCGTCAGGGCGCCCCGTTGCCCGCGTCGACGACACCGTGCTCGGTGAGATGGTCGATCAGCGGAGCGGCACCGGCGGCAAGGTGTTCGGACATGGCGATACGTGCCGACTCGCCGTCGCGTTTAGCCAACGCAGCCAACACCCGCCGGTGATCTTTGATCGACTGTGCGGGCCAGCCGGTGATGACGGGAAAGACGGATTCCGGTGCGTAGCGGGTGATCTGAGACATCATCTGCGCGAGCTTGGGCGACTCGGCAGCCACGTTGATAGCCCGGTGGAACTCGTGATTGAGCCGAACTGTTCGTTCGATGTCGTTGCCGGCGTACGCATTCTCGAGTTCGGCCTGAATCTCTTTCAGCTCACGCAGCTGGTCGTCGTCGATGTTGTCCGCGGCCCGGGCGGCCAGTTCGCCGCCCACGTGCGCCTGCAGGTTGGCGACGTCGGCGAGATCGCGTCCGGTCACCGGCAGCACCACGAAGCCGCGACGCGGTTGCTGAGCCAGCAGCCCCTCAGCGCGTAGTTCGAACAGCGCCTCCCGCACCGGAGTGACACTGATCCCGAGTTCGGCGGCCAACTGATCCAGCCGGACATATTCCCCGGCCGAATAGGTGCCGTCGAAGATCCGCTTACGCACATAGCGCGCAACATCTTCGGAGAGTTGAGGTCGCGCGGCGAAGTCGGGGACGCTCATAACTCAAATCCGGTACTCGGCAAGCAGTCGCTTGCTGATGATCGACTTCTGTATCTCGCTGGTACCCTCACCGATGAGCAGGAACGGGGCATCACGCATCAGCCGCTCGATTTCGTACTCTTTGGAGTATCCGTACCCACCGTGAATGCGGAAGC
>JBAWAV010000171.1:0-5956 GCA_049589475.1 Mycobacterium sp.
GGCCGGTTGATGATGGTCGGTCCGTTGGTGATGTTGTTCGGGGGCACTATCACGTTGCCGTGGCAGCTGTTCCAGTCCGAGTTGGTCCCCCACGTCGGGTCCCAGAAGTCACCCGGGCACCAGGGCAGTCCCGGTAGCGCGTGAGCCTCGGCGCTGCCGCCCAGACCCGCCAATCCCAATGCTGCAACGATCGCTGCCGACGCAATCGCACTGCCTGCGAATTTGTTCATGGGCTAATAGCTACGCCGCGAGGCTATGCGCTGGCCCAGCAGGCCCTATTGAGCAGATGAGAAGCCGGCAGTGGCCCATTGTTCACGTCTGGCAGGTTGGGCACCAGAAGACATTACGACCTTCCAATTCGGCTGTGCGGATTGCGGTTCCGCATACTCGGCACGCCTCGCCGGTGCGGCGGTAGACGTAAGTGCGTGGCCGTCCTGGGCCGTAGGACGGTGCGCCGTGGTCATGCTCAGGCCGCACCGTGATGATTTTGCCGCGACGCAACCCGACTTTCATCAGCTCCACAAGGTCGGTCCAGGCCGCGGAGAACTCCGCCTCACCGATCGCCCGACCGGACCGATACGGGTCGATGCCATGACGGAAAAGCAGCTCGGCACGGTAGACGTTGCCGACGCCGGCGATGATCGTCTGGTCCATCAAGAGCGCGCCGATTGGCCTGCGCGACTTGCTAATCCGCGCCCACGGCCACGCCGGATCGGCATCCCGGCGAAGAGGATCGGGGCCGAGCCGGGCGACCACATCGGCGACCTGAGCTTCGTCGATGACCTCACACACCGTCGGCCCGCGCAGGTCGGTGCCGTACTCGGCGCCGATCATTCGCATCCGTACCGCCCCGACCGGGTCGGGCATCGCTTCATCGGCCGATCGTGGCCACTCGGTGAACTTGCCGTACAGGCCGAGGTGCACGTGCACCGTCGTCCCGCCGGCGTAGTGGTGAAAAAGATGCTTCCCCCACGCGGTGGCCTGTTGCAGTTCCTGCCCGTCGACGGATGCCGCCGCGAACCTGCCCTGTGGGCTGGACACCCTTACCGGAGCACCTGCGTAGTGCCGCTGATGGAGCCGGGCCAGTCGATGCAGGGTATGCCCTTCGGGCACGCTGCCTACCCGCTGTTAGCGCCGGGGACCGGCGGCGCATGGTGGGTGCGCTCGTATTCGTCGAGAATATCGATACGCCGTTGGTGCCGTTCAGCTTTCGACCACGGGGTGGTCAAGAACGCGTCGACGATGGCCAGCGCTTCGGGCACAGTATGCATACGACCACCGATGCCGATCAGCTGAGCGTTGTTGTGTTGACGGGCCAGCGACGCCGTCTCCACACTCCACCCGAGCGCACATCGCGCGCCCGGAACTTTGTTGGCGGCGATCTGTTCGCCGTTGCCCGATCCGCCCAACACGATGCCCAGGCTGTCTGGATCGGCCACCGTCTTCAGGGCTGCCGCGATGCAGAACGCTGGGTAGTCGTCCTCGGCGTCATAGCTGAAGGCGCCGCAATCGATCGGCTTGTGGCCGGTCTCTTTCAGGTGCTCGATGATCTGCTGTTTGAGTTCGTAACCGGCGTGATCGGAGCCGAGGTAGACGCGCATGACCGAAATCCTGCTCCGCCGGTCGCCGCTAGTCGAATTCGGGGCCCTCGGTGCGGGTCCGCTTGAGCTCAAAGAAGTGCGGGTAAGCCGCGAAGGTCACCGATGCGTCCCACAGCTTGCCGGCCTCTTCGCCGCGCGGGATCTTCGACAGCACCGGGCCGAAGAACGCGGTGCCGTTGATGTGAATGGTGGGCGTGCCGACGTCGTCGCCGACCGCGTCCATTCCGGCGTGGTGGCTCTTGCGCAGCGCCTCGTCGTAGGCCTCACTGGTGGCAGCGTCGGCGAGCTCGGCCGGCAGGTCCAGCGCCTTGAGCGACTGCGTGATCACGTCGTCGAGGTCTTTGTTGCCTTCGTTGTGAATACGGGTGCCCATCGCCTCGTACAGCGGGGCCAGAATCTCGGAGCCGTGGGCCTGCTCGGCGGCGATCGCCACCCGCACCGGGCCGAACGCCTTGGCCAGCCTCTCCTTGTATTCGGACGGCAGGCCCTCACGGTTTTCGTTGAGCACCGCCAGGCTCATCACCTGAAAGTTCACCTCGATGTCGCGGACCTTTTCCACTTCCAGGATCCAGCGCGAGGTGATCCATGCCCACGGGCACAGGGGGTCGAACCAGAAATCGGCAACGGACTTCTCAGACATGCGGAATCCTCTCCTCAACGGTCGGCTAGCCGTCCAGCACAACCCTAGACGCGGCGGTCCTGTTCCCGCCGCTGCCATGGACACGCCTCGGCTGAATTGGCCGGCTCGCCCCCTCGCCGCTGCGCGCCTGGGAGGTACCCCCACCTCAGGCCACTTCGCGGCCTGCATCGTCGCCGCCCTAGATTGGACACGTGGCACTTCCCAACCTCACCCGCGACCAAGCCGTCGAACGCGCTGCGCTGATCACCGTCGACAGCTACCGAATCGACTTGGATCTGACCGACGGCGACGGCAATCCCGGCGAACGCACATTCCGGTCCACCACGACCGTGGAGTTCGATGCGGTCGCCGGCTCCGACTCCGTCATCGACATCGCCGCAGACACCGTGCGCAGCGCGACCCTCAACGGCCGCGACATCGACGTGTCGGACTACAACGAGTCGACCGGTATCGCTCTGAGGGGTTTGGCCGAGCACAACGTCGTCGTGGTCGACGCGGACTGCCGCTACTCGAATACCGGCGAGGGATTGCACCGGTTCGTCGACCCCGTCGACAACGAGGTGTACCTGTACTCGCAATTCGAAACCGCCGACGCCAAGCGGATGTTCGCGTGCTTCGATCAACCCGACCTCAAAGCCACGTTCGACGTGTCGGTGCGCGCACCGCAGCACTGGGAGGTGGTGTCCAACGGCGCTACGGCGAACGTCGCGGACGGCGTGCACACCTTCGTCACCACGCCGAAGATGAGCACCTACCTGGTGGCGTTGATCGCCGGTCCGTACGCGCGTTGGGACGACGTCTACAGCGACGAACACGGCGACATCGCGCTGGGCATCTTCTGCCGGGCCACGCTCGCAGAGTTCATGGACGCCGAGCGGCTGTTCACCCAGACCAAGCAAGGTTTTGGCTTCTACCACAAGAACTTTGGCGTGCCCTACGCATTCGGAAAGTACGACCAATTGTTCGTGCCGGAGTTCAACGCCGGCGCCATGGAGAACGCCGGCGCGGTGACGTTCCTGGAGGACTACGTCTTTCGCAGCAAAGTCACTCGCGCGTCCTACGAGCGTCGCGCCGAGACGGTACTGCACGAGATGGCGCACATGTGGTTCGGCGATCTGGTCACCATGCGTTGGTGGGACGACTTATGGCTCAACGAGTCATTCGCCACCTTCGCCTCCGTGCTGTGCCAGGCCGAGGCGACCGAATTCACCACGGCGTGGACGACTTTCGCCAACGCCGAAAAGTCGTGGGCCTACCGGCAGGACCAGCTACCGTCGACGCATCCGGTGGCGGCCGACATCCCCGACCTCGCTGCCGTCGAGGTGAACTTCGACGGCATCACCTACGCCAAGGGCGCCAGTGTGCTCAAGCAGTTGGTGGCGTACGTCGGGCTGGAAGACTTCTTGTCCGGACTCCGCGACTACTTCCGGGCGCACGCGTTCGGCAACGCGACGTTCGGCGACCTGCTCGGCGCGCTGGAAAAAGCCTCAGGCCGTGACCTTTCGGACTGGGGACGGCAGTGGCTGAAGACGACTGGCCTCAACACGTTGCGCGCGGACTTCGACGTCGACGCTGACGGCAAGTTCAGCCGTTTCGCGGTGACGCAGAGCGGCGCCGCACCGGGCGCGGGTGAAACCCGGACGCACCGGACGGCGGTCGGCATCTACGACGACGACGGTGCCGGCCACTTGACCAGGGTGCATCGTGAAGAGCTCGACGTCACCGGTGAGACGACGGAAGTGCCCGCGCTGGTGGGTATTCCGCATGGGAAGCTGATCCTGGTCAATGACGACGACCTGACCTATTGCTCGCTGCGGTTGGACCCCGAGTCGCTGCAGACCGCGCTGGACCGCATCGCTGACATCGCCGAGCCGCTGCCGCGAACGCTGGTGTGGTCGGCGGCATGGGAGATGACCCGCGACGCCGAGCTGCGTGCCCGCGATTTCGTGTCACTGGTCTCCGGTGGCATTCAGGCCGAAACCGAAGTCGGGGTCGCCCAGCGGTTGCTGCTGCAGGCCCAGACCGCGCTGGGGTCGTACGCCGATCCGGACTGGGCGCAGTCAGCGGGCTGGCCGGCATTCGCCGACCGGCTGCTCGAGCTGGCCCGCGCCGCGGCGGACGGTTCGGATCATCAGCTGGCCTTCGTCAACGCGCTCTGCACATCACTGCTGTCGGAGCGGCATGTGGCGGTGCTGGCCGATCTGCTCGACCACGATCCCACCGAGTCCGGCCTCGCCGGTCTGTCGATCGACACCGATCTGCGCTGGCGCATCGTCACCGCGCTGGCCGCCGCGGGTGAGATCGACGCCGACGGCCCAGCGACACCGTTCATCGACGCCGAGGTGAAGCGCGACCCGACCTCCGCGGGCAAACGGCTCGGCGCGCAAGCCGCCGCCGCGCGGCCGCAGGCGCCGGTCAAGGAGTCGGCGTGGACCACGGTCACCGAAGACGACGAACTGGCCAACATCACCGCCCGCTCGATCATCAACGGCTTCGTTCAGCCCGGCCAGGGCGCGATACTGAATCCGTTCGGCGCCAGGTACTTTGCGGCGATCCGGGGCCTGTGGGAGCGCCGGTCCAGCGAGGTGGCGCAGACCGTGGTGGTGGGCCTGTATCCGTCGTGGGACATCAGCGACAAAGGCATCGCCGCGGCGGACAAATTCCTCGACGATTCCGAGCTGCCGCCGGCGCTTCGCCGGCTGGTTCTCGAGGGCCGCGCCGGCGTGGAGCGGTCGCTGCGGACGCGTCAGTTCGACAGCGGCGAGGCGGCCTGAGCCGGCCCGCCGCCCGCTATGCCGGCGAGATGCCGGAGCTGGTCACCCGGATTGCACTGACCAGACCGTCGATCAGCTCGCCGTTCTTGAACGCCGACGCCGCGGCGGCAACACCAAGTGGCGCAGCCGATTCGGCTCCTCGCCCGCGAACGTGCGATCCGTAGACCACCTCGATCGCATGCTGATCGGGCGAGACGGCGATCAGCACCGCGTCGTTGGGAGTCGGCACCTTGGCCAGGATTTCGCGTGCCCGCGCCCCGGTGTCGCTTCCCAGGTCGCCGATGTAGACGGCGAACCGGGCGCCGGCGGCGCGCGACCCATAGGTCAGCGCGTCGTCAAGGGTGACCAGGTCGTTGGTCGGAAACGGGTAGTGCACGGAGAGTTCGCCGGGCTCGGTGACTCCGGAGATGCGTCCACTGGTCGTGATCGCCGAGCCGTGTTGCAGTTCGGCCGGTGCGACCGTTGCGACGTCACCACTTGCCACTTGCGCCACCTCCCACGCTGAATTCGGCATGTCCGTGACCATGACCGTGCCCGACGGCCTCGTCGGTAGCGGCCCACAGGATCGGCGCATGCGTCCAGGACTCCGACAACTTATAGGTGGCCGGGTGCGGGCCCTTGCGTGACCAGATCAGCGCCACCAACACGGCTACCAGCAACAACGGGATGCCCAGGAAGAACAGGTGAATTTCCATCGCGCTCACGACCGAAACCGTATCCCACCGCCCGCTCGGGAGCTACACACGCGCCGGTGCCGGCTACGCCGACTGCCCGCATCCTCAGCGCGCCGCGGCGCGCATCGTCACCGGGCTAGGCCGCGCCTTCGCCGAGATATCGCACCCAGGCCGGGTCGAGTTCTTTGACCGTCGACAGCAGTCGCCAATGCTGACCTTTCGGCGACGCCGGCGCCATGCGCAGCGACCAGCCCAGCTCGGCCAGCA
>JBAWAV010000172.1:0-6441 GCA_049589475.1 Mycobacterium sp.
GTTATCAGGCGTGGCAGGCGCAGTGGAATCAGGCGATGGAGCAGTTGGTGCTGTCGTATCGTGCGATGGCCGGCACGCACGAGAACAACACCACCTCGATGCTGGCCCGCGATCAGGCCGAAGGCGCCAAGTGGGGCGGTTAGCCGCTACGGCGTGAGAACGATCGAGCCGACCGTCTGACGGCCCTGCAAGTCACAGTGCGCTTTGGTGGCGTCGGCCAACGGATACCGTTTGCTCACCGTGACCTCAACCGACCCCTTGGCGATCGCGTCGAATAATTCGCCTGAGCGCCAAGCGAATTCGTCGCCGGTGCGAGTGAAATGGGCCAGTGAGGGACGGGTCAGGAACACCGATCCGGCCGCGTTCAGTCGCTGCGGGTCGACCGGCGGAACCGGCCCACTCGCCGCACCGAACAGTGCCAAAGTTCCCCGCACGGCCAGGCTGGCCAGGCTGGCGTCGAACGTGCTCTTTCCGACGCCGTCGTACACCGCCGCCACACCGGCGCCCGCGGTCAGGTCGCGGATGCGGCTGCCGAACTCATTCGGATCATCGCCCGGGTAATCCAATACGTCGGTGGCGCCGGCCTGCCGGGACACGTCGGCCTTGGCGGGCGTGGATACGGTCGTGATCACCCGGACGCCCAGGCTCGTCGCCCACTGCGTGAGGATGTGCCCCACCCCGCCCGCTCCGGCGTGGACCAGAATCACGTCGCCGGCCTGCACCGGGTACACCGATGTGAGGAGATAGTGCGCCGTCATACCTTTCAGCAACGCCGACGCTGCCACGTCCGACTCCACCGCTGAGGGCACTCGCGCGACGAATTGCGCTGGCGCGGTGCTGAAGTCGGCGTATGCACCAAAAGCCGTCGCGGTCACCACCCGGTCGCCTTCGGAAAGCGACGTCACGCCGTCGCCGACGTCGGCCACCGTCCCGGCCACCTCGGTACCGAGCACGAAGGGCAGATCGCGCGGGTAGGACCCGGAGCGGAAGTAGGTGTCGATGTAGTTGACGCCGATCGCGTCGGCTCTGATCAGTACTTCGCCCGGCCCGGGGGAGGGCTGCGGCTTCTCGACGTAGCTCAGGACTTCCGGACCACCGATTTCGGCGACTTCGATTGCGTGCATGGTGACTATCATCCGCAAGCATGGAGTCCGCATGAAGTTGGCCCGGCCCGACATTTTCCATCCACGGATCGTGCTGGCCGGTTCATCGGACGGCGACGACGCGGATCTGGTGGCCGCGCTGCGGAAGCGCGGCCTGCATGCCCGCTGGCTGGCCTGGGACGACCCGGAGACATTGAACGCCGATCTGGTGATCCTGCGGACCACGACCGCGTACGCGGACCGCCTCGACGAGTTTCTGGCCTGGACCCGGCGGGTGCCCAACCTGCTCAACTCGCCCGCCGTCGTCGCCTGGAACACCGGCAAGCACCGCCTCCGTAACGCCGGGGTGCAGGTGCGCGGCCGTCGCCCGTCCGGCGCAGCGGTGCGCACGGCGTTGGTGTTCCTCGGCGGCGTCCCGTCACACGCATTCATCGAGAAGTCCGCGGTCGACGCCGACTTCGAAGTGTGGGACCTCGGCCAGGCCGCGTTGCAGGCCGCCGCCGACCACCTGCGCATCTCCGCCGACCAACTGCTGTATGCCCGTGTCGAGTTGTTCGGCGGACCGGGCGACGCCGAGGTGGTGGACCTGAATCTGGTTGCCCCGCAGTTGGGTTGGCAGCTACTCGAGCCCGCGGCCCGCGAGGATGCCCAGCGTCAATTCGCGCTGTGCGTCGAGTCAGCTCTGGACCGGTTGGGGCTCGGTCCGCTCTCGCATCGACGCCCATAGCGCCGCGGTGGCCGCGGTGCAGATCGCGGCCCCGGCGACGTGGACGGCGACCAGAGCCGGGGGAACCCCCGCGAAGAACTGCACGGTCCCGACCGCGGCCTGGCCGAACACCGCGACCAGCAGAACTGCGAGGCGCAGCACCACCGGTCGCGGCGCCTGCACTGCAAGCAGCCCGAAGCCGAGCCCGACCAGCAATGCGAGGTAGGCCACCAGCAGCGACGAATGCGCGTGCACCAATGCGGTGATCTCGATCCGCAGCCGCGGCACCGTGTGGCGTGGGCTGGTGTCGCCGGCGTGCGGACCCGCCGCGGTGACCAAGGTGCCGGCCACCAAGACCGCGGCCAGCGTCAGGGCGCTGAGCAGCGTGAGCGCGCGCAGCGGCGTGACCACTCGAGGGCGGACCACGCCGTCGTCGGGCTCGCCGACTTTGACGTACAGCAGCACTGAAAGCCACACCATCGTCATCGAGGTCAGCAAATGGACAGCCACCGTCCACCACAGCAACCCGGTGCGCACGGTGATACCGCCGATCACCGCCTGCAGCACCGTCGACGCCGGCATCAACCAGGCGTAGACCAGCACTTCGGTGCGGCGGCGAGCCCGGGTGACTACCAGTACCGCCAGCGCCGCGGTGAGGACCACCGCGAAGGTGATCATCCGGTTGCCGAACTCGACGGCCTGATGAATCCGGGGAACCTCGGACACCGCGATCGGGGTGAAGCTGCCCGGAAAGCATTGCGGCCAGGTCGGACAGCCGAGTCCGGAGGCCGTGACGCGGACGATGGCGCCGGTGACGGCGATGCCACCTTGGGTCAGCACGACCGCCGCTGCGATGACGCGCTGGGTGCGCAGGCTGGGGTCGGCCAACAGGTCCACGATCCGCATCAGTAACCGCCCGGCAGGCATCGCACGATCGTAGGACAACCAAAACTACGTCGCGTAGTAGGGCGGCTCAGGTGAACCGGAACCACCGCAGCGCACCCAGCCCGGCCAGCGTGCCCCACGCCGTCAGCACGAGGACGCCGAACCAGTCGACCGACAGGGTCATGGCCTGTGACAGCGACTCGGTGAGTGCACCGGCCGGAGTGAGCCGAGCCGCCCACTTGACGGCGGAACCGATCATGTCGGTCTCGATGGTCAGCGCTCCGAGTCCGGCGAAGACGAACCACAACAGGTTGGCCACCGCCAGCACGATCTCGGCGCGCAGGGTGCCGCCGAGCAGCAAACCCAACGCGGCGAACACCGCGGTGCCGAGCGCGATGACCACCGCGCCCAACGCCAGGCCCGTCGCGGGCGGTCGCCAGCCGAGCGCGAATCCGATGGCGCCCAAGATGATCGACTGCAAGAACACCACGGTGACCACGGCCGCCGACTTGCCGGCGATGATGCCCCACACCGGCAGCGCCGTCGCGCCCAACCGTTTCAGCGCGCCGTAGCGGCGGTCGAAGGCGACTGCGATGGCCTGGCCGGTGAACGCCGTCGAGATCACCGCGAGCGCCATGATCACCGGGACGAAGGTGGCGGCGCGGTTAGCGCCGAACGATCCCAGTGGCAGCAGCGTCAGGCCGACCAGCAACGTGATCGGGATGAACATGGTCAGCAGTAGTTGTTCGCCGTTGCGCAGCAGCAGTTTCAGCTCGAGCCCGAACTGGGCGGCCAGCATTTTCGGCACCGCGGCCGGACGCGGATTCGGGGCGAAAGTGCCTGCGGGGAAATGTTTTTCGATAGTCACGACCGCAACTCTCGTCCAGTCAGCTCCAAGAACACGTCTTCCAGGCTGCGCTGCTCCACGCGCAGATCGGTGGCCAGCACGTCGATCTGGGCCGCCCACGCCGTCACCGTCGCCAGCACCTGCGGGTCGACATGACCTTCGACCAGGTACTCACCCGGCGCCGACTCGGACGCTTGGTAGTCCTCCGGCAGCGCCGATACCAGCAGTGCCAGGTCGAGACGCGGCGGCGCGCTGAATCGCAACTGGTCCTTGGCGCCGCTTCGGGTCAGTTCCGCGGGCGTGCCGGCCGCCACCGTCACCCCGTTGTCGATGATGACCAGCCGGTCGGCGAGTTCCTCGGCTTCCTTGAGTTGGTGGGTGGTCAGCACCACCGTCACGCCGTCGCGGCGCAGCGCATCGATCAACTCCCACACCAGAATCCGGGCCTGCGCGTCCATGCCTGCGGTCGGCTCGTCGAGGAACACCAGTTCGGGGCGGCCGACCAGTGCGCAGGCCAGTGCCAGCCGCTGCTGCTGCCCGCCGGAGAGCCGCCGGTAGGTGGTGCGGGCGGCCTCGGTCAGGCCCAGCGTGCTCAGCAGCCACTGCGGGTCCAGTGGGTCGGCGGCGTAGGAGGCGACCAGGTCGAGCATCTCGCCGGCCCGGGCCGCGGGATACCCGCCGCCGCCCTGCAGCATCACGCCGATGCGCGGCCGCAGTCGGCTGTTGTCGGCGATCGGGTCCAGCCCGAGCACCTCGATGGTGCCCGCGTCCGGGCGGACGAACCCTTCGCACATCTCCACCGTCGTGGTCTTTCCGGCGCCGTTGGGGCCGAGCAGCGCGAACACCTCAGCGGTGTGCACCTCGATGTCGAGTTGGGAGACGGCGGTGGTCGAGCCGTACTGCTTGCAGACCCCGCGCAACCGCACGGGGACGTCCGAGGCTGGGCTCACGAAGATTCAGCGTAAGCGCCAGGCAGCGACGCGGGCTGCGGGGTCGGGCCGGTGGGTGGCGGATTCTGGTCCGCTGCGTCGGATTTGGGCTCTTCGTCGGTCAGCGGCCGCCACGGCAATCGGTGGTAGGTCGCCGCGATGAGCAACGGCACGATGACCGTGCTGGCCACAGTCGCGTCAACGATTTGAAACAGCGCGAACCGGTCCCCGTTGGCCGTCGGCCCGAAGATGCCGACCACCAGCGTCACCACGATCACCGCGAGACGGAAACCCGCCCGCGTCGCCCAGGCCGCCAGCGGAATGATCGCCCACAACAGGTACCACGGCTGCACCACCGGAAACAGCAGCACCGTGCCGCCCAGCGCGACGCCCAGCCCGCCGACCGGATGCAGCCGGCCACGCAGCACGGCCATCAGCAGCCAGGCGACCATCACCGCGATGATCAGGACACCGATACCACGCGTCAGCGACAGCACGGCGGTCGTGTGATCACCCAGTCCCAGCAGAATCCCGACTTGACCGGTGCCCAGCGCGATCAGCGTCGGCGGCGACATCCAGCTGCGCACCACGTTGGCGGTACCCAGGGTGTAGATCCAGCCGAATCCGAGGCGGCTGGCCGATCCGACGGCGGCCATCACCGCCAGCGTCAGTGCGCTCATCAGACCACCGGCCAGCAGCAGCGACCGCAAGGTTCCGCCGTAGCGCTGGGCCAGCGCCATCGTCACGAACCCGAGCGCCAGCAGCGACGGCAGTTTGATCTGCGAGGAGAGCACGATAAGCACCGCACCGACCAGCAACATGCCCAACGGCGCCCAGTCCGCCCAATGCCCCCTGGCCCGCGGCCACGGTCGTGGCCACAGCGGGCGTGCGGAGTCGACACCGCGCAGCGCGAACTCGGTCCCGGTCAGCATCAGCCCGAGCATCGGCGCCTCGTTGTGGATGCCGGCGACCAGATGCATGATCAGCAGCGGGTTCGCTGCCCCCAGCCACAGCGCGCTGACCTCGGCCACCCCGCAGCGGCGGGCCAACCGGGGTGTCGCCCAGACGATCAGGCCGACACCGACCAGCACCACCAGCCGATGGCACAGCACCGCGGCGACGATGTTCTCGCCGGTCAGCGCCGAGATTCCGCGGCCGATCCACAAGAACAGCGGCCCGTAGGGCGCCGGGGTCTCCCGCCACAGGCTGGGCACCGACAAGGTGAAGACGTGGCCGAGGCCCAGGCCGGTCGCCGGGCCCACCCGATACGGGTCGAGTCCAAGCCAGCAGATCTGGCTCTGTGCCAGGTAGGAGTAGACGTCCTTGCTGTACATCGGCGGTGCCACCAGCAGCGGGAGCACCCACAGCAACAGCGTGCGATCCAGGTCGCCGCGCGACATCCGCCGCTTACCCAGCGCGAATCGGCCCAGCATCAGCCAGGCCAGGGCCATCATCACCGCGCCGGTCGTCGTCATCGTCAACGACACCGTCTGGATCCGCGACGGCAGGTTGAGCAGCCGGACCCCAAACGTCGGGTCCTGGACCACCGGCCGGGCCCCGGCTCCCAGGGCTCCGATGCCCATCAACACTGTGCCGGTGGCCCCGAACACCCGGGTCCGGCCCAGCGCGATCTGCTCGGAGTCGTTCAGCGGCTGACCCACCGCCTGCTCGTCGCCGTGCAAGCTGGCGATCGACGAACTCAGCGAGTGGTGGCGGTCTGCCATCACAGCAGCGTAGCGGCGATCGCCAGCGCGGCGGAGCCGGGCGCAGCGGGTCGCCGCCATGTGCCCAGCCGCGCCCGGGCCCTGCCTCTCCGATCAGGTGTGACCAGTACAACCCGTGCAGAGGGTAGCCTTGCTGGACCCGTCCCCGGAATTGCGTCACACTGGTGTTGTGGAATTCCCATCCTCCGTCCCCGTCGCGGAAGCAGCAGCTGCTGCCGCGACGCATGACGGTCAGACTCGCAGCGCC
>JBAWAV010000173.1:0-4066 GCA_049589475.1 Mycobacterium sp.
GTCGAGGACCGCAAGATCGCTTGGCCGGCCGACCTCAAGGTCGGCCCGGACGGTCTGGGCAACTCACCGGAGCACATCGCCAAGATCATGAGCGGCTCGATGGAAGCGCTGATCCACCACTTCAAACTCGTCACCGAAGGCATCCGGGTGCCCGCCGGGCAGGTCTACGTCGCCGTCGAGTCGCCCCGCGGCGAACTCGGTGTGCACATGGTCAGCGACGGCGGCACCCGGCCGTACCGGGTGCACTACCGGGATCCGTCGTTCACCAATCTGCAGGCCGTCGCCGCGATGTGCGAGGGCGGCATGGTCGCCGACGTGATCACGGCGGTCGCCAGTATCGACCCGGTGATGGGTGGGGTGGACCGATGACCGCAGAGGTGCCCGGCGCCGGCAACAACGGCGAGCGGGTGTTCATCCGACTCGGTCCGCCACCCGAGGAGCCCGGCCAGTTCGTCACCGACGGCGCCCCGCAGGAGTACCCGGCCGACGTGCAGGCGCGACTCGAGGTCGACGCCAAGGAGATCATCGGTAAGTACCCGAGCCCGCGTTCGGCGCTGTTGCCCCTGCTGCACCTAGTGCAGTCGGAGGACAGCTACATCACGCCGGCCGGCGTGGAGTTCTGCGGCTCGCAGCTCGGACTGACCGGTGCCGAAGTCGCCGCTGTCGCAAGCTTTTACACCATGTACCGGCGCGGGCCCACCGGCGACTACTTCGTCGGCGTGTGCACCAACACACTCTGTGCGGTGATGGGTGGCGACGCGATCTTCGACTCGCTCAAAGAGCATCTGGGCATCGGCAACGACGAGACCACGGGAGACGGATCGGTCACCCTGCAGCACATCGAGTGCAATGCGGCGTGCGACTTGGCGCCGGTGGTGATGGTCAATTGGGAGTTCTACGACAACCAGACTTCCGAGTCGGCCCGTGCTCTCGTCGACGGACTGCGCGCCGGGCAACCGCCTGCCCCGTCGCGCGGCATTGCTCCGCTGTGCACGTTCAAGGAGACCGAGCGGATCCTGGCCGGCTTCCCCGACCCGCGGCCGGACGGAGGCCAGGGCGGAGCCGCCGCGGCCACGCTGGCCGGACTGGAGGTCGCCAAGGAGCACAACATGTCTGCGCCGCCGCCCGACAGTTCAGGAGAAGGCAAGTAATGGGGTCGCAAACACCGTTGACTCCGGTGCTGAGCCGGTACTGGGACGACCCCGAGTCGTGGACGCTGGAGACCTACCGCCGCAACGACGGGTACAAGGCGCTGGAGAAGGCCTTGAAGATGGACCCCGACGCGGTGATCGGCGCCGTCAAGGATTCCGGGCTGCGTGGTCGTGGCGGCGCCGGCTTCTCGACCGGGACCAAGTGGTCGTTCATCCCGCAGGGCGACAGCGGGGCGGCCGCCAAGCCGCACTACCTGGTGGTCAACGCCGACGAGTCGGAACCTGGTACGTGCAAAGACATTCCGCTGATGCTGGCAACCCCGCACGTCCTGGTCGAAGGCGTGATCATCGCGTCGTACGCGATCCGCGCCAGCCACGCTTTCATCTATGTCCGCGGTGAGGTGCTGCCGGTGCTGCGACGCCTGCAGAACGCGGTCGCCGAGGCCTACGCCAACGGCTACCTCGGCCGCGACATCGCCGGCTCGGGCTACGACCTGGAGCTGGTGGTGCACGCCGGCGCGGGCGCCTATATCTGCGGCGAGGAGACGGCGCTGCTCGACTCGCTGGAGGGGCGCCGCGGCCAGCCGCGACTGCGTCCGCCATTTCCCGCCGTCGCCGGCCTGTACGGCTGCCCGACGGTGATCAACAACGTCGAAACCATCGCCAGCGTCCCGCCGATCATCCTCAACGGCGTGGACTGGTTCCGGTCGATGGGCAGCGAGAAATCGCCTGGCTTCACGCTGTATTCGCTGTCGGGACACGTCACGCGTCCCGGTCAGTACGAGGCGCCGCTGGGCATCACGCTGCGCGAACTGCTCGACTATGCCGGCGGCGTGCGGGCCGGACACAAGCTCAAGTTCTGGACGCCCGGTGGGTCGTCGACACCGTTGCTCACCGACGAACATCTCGACGTGCGACTGGACTACGAGGGCGTCGGAGAAGCCGGCTCGATGCTGGGCACCAAAGCGTTGGAGATTTTCGACGAGACGACCTGCGTTGTGCGTGCGGTCGGCCGGTGGATCGACTTCTACAAGCACGAGTCGTGCGGCAAGTGCACACCGTGCCGCGAAGGCACGTTCTGGCTGAGCCAGATCTACCACCGACTGGAAGCCGGCCACGGCACCCACGACGACCTCGACAAGCTGCTGGACATCTCCGATGCGATTCTCGGTAAGTCGTTCTGCGCCTTGGGCGATGGTGCGGCGAGTCCGGTCGCGTCGTCGATCAAGTTCTTCCGCGACGAATACGTTGCGCACATCGAGGGCGGCGGTTGCCCGTTCGACCCCAAGCTGTCCATGCTCGCCCCGAACGGAGCCTCATGACCGCGCCGGCGACGATAAACAGGGCAGTGCGATCGTGATGAGTGACGAGGAGCGGCGCCGATGACACAAACGGCTGACGACACCGGAAAGAAGGTTGCCGAGCCGGAGCTGGTGACGCTGACCATCGACGGCACCGAAATCAGCGTTCCCAAAGGCACTTTGGTGATCCGTGCGGCCGAGCTGATCGGCGTGCAGATCCCCCGGTTCTGCGACCACCCGCTGCTGGATCCGGTCGGCGCATGTCGTCAATGCCTCGTCGAGATCGAGGGTCAGCGCAAGCCGATGGCGTCGTGCACCATCCCGGTCACCGACGACATGGTGGTCCGCACGCAATACAGCTCGGAGGCCGCCGACAAGGCTCAGCACGGCGTGATGGAGCTCTTGCTGATCAACCATCCGCTGGACTGTCCGATGTGCGACAAGGGCGGCGAGTGTCCGCTGCAGAACCAGGCGATGTCGAACGGCCGCCCGGATTCTCGCTTCGAGGACGTCAAACGCACATTCACCAAGCCGATCAACATCTCGTCGCAGGTCCTGCTGGACCGCGAGCGCTGCATCCTGTGTGCGCGCTGCACCCGGTTCTCCGAGCAGATCGCCGGCGACCCGTTCATCGAGATGCTCGAACGTGGCGCGCTGCAGCAGGTCGGCATCTACGCCAACCAGCCGTTCGAGTCGTACTTCTCCGGCAACGCCGTACAGATCTGCCCCGTCGGCGCTTTGACCGGCACCGCCTACCGGTTCCGGGCCCGCCCGTTCGACCTGGTTTCCAGCCCGAGCGTGTGTGAGCACTGCGCGTCGGGATGCTCTCAGCGCACCGACCACCGCCGCGGCAAAGTGCTGCGCCGACTGGCCGGCGACGAGCCCGAAGTCAACGAAGAGTGGAACTGCGACAAGGGCCGCTGGGCGTTCGCCTACGCCACCCAGGGCGACCGGATCATCACTCCCCTGGTGCGCGACCCGGACGGCTCGCTGGCGCCCGCGTCGTGGCCGCACGCGGTGGCCGCGGCGATCGAGGGCCTCAGCTCCGCCACCGGCGGCACCGGTGTGCTGCCGGGCGGTCGGCTGACCGTCGAAGACGCGTACGCCTATTCCAAGTTCGCACGAATTGTGCTGGGCACCAACGACATCGACTTCCGCGCCCGCCCGCATTCCGGCGAGGAGGCCGACTTCCTGGCGGCTCGGGTCGCGGGTAAGACAATCACGACCAGCTACTCGGATCTGGAGTCTGCGCCGGTGGTCCTGCTCGCCGGATTCGAACCGGAAGAGGAATCGCCGATCGTGTATCTGCGGCTGCGTAAGGCCGCCCGCAAGCACGGGCTGGCGGTACACGCGGTGGCGCCGTTCGCGACCAACGGCTTGAAGAAGCTGCACGGGACGCTGATAGAGACGGCACCCGGCGCGGAGGCCACCGCGCTGGACGGACTGGCCGACGACCTGCTGACCCAGCTTTCCAAGCCCGGGGCGATCATCCTCGTCGGCGAACGACTCGGCGGCGTGCCCGGCGCGTTGTCCGCCGCGGCCAAGCTCGCGGACGCGACCGGAGCCAAACTCGCGTGGGTGCCTCGCCGCGCCGGCGAGCGCGGCGCGCTGGAG
>JBAWAV010000174.1:0-27149 GCA_049589475.1 Mycobacterium sp.
ACGACGCTCCGCTGGGGCGTGGCGGCCGACGGCCCGCCCGGACCGCGGCGACCGCGTCGGCGAACGGTCCCCCGCTGCGGTAGCGCGCGCCGGGATTCTTGACCAGGGTGATCTCGATCAGCTCGCGCACATTGGGCGGCAGGTCGGACGGCAGCGGCGGCGGGGGTTCTTTGATGTGCTTCATCGCGACCGTCAACGCGCCGTCACCGGTGAACGGACGCTTGCCCGAAACCGCTTCGTAGCCAACGACTCCCAGCGCGTAGACATCACTGGCCGGTGACGCGTCGTGGCCCAGGGCCTGTTCGGGAGCGATGTACTGGGCGGTGCCCATCACCATGCCGGTCTGCGTCACCGGAGCGGCGTCGACGGCCTTGGCGATACCGAAGTCGGTGATCTTCACCTGACCTGTCGGGGTGATCAGAATGTTGCCCGGCTTCACGTCACGGTGAACCAAACCGGCGGCGTGCGCTACCTGCAGCGCGCGGCCGGTCTGCTCGAGCATGTCCAGGGTGTGCCGCAGCGAGAGCCGGCCGGTGCGCTTGAGCACCGAGTTGAGCGGCTCGCCGTTGACCAACTCCATCACCAGATAAGCGGTGCGGCCTTCGCCGTCCATCTGCGTCTCGCCGTAGTCGTGGACGCTGGCGATGCCGGGGTGGTTGAGCATCGCGGTGGTGCGTGCTTCAGCCCGGAACCGCTCGATGAATTCGGGGTCCTGGGAGAACTCCTGCTTGAGCACCTTGACCGCGACGCGCCGGCCCAGTCGGCTGTCGACGGCCTCCCACACCTGCCCCATGCCGCCGGTGGCAATCAGGCGCTGCAGGCGGTAGCGGCCAGACAGCGTCACACCTACTCGCGGGCTCATGGTCCTCCCTGCAGCGCGGCCTCGATGACGGCGCGCCCGATCGGTGCGGCCAGCGCCCCGCCCGTCGCGGATGGGCTACCGCCGTCCGCTGTCCCCTCTACGAGCACCGCCACGGCCACCTTCGGAGACTGCGCGGGCGCAAACGCGATGTACCACGCGTGCGGCGGAGTGTGGCGCGGGTCGGTGCCGTGCTCTGCGGTACCAGTTTTGGATGCGATCTGCACGCCGGGGATCGCCCCTTTCTGCTGGGTGACGTTCTCGGCGCCGACCATCAACTCAGTTAGCTTAGCCGCGACCTGCGGGGAGACGGCACGGCGCTGTTGGTGCGGCGCGGTGGTGCTGATGTTCGCCAGGTCGGGACCCTGCAGGCTGTTGACCAGGTAGGGCTGCATCGTGATGCCGGCATTGGCGATGGTAGCGGCGACGACCGCGTTCTCCAGCGGCGTCAACGCGACATCCTTCTGTCCGATGCTGGTCATGCCCAGCGCAGCGGCGTCGGGAATCGGGCCGAGAGTGGATTCGGCGACTTGCAACGGGGTCGGGTCCGGCACCACGTCCAGGCCGAACGACTGCGCGGTGCTGCGCAGCGCGTCGGTGCCGGTGAGCATGCCCAGCTGGACGAAGGCGGTGTTGCACGACCGCGCGAACGCCTCGCGCAGCGTGACGGTTTCGGCGTCGACACAGGGTTGACCGCCGTAATTCTCCAGGCTGGCGGTGCTGTTCGGCAGCGGGATCTTCGCCGCGGCGGTCAATTCGTCGTCCTCGGTGGCGCCGTTCTGCAGTGCGGCCGCGGTGGTGATGACCTTGAACGTCGACCCGGGCGGATAGGTCTCGGACAGCGCGCGGTTGGTCAGCGGCGTACGCGGGTCGTCACGAAGTTGCTGCCAGGTCTGCGCCTGCTGTTCGGGGTTGTGCGATGCGAGCAGGTTGACGTCGTAGGACGGCGAGGACACCATCGCCAGGATCCTCCCCGTCGAAGGTTCCAGTGCGACGACCGCGCCGCGGCAAGGCCCGTTGCAGCCTTGCTGCATCGCATCCCAGCCGGCCTGCTGGATGCGTGGGCTGATGGTGGTGTCCACGGTGCCGCCGCGGGGATCGCGGCCGGTGAAGAAGTCGGCCAGCCGGCGGCCGAACAGCCGCTGATCGGATCCGTTGAGCAGCGGATCTTCGGCCCGCTCCAGGCCGGTGCTGGAATACCGCAGCGAATAGAACCCGGTGACCGGGGCATACACCGCGGCGTTGGGATACACCCGCAGGAAACGGAACCGGCTGTCGGTGGCCACCGAGTAGGCCAGCAGCTGGCCGCTCGCGGTGATCTGGCCACGCTGACGGGAGTACTCGTCGAGCAGCACCCGCTGGTTGCGCGGATCGGACCGCAGCCCGTCGGCGGTGAACACCTGGGTAAGGGTGGCGTTGAACAGCAACAGCACGATCAACGCCATGACGGTGATCGAAATGCGACGCAGGGAGGTGTTCATACTCGCTCGATCACCTCGGTGTTCGTGGTCGCGATCGGCGCGGTGTTGCGCGGCTTGGCGCGGAACGGACGACGGGCGGCGTGCGAGATCCGCACCAGGATCGCCAGCAGCACATAGTTCGCCAGCAGTGATGAGCCGCCGTAGGACATCCAGGGTGTGGTCAGTCCGGTCAGCGGAATAAGGTTGGTGACGCCGCCGACCACGATGAACAGCTGAATGGCCAGCGTGGAGGCCAGGCCCGCGGCCAGCAGCTTGCCGAAGCTGTCGCGCACGGCGATCGCGGTCCGCATCCCGCGGACGATCACGATGGTGTACAGCATCAGCAGGCCGGCCAAGCCGACGAGGCCGAGCTCCTCGCCGAACGCGGCGGTGATGAAGTCGGTCGCCGCGGCGGGCACGGTGTCCGGTTGCCCGTTGCCCAGGCCGGTGCCGAACACGCCGCCGGTGGCAAAGCTGAACAGCGACTGCACAATTTGATAGCCGGCGCCGTCGGGGTCGGCGAACGGGTCCAGCCAGGTCTGCACGCGGACCCGAAGGTGGTCGAACATGTAATACGCCGCAATGCTTCCCATCGCGAACAGCACCAAGCCGATGACCACCCAGCTGAACCGCTGCGTCGCCAGATAAACCACCACCAGGAACGACGCGTAGAGCAAAAGCGAAGTGCCCAAATCTTTTTCGAAGACCATCACGCCGATCGAGGCCACCCAGGCGCCCAGCAGCGGAGCGAGATCACGCGGCCTGGGCAGATCCATGCCGAGCACGTGCTTGCCCGCGCTGGTGAACAGCCCGCGCTTGGCCACCAGCACCGCGGCAAAGAAGATCAGCAACAGAATCTTCGAGAACTCAGCGGGCTGAATCGAGAAGCCGGGCAAGCGAATCCAGATCTTCGCGCCGTTCTGCTCGGAGAGCGACCGCGGCAGCAGCGCCGGTATCGCCAGAAAGATCAGTCCGGTCAGCCCGCAGACGTAGCCGTAGCGCGCGAGTTGCCGGTGGTCTTTCAACGAGATCACCACGAAGGCAAAGGCGCCCACGCCGACCAGCGTCCACAGAATCTGCGGGTTGGTGACGGCGCGGCCACTCCCCTCGGCCAGCCGCTCGTCGAGGTCGAGGCGATGAATCATCACCAACCCCAACCCGTTGAGCAGCGCGACGATCGGCAGCAGCAGCGGATCCGCATATGGCGCATAGCGTCTGATGGCCAGGTGCGCGACACCGAATACCGCCAGAAATCCGACGGCGTAGTCGACTAGCGCCCAGCCGACGCTGCGTTCCTGATTGGCCTGCACGATCGCGAACGCCGCCGCGGTGATCACCGTGGCGAAGCACAGTAGCAGCAGTTCGGCATTACGCCGGTTCGGCAGCGGAGGTGTGACGGTGACCGGCGCCTGCGGCTGCATGGTCATTCCGGAGTCCGGCAGGTGGTTCCCGGCTGGGGCGGCGGCGGGGAGAGTGCGGTGACGGTCGGCGCGGACGGCGACGAGCTTGCCTGCGGCTCTTCAGGAGCCGAGGTGCCCGCGCTCGGTTCGGGTGTCTGCCCCAAGGTCGGCGTCGCGGTCGGTGCGGTCGTTGTGGTCGGCGGGGACTGGGCGCGGGCAAGCGGGCAGAGCGGCAACAGCGATTCGGCGGCCAGTCGACGCAGCTGTGCGTCGGCCTGCTCGAGTGTGCCCGCCGGCAGTCCGGCGGCTACTTGCGCGCGCGCCGACTCGGCCAAATCGGACAGCTTCATCAGTCGGCAGTCACGGGTCGCACCGGCCTGCCCGTAGCGGATGACCGACAACTGGTTACGGCTGTTCAGACAACCTTGCGAGAAGGGTTGGTGCAGAGGGGCGCCCAGGATCGACACCTGGATGCCCTGCATGATGGACACCGCGCCGTTGAAGCCGGCTACGTAATAGTAACTGCGGACGACCGTCCGGCCGACGGCCAGCGCCGCGAGCACCAGCAGGATAGCGAGCGTGCCCCCGATCAGGATCCGTCGCCGCGACCGCTTCTGCGGCGCGGGCGTCTCAACTTGGGGCACAACGCGTTTGGTGACCTCTTTGCGCGGCGTGAGTGCCGAGGCGCGGCTCGCCGCGGTGCTGGGCCGAGTCTGTTGGTCATGCACGTCGGAATCACCGGAGACCGCGCCGGCGATGATCGGCTGGGTGGGCCCGTAGTCGTTGTCGACGACGTCGGCGACCACCACGGTCACGTTGTCGGGTCCGCCGCCGCGCAACGCCAATTCGATGAGCCGGTCGGCGCTGTCGGTGACGTCGGGAATTTTCAGCGCGTCCTGAATGGTCTCGTCGCTGACCGGGTCGGAGAGCCCGTCGGAGCACAGCAGGTAGCGATCCCCGAGGCGGACCTCGCGCATCGTCAGGGTCGGCTCGACCTCGTGGCCCGTCAGCGCGCGCATGATCAGCGACCGCTGCGGGTGGCTGTGCGCTTCTTCTTTGGTGATTCGGCCGTCGTCGACCAGCGTCTGGACGAAGGTGTCGTCTTTGGTGATCTGCGTCAGCTCGCCGTCGCGCAGCAGGTAGCCCCGCGAGTCACCGATGTGCGCCATCCCAATCCGGTTGCCCGCGAACAGAATTGCCGTCAGAGTGGTCCCCATACCATCAAGGTCGGGTTCCATTTCGACCTGTGCGGCGATGGCCGAATTGCCGGAATGGATCGCGGCCTCGAGCTTGGCAAGTAGGTCGCCACCGGGCTCGTCGTCGTCGAGATGGGCCAGTGCCGCAATGACCAACTGCGACGCCACTTCACCGGCGGCGTGCCCGCCCATACCGTCGGCCAGCGCCAGTAGTCGCGCACCGGCGTACACCGAGTCTTCGTTGTTGGATCGCACCAGGCCGACATCGCTGCGCGCTGCATAACGCAAGACCAAAGTCACGGGCGCAACTCGATTACCGTTTTGCCGATACTCACCGGCGTGCCAATGGGAACCCGTACCGCCGTCGTCACCTTCGCCCTGTCAAGGTATGTGCCGTTGGTCGATCCTAGATCTTCGACGTACCATTCCGTGCCTCGCTGCGATAGCCGCGCGTGCCGCGTCGAGGCGTAGTCGTCGATCAGGACCAACGTGGAATCGTCGGCGCGGCCGATCAGCACCGGCTGGCCGCTGAGCGTGATGCGCGCACCGACCAATGCGCCTTCGGTCACAACGAGATAGCGCGCTTCGCTGCGTCGTTCCCGCGACGGCAGCAGCGTCCTGCGCAACGTCAATCCGCGGCGCACCATGACCGCACCGGTCGGCGCGTAGATGTCGGTGCGCAGGATCCGCAGCACCGACCAGATGAACAACCACAGCAGCATCAGGAAGCCGGCACGCGTCAGCTGCAGTAGTAATCCCTGCATCTGGCGTCCCTTTCGGTCCTGCTGCCGCGAGCCTCACGTGCCCGGATCTAGCTACGTCACGATACTTGGACGGCGGTCGACGCGTGGTGAAGCTGAACGCTTTGCGACCTACAGGCTCAATGGATGTGGACGACGATCTCCGAGTGTCCCAGCCGGATCACATCACCGTCAGCCAACTGCCACTCCTGCACGGGCGCGTTGTTGACGGTGGTGCCGTTGGTGGAGTTCAGGTCGGACAGCAGCGCGACTTGCCCGTCCCACCGAATCTCCAAATGGCGGCGCGACACACCGGTGTCCGGCAGCCGGAACTGCGCGTCCTGGCCGCGGCCGATGACGTTGGCGCCCTCACGCAACTGGTAGGTACGCCCGCTGCCGTCGTCGAGCTGCAGAGTGACCGCAGAGCCGGACGAGGGGTAGCCGCCCTGCCCGTAGCCGCCGCCGTAGCCGCCGGCGTCGGCGGGCTGGCCGTAGTCATAGTCGCCGCCGCGGGCGGGCTCGCCGTATCCGCCGGCGGCGGGCGCAGCGTAGCTCTGGCCGGGCGCCTCACCGTAGTGGCCGTAGTCGGGCTGCTGACCGTAGTCCTGGCGGCCGTACCCCTGCCCGCCGCCGTAACCCTGGTCGTAGCCAGCCTGGTCGGGGTAACCGCCGCGTTGGTCGGGTGCGCCGTAGCCGCCCTCTTCGTGACGGCCGGGTCCCCGGCCGTATTCGCCATAGCCCTGTCCGCCGGGCTGGCCATAGCCGCCCTGGCGGTAGCCCGGGTCGTAGCCTGGACCGCCGCCGCGCTGGTCGGGGTAGCCGCCGCGCTCGTAGCCGCCCTGCTCGGGGTAGCCGCCGCGCGGTTCTGGGGCCGGGTAGCCGCCGCGCTGGTCGTAGCCACCGTGCTCGGGGTGGGCGGGGCGGTCGTAGCCGCCTTGCTCATAAGCGCCCTGCTCGGGGTAGCCACCGCGCTGCTCGGGGTAGCCGCCCGGTTCCGGCGGATATGGACTACGCGCCTCCGGCGCAGCGTGCGGGTCATCCTGCGGGTGCGCGTAGGGGTCGTCGTAGTAGTCGTCGCCGCCGGGGCGCCCCTGCCCCGGGCCGCCGCGGTAGCTCGAATTCTCGGTCATCGCTGGTACTCCTGGTTCTGCGCTGAACGCACGGTCTGATTGTGGCGGGGCGAGCTCGCCGGCTGCCCGCCGGGGCTCGACATCGGGGTTGACAGCACCGCGGGTGCGGAACTGGCCGGTGTGCAGGTTCGCCGACTGCTCGAACCGGACGACCACGTCACCATATGTTTGCCACCCCTGTTCGCCGATGTATCCCGCCAAATGCTTAGCGAAAGCGTCCGAAGTGAGGTCCGGGTCGGCGCCCACTTTCTGGTAGTCGTGCATACCGAGGGTAATGATGTATTCGTTGGGAGCCAAAAGCTGATTGCCGCTGACCGGGCGAATTCCCTCGCCGGCCTCTCGGCGCACTGCCGCTTCGAGCTCCTTAGCAACGATCGATCCGCCGAACATTCGAGCGAACGCATCGCCGACCGACACTTCGAGTTTGCGCTCGATGCGTTGAACTAGCCCTTTCTGGCTGCCCATGTTCAAACGCTAAGTCCTTCGGTTTCTCAGCTGCACGGCGGACGGTCCTCCGGCGTGTCGCATCACGCGTGTCGTACCCCCGAATGCTATCGGCCCAGCACAGCGCAGCGGCACCTCCAGAACTCTGAGAATCGCGCCGATTCCTATTCGTATGGGGGCCATCGGGGCGTCAGCACGGTTGGGGATGGCGGTTCCGGCAGTGATAGGCTCCACCGGTTGTTTAGGGCGAGTGGCGGAATGGCAGACGCGCTGGCTTCAGGTGCCAGTGTCCTTCGGGACGTGGGGGTTCAAGTCCCCCTTCGCCCACAGTTGTGATGAGTCGAGTCTTAGGTGACAGATGAGTCGCGTCTTGAGTTACAGATTCCCCGGCTATCGGCCGGGGTTTTTGTTTTGGTTGCGCCAGTGGTTTTTGTCGGCGTCGAGGTGGTGGCTGCTGAGGACGTGGTGGCCGGTTTGCTGATGACGGTGTGAGGGTGCCGCCGATGCCGAGGCGGTGTAGTCGGCTGCCGTGGCTCGGGGCGGCCGTCGTCGTCAATTGGACCAACCGTTAACGAACGAAAAATGAACTGCGCCAGAAGCCTATGGTGCGGTGACAGATTGCAAATACTCTTGGCCGCATGTCCTCCGGTTGCCGTAGAAGGCTCGCCGCATTGCTCTTCGCGCCAGCCGTGGTGTTCCTCGCATCGTGCGGCCTGTTTCATCGCACCTCCGTATCGGCTGGGATCGGTCAAGAGGTCATTGACGGAAAGTTCGCGTTCATAGTCACCGAAGTCAGCACCTCTCCTATGTTCGGCGGCACCCGTGCCCGAGGTGTCTGGTCGATCGTGTCAATCGCAGTCAGGAATGTCGGCACAGCGCCGCAGGTTTTCGAGATGGCCGCTCAGTCGCTGAAGGAAAGCGATGGACGTGGGCATTCGGCAACCCTGATGGAGCCGCCGTCAGTCAATAGCATTGACCCGGGGCTTCAAGTGAGCGTGAGGCTGGCATTCGACGTGCCTCCCGGCGTACGCCCGACCCGGATCGTGCTGCGTGAGTCGGCATCCTCACCTGGAGCACGGGTCAGTCTGGCGCGGTCTCCATCCTCAACTCCACACGGCTGACAGAGGGTGAGTGACGCCCCAGCAAATGTGCAGCAATTTCACAGCGTGTGGATCGAGGCAGCCCAAGCCTGGTTTTGTACGCTTTCTTCACGATGGACGCGCGCTGTAGTGCGAAGACTCGGCGGCGAGAACACGCCGCGGCGGTCGTTTGTGCGTTGACCTTGTTTCTCGCACTGGTCGCCGGGTCCGCGTTGCGCCCGCACCACACCGCGAACAGCCTCCCGGAGCCGGCCGCGTGGGCCCATACCGTGGGGGACGCCCAGCCCGATTACAGCTACTCGCACCCGGTCAGCGCTACACCGGTGTTGACGTACTTAAAATCCGACGGCCGGGCTCATCCGGCCCCGAATTTGCGGAAGCCGTTTCGCTACGTGTGGATGACGCACGACTTACCGTCGAACTGGGACCCGCTGTCGCCACAGACCGACTGGTCGGCCTTGCCGAAAACCTTTGCTGCCGAACCATTTCAGCCGCGCGGTGCCCCGTGGGGTGCCTCGACGGCAGATGCCGTCACCCGACATACGTCATCCCTGTTCTGCATCATCCGCTGCTGAGGTCGACCGAACGGCTCGCATGTCGTTTGGCTCGAGCCTGAGCGCGTCAAGGCAGAACAACTCGCCTTAACGCTTCGGACTCGATACCCGAAGGCAGTCACCGACACTCGTGCGCGTGCCGAATCGCACGCATGCATCACGGGCGCTCCCGGTACGGCCAGACGACACGAAACCCGGCGCACCGGCCCAATTTTCCGTGCCGACTCTCGGACTGGGTCATGGCTGCGCGCACAAGTTCGCCTGCCCTATCAGCCAGAATCCAGAAGCGAGATACCCGTGGATAACATTGCCCGAGAACCAATTTCCGACGTAACCGATCAGCTGGACAAGTTTGTTAATGGCGCCTACAGCAGTAGCGCTTTTGGGAGTAGTGATCCGGCGGCCTTCCGCTTGCCCCGGCTGGAATTCACCTCGCTACCAATGGCGGCGGACCGCGGCGCCGGTTGGAAGATGCTGCGAGACGCCGGCCCGGTTGTCTTCATGAACGGCGCGTACTACTTGACGCGCCGCGAGGATGTGCTGGCCGCGCTGTGCAGCCCGAATCTCTTTTCGGCGCAGTTGGCGTTGCAGCCGCCCGGCAGCCCAGTGCCCGTGCTTCCGTCGGCATTCGACCCGCCCGAGCACACTCGTTATCGCAAGATCCTCCAGCCGTATTTCAGCCCGCAGGCTTTGATGCAATCCAGACCCGTCATGGAGGAGTACGCCGCCGGTATCATCACAAGCCTGGCGGTTCGTGGCGAGTGTGATGCGATGGCGGACCTCGCACGGTTCTATCCGTTCGGCGTCTTCATGGAGTTGTACGGGCTGCCCTCGAAAGACCGCGATGACGTGATCGCCTGGAAAGATGCTGCAGTGGATGGCAAGCCCGAGGGATATGAGCTGTTGTCGTATTTCGCCAAGGCCATCGAGGAACGCAGACGGAGACCGGGCTCGGACATGTTGTCGCAAATCATGACCGGCCCGGGTGCTCTGACGGATCTTGAATTGCTCGGGATGTGCCATCTGATCGTGCTATCCGGTCTCGACACAGTGGCGGCGGCGATCGGCTTCTCCTTGCTTGAGCTGGCGCGCAGACCGCAGCTCCGCAAAGATCTGCGCGAGAGCCCCAGTCAGATCCGCGCGTTCATCGAAGAGATCGTGCGACTCGAGCCGGCGGCGCCGATGGCGGCCCGCGTCACCACCGACTTCGCCAGAATCGGCGGCATGACACTTCCGCCGGGTACGCCGGTGCGGTTGTGTACCGCTGCGATCAATCGCGACGGCCGCGATGAGATAACCACCGACAAACTAGTCATGGACGGAAAAATGCACCGCCACTGGGGATTTGGTGGCGGCCCGCACCGCTGCATCGGCTCGCATCTGGCCCGGATACAGCTGAGCGCGGTGCTCACCGAATGGCTGCGGCAGATCCCTGATTTCGAGGTGTCACCCGACTATGTCCCGGAGGTCAAGTTTCCGTCCACGTATTTAGCACTCACGACGCTTCCGCTGAGCTGGACCGGACTGACGGTAGCTCAACACTAGACGCGCTGCCGCGCAGAAGCTCAGACGCCAAAGAACCACTTTCGGGACAGCGTTGTCGTTGCGGGGCGCGCGTCAGATAAGCCGTCGTAAGACGCGCCTCGCAGTAGCGGACCGGCTTATGTTGCAGAACAGCTGATTTCATCCGGTGCTGTAAGCCCAGTAGTCATACGTGCCGCCGGGCACCGGGCACAGCTCGTGGTATGCGGCCAGCACGAACTGCCCCGCTTGGTCGCTGGTCAGTTGTGGATGGTCTTGCACCAGGCCCGCGGCTACCTGAGTACCCGGCATCTGCCGAACCCACAGTCTCCTGCACACCTGGTAGCCGTCTTCCAGCATCGCCGGATCTGTTCCGGTGATGCCCGACGCCCGTATGGCGGCCAGGAAGTCCGGGACGGCGCGAGATGGCGGTACCGGGCTGGCGCCGGCCGTCGCGGCCAGGCCTAAGGAGATGACGGCTCCAACGGCACCGACGAGAACTTTCTCAATCACCACAACCTCCGGTTCACTCACTGGTTGTCTTAGAGGTGATCACGCCGCGCCACACAGATAGCTGGTACCGCGGCGTCGGATCACTTCGTTTGATCGTCCGCTTCTCAGCGGCGCTCCGGTAGAGGGCTATCTGTTGTGGCATCAACCGATTTGGGTGTGACAACATTGTCACCAGGCCGCAGGACCCTTCTCAAGAATCCGTTCGACACTCCGTTATCTTTCGTGATGTCAACCGGTTTGGTGTGCTTTCATGGAGTGATTATGGTGCTCAGCGCTCACATGCCCGACCTCGACTCGTTGGAGGTCTTCGTTGCGATCGCGCAGACGGGCAGCCTGGGCGGCGCTGCTCGCGAATTGGGACTAACCCAGCAGGCCGTTTCTAGAAGGTTGGCTGTATTGGAAGCCAAAACCGGTGTGATACTGGCTATTCGAACTACACGCGGATCGCGGATCACTCCGGCAGGCACATCTCTGGCTGAGTGGGCTTCATACCTGCTCGAGGTAGCCCATGACATCGATACAGCGCTCGGCTCGTTGCGAAATGAAGGCACTCAGCGGCTCACGGTGGTTGCCAGCCCGACGATAGTTGAGTACCTAATGCCGCACTGGCTGTTGTCGTTGCGCTCGGCGGCATCCCGGCGCAACGAAACGGTGCCAAGAATCGATCTGGCCGCAGCTAACAGCGCGCAAGCGACGGCGTTGGTGCGTGACGGTGCCGTCGATCTCGGCTTCGTGGAGACTCCAGAACCGCCGGGAGGTTTAAGCCAGTGCGTGGTAAGCACTGACGAGTTGGTCGTCGTCGTGTCTCCAAGTCACGAGTGGGCACGGCAGTCGCGCACCGTTAGCGCGCTGGAATTGGCACGAACACCACTGGTGTGTCGGGAACCCCGGGCAGGCATCCGTGATTCGCTCGCTGTGGCGTTGCGTCGGGCGTTGGGCGGGGAGGTGCAACAAGCGTCGCCCATACTCGAATTGCCGTCTGCGGGCGCTGTGCGCGCTGCCGTCCTTGCGGGCGCCGGGCCCGCCGCGATGAGTCGGCTCTCCGTAGCAGACGATCTGGCAACCGGCCGACTACGGGAAATCGCCGTCTCCGACATCGATTTACGCCGCGATCTTCGGGCTATCTGGCTCGGCGGAAGCACCCAACCCGCCGGCGCGATCAAAAGGCTGCTGACCCATATCGGTTGCACAGAAGAGGTCAACCTCGAGGCGAGCCGATGGCGGTCGGGCGGCGGACCGCAAAGCGGTTCGTGAAGCCCATACTCGTGCGTTGGGACGGTCGGCCGGCAGATTGCATTCGATGGCTGGACGCTGCAGTTGCGTGAGCCAGGGAAACACAGTGGCCGATGTGTGTCTCGCGTGTGACCGCGTTGCGATGGTGATCGGCAACGCTGATCATTATGACGGTCCTGGCAGGAGTCGCCGCTCTGCTGATGGCAGCCGGGCTGGGCTACTACATGGGCCGCCGCCAGGCCGTGGCACCGCCAACCTGGAAACAGCGAACGAGTCGCATCGCGCTCGGCAAGCTGACGATCGACCTCCTGCTGGCGCTGGCGGCACGCCGCGTCCGACGCAGTACCGTGGCTGTGGTCGCGTCGAGCCTCGTTGCGCGGGCGCGCACCTACTGAACGGACCCCATGGCCGCATTACCCGGAAAAGTCGCATTGGTGACCGGTGCCTCGTCCGGCCTCGGCGCTGAAACGGCCAAGCTGTTTTCCCGTGATGGCGCAACGGTTTTCGGCATCGGCCGTGACACGGCACGGCTGGCCGAGGTATTCGCCGACGTGGACAGCGGCGCGTATGCGTCGGTGGACGTCTCGTCACCGCACGCCTGCCGGGACGCGGTCGAGCAGTGCGTCCGCGCGTTCGGCGGGCTGGACGTCCTGGTCAACGTCGCAGGGCGACACCAGATGCGCCGGACCGAGGCGATGACGGACGACGACTGGGCCCAAGACCTCGCGGTCAACCTTAATGGACCGTTCTTCCTGATTCAAGCTGCGCTGCCGCACCTGCTGGCGCGTGGCGGCAACGTCGTCAACGTCAGCTCGATCGCCGGCGTCGAAGGCCAGGCGTATTCGGCCGGTTACTGCGCGGCCAAGCACGGGCTCGTCGGCCTCACGCGTGCGCTGGCGGTGGAATACACGGCGGATCGGTTGCGGGTCAACGCCGTATGCCCGGGCGGCATGCTGACCCCGCAGATCGAGCAGTTCAGTCCCCCGGACAATCCGAACTACGACCTGATCCTGCGCACGGCCTCGCCCCGCGGCATGATGCAGCCCCTCGACGTGGCCCAGGTGATCGCGTTTCTGGCCAGCGACGCCGCGGCCGCGGTGCACGGCGCGGTCTACCGCGTCGACAACGGAAAGGGCGCCGGGTAGGGCCGAGGGCACAATTGGCGCCGCCACCGTGTTGCGATGGAAATGCGACAAAAGGAGACGCGGGTGAAGGTCCGCTTCGGAATCAGCCTCGGCTTTAACTCACCGCCAGGCGAGCTTGCCGGCATCGTCGACCACTTGGAGAACAGCGGCGTCGACTCGCTGTGGTTCTCCGAACTGGTCTACTCCCCCGCGGTCGATCCCGTCGTCGGCATGGCGTACGCACTGGCCCGCACCGCGCACCTCAAAGTCGGCACGTCGGTCGCGGTGCTGCCGGGCCGGCATCCGGTGCTGGTGGCCAAGCAGTTGGCGTCGCTGGCGGCCCTCGCGCCCAAACGAGTTCTGCCGGTCTTCGGACTGCGCTCGGCGATTCCGGCCGAGCGCGAAGTCTTCACCGTTCCCCACGGGGAACGCGCGGCGGTATTCGACGAGTCGCTGCGGGTGCTGCGTGCGGCACTGGTCGACGAGTCGGCGAGTTACAGCGGACGCTATTTCACGGTGACCGCGGCTGCCGTGATGCCGAGACCCACTCCCCCGCTGGATATTTGGCTGGGCGGCTCGGCCCCTGCGGCTTTTCGCCGGATCGGCACACTGGCCGACGGCTGGCTGGGCAGCTTCCTGACGCCGACAGAGGCGGCCGCGGGCCGTCAAGCAATCGAAAGGGCGGCCGAAGAGGCCGGCCGGGCAATAGAACCCGATCATTTCGGCATTTCGTTAGCGGTCGCCGACGGCGAGCTGCCCGACGAGTTGGCGGCGGCAGTTCGCAGACGTCGTCCAGACGTCGACCCTGCGGAACTCGTCGCCGCCGGCTGGGACCAGCTGCACCGTCAGCTCGACGGCTACCTGGACGCGGGTTTGACGAAATTCGTTATCCGGCAGGCAGGTACAGCGCCGGTGGACGAGTTTATCGACCGGTTCGTCGCCGAGTTGAGTGATCGGCAGAACTAGAGCGTCTCGACCCACCGCAGGATGTCCGGCCGGACCGGATCGGTGATGTCGCGGAACTCCGGGTGCTTCTTGATGAACGCGGCCACCGTCGGGCAGGTTGCGACGACACGTTTCCCGTCGGCGCGGGTCGCCTTCAAGGCCTCGTCGATCAGAATCGTCGCCAGGCCGCGTCCGCCGAAGCGTTCGTCGACCTCGGTGTGATAGAACACCCGCTGTTCGCCGCGATCCGCAACGGCGGCGAGGCCGACGGTTTGACCGTCGACGGCGATGGTGTACTTGCCGTCCGCGGCGCTGACGGCGGCTTCGGCGCCGGTCTTGTCGGTGGTCATGTGCGCCGCTCCTCAACGCCGGCTTCACCGGCGTCATCGTCGTCGCCGCGGGTCATGGGTTTAGTTATACGGCTTATTTCCGCGGCGGCCGTAGCAGTTGCATGGCGACCCGCATCAACGGTTCGGGAACCCGGTCCTTGGCGGCCAACGCCGCGTCGGCGACCCGGCCCCGCGCAAGGGTGCCGCGGCCGAACACCCGGTTCAGCGGGCCGCCGGACGGCTCGAGTTCGATATGCATCGGAGGCGTGCCAACCGATGCGCCCAAGGCATGGGATATGACGATCCGCTGGATTTCGCTGGTGCCCTCGAAGATGGTGTACAGCTTGGCATCTCGATACCACTTCTCAACGGGGTGGTCGTTGATGTAGCCCCAGCCGCCCAGCGTCTGGATGGCTCGCTCGGTAGCCCGGACCGCGACCTCGCTGGCGGCCATCTTCGACATCGACCCTTCGCCGCGCTCGAATGCGATGCCCTGGGCGGCCATCCACGACGCCCGCCAGGTCAACAGCCGCGCCGCGTCGATCTGGGTGGCGATTTCGGCGAGCGGAAACGCGATGCCCTGGTTGTCGATGATCGGGCCGCCGAACGCTTCCCGCTGGGTGGCGTAGGTGGTGGCGTATTCCAGTGCAGCGCGCGCGATGCCGATCGCCTGGGCTGCGACCATCGGCCGGGTCTGCTCGAAAGTTCCCAATGTCGCTGAGCCGGAGCGTTTTCCACCGGCAACGACTGCGCGGGCCTTGGCGAGCTTGTGCCCGAGCCTCTCCTCGCCGCCCAACAGGTTCTCGGCCGGAACTCGGACCCCGTTGAATTTCAGCTCGGCGGTGTGCGAGGCCCGGCAGCCGAGCTTGTCGAGTTTGCGCACCAGCTGCAGGCCCGGCGCCCCGCCCGGGACGATGAACAGCGCCTGCCCGCGGTGGCCGAGCTCCTCGTCGACGACGGCGTTGACGACGTGCACGTCGGCGATCCCGCCGTTGCCGATCCACATCTTGTGGCCGTCGATGATCCAATCGCTGCCGTCGCGGCGGGCCGTGGTTCGCAAGTTGCGGACGTCGCTGCCGCCCTCCGGCTCGGAGATCGCCAACGCCGCGAGCTTGAGGTCGCCCGGCGTGCCGAAGCACTGCGGGGCCCACTCCAGCATCTGTTCGGGCGACGCAGCCTGGCCGATCGCCGACAACGCCAGCGCCGGCATCACGATGGCCAAACCGATTCCGGCGCAGCCCCAGAACAGCTCCTCCATGAACATCGGCAACGACAGCCCGGTCGGATCGCCGATCAGGTCGCGGTAGAACAGCGGACTGTAAAAGCCGCGTTGGGCAGCCTCCTCGAGCACCGGCCACGGGAACTCTTGTTTCTGGTCGAAGTCCAAAGCCACTGGCCGGATGACCGATTCGGCAAATTCGTGCGCCCGCCGGGCCAGGTCATGCTGTGCCGCCGTCGGCGTTAGGTCGAAGGTCATGTGCGCCACTCCTCGAGGACGGCTACGCCGGCAGCGTCGTCGGCGCGGCTCACGGCTGCTATCGGTTGGCGTTGTTAATACCCCGTGCCCGCCGGTTCAATCCCACCGCGCGTCAGGCGGCAGAGCGCGGTCCGATCTGCTGAAGCGGTAGATGGAACACCGTGGCGGTCACCGCGGCGGCTTCCCCTTCGCGTCGCGCCAGGAGAGCGGCATTGTCTGCGAGCTGGCGGGGGCTGATCTCTCCCGCGGCGATCCGGCGCAACGTCTCGTGGGCGGCGGCCAGCTGTTCCCGCTTGCGATACTGACCGCCGGGCAGCTTGATGCCCGCCCAGACCCCATACTCCTCGCGGTTCTCCACCGCGTATCGGGCGCACAGTCGCTGCTGCGCCAGTGGGCAACGCCGCAGGCACTGCAGCCGTGCCTCGGTGGCCGACTGTTCGTATGCGCGTGCCTTGGCGGCGCCATCGCCACCGTCGTCGTCGGCGTAGCCGAACCACAACTCCGGGTTGACCGAGCACGGATGCCCCATGGTGCGCCTCCTCTGATCGAAACGTATGCGGAATCGTATACACACGATGAGCCGATACGCAACAGAAACGATACGAAAACATATATTCCCAGATGAACGGGTACGGCTGTGTAGTATCCGGATATGGCCGGAGCGCTGCGGTGAGCCGTGACTCGGCCGGAGCGGTGATCCGAGAATTGCGGGAGTCACGGGACTGGTCGCTGGCCGACTTCGCCTCGGTGACCGGCGTCAGCATCATGGGCCTCAGCTACCTGGAGCGCGGTGCCCGCAAACCGCATAAAAGCACAGTTCAGAAGGTAGAAAACGGGCTCGGCCTGCCGCCGGGCACCTACTCGCGGCTCGTGGTCGCCGCGGACGCGGTTGCCGAATTCGAACGCCTGACCGCAGCCCCTGCGCCCGAACCGCCGCCGCGCACCACCGGGCCGATCGTGGTGGATCGGCACACCGACACACTCGTTCTCGAGGGTTACGCCGAGGCCCAGCTCGACGCGCTCAACTCGGTGATAGGCCGTCTGCCTGCGGAGACGTCAAACGAATATGAGACGTATATTCTGTCTGTGATCAGTCAGTGCGTGAAGGCCGAAATGCTGGCCGCCAACTCGTGGCGGGTGGCCGTCAACGCCGACGCCGCGTCGGCACAGCGGATCATGCGTCATCTCCAAGCCCTGGAAGCGACTCGCGGCGCGCTCTTGGAGCGGATGTCGATGAGTTTGAGCGCTCGCTTCGATCAGGCATGCGCGCGATCGCCGCTGCCCGAACCCGTCATCGCCGCACTGCTCGGAGTGACCGCCGCGGAGATGTGGGACATCCGGAACAAGGGAGTCATTCCACCGGGAGCCCTCCCCCGCGTGCGGGCGTTCGCTGAACTCGTCGACCAGACCGATGGAGAAGAACAGTGAGCGGAAGCGACCTGGCGGCATTGGGTCGCGCCCACGACCTTTTCACCGGCAGCACGGGAGACGTGGCGTTGAATGCACCCGCGCCGCGTTACGGCGCGTTGCTGGAACGCTCTTCGACGCTGAATAATGCTGGGGGACAACGGCTTCACCAGTCGACGATCGACCGCAGCCGGGAGGCTTTGCACTCGGCGGCGGTCACCGACGCCGCGGTCACCGCCACCATCGCCGATGCGCGGCATGACCACGCCGTCGCGCGTGCGCTGACGAAGAGCGTTCTCGACGAGGCCCGTGCCGACACGGCGGTCCCGGACACCCCGATCGCGCAGCGCGAAGCGATCCACCGTCGGGTCGCGCGATTGCACGCGCAGCAGGCGCATGTGCTCGCGGCCCGCCGCAAAGCCCAACGGCATCGCTCACGATGGCGTGCGGTGAGCTACCGCATGTTCGGTCATGGGACGAGTCTTCGCGGACTGCGGTTGCCTCCGCCGGGCAGCCGCGCCGGCATCGCCGTGCGCGCCGCGCTGTCGCGGCTGGGGCGTCCCTATGTGTGGGGCGCAACGGGACCGGACCAGTTCGACTGTTCGGGGCTGACCCAGTGGTCGTACGCGCGGGCGGGAATTCATCTGGACCGCACCACTTATCAGCAGATATACGACGGGGTCCCGGTTCCAAGGTCGCAGGTCCGTCCCGGCGACCTGGTCTTCCCCACGGCAGGGCATGTTCAGTTGGCCATCGGCGGCAACCGCGTTGTCGAAGCGCCCCATTCCGGTGCGACGGTGCGAATCAGCCCGCTCGGTTCCGGTGTGCAGATCCGGCGTCCGTTGGGGTGACGGTGATGGTTGGCGAGCGCGAACCCGGTGAGTACGGTCAATCCATGACGGGGCAGGGCGGTCGATCGATCGATGCGATGGGGGATCGGCAGACGGCGCTGTCCACCCAGCATGCTGCGGCGGCCGACGCCGACCGCATCCTTGCGGACGCACTCGCCAACGCGCATGCGGTGACGGTCGAAGGTGTCCGACGCCTCGACGCAATCGCGGCCGAGATCGACACCGCGGTAAGCAATCAGGCGGCTTTGGCCATCGACACCGCGCCGGGTGCGCGCGAGTTCCAGAAGTTTCTGGTCGCCAAGCAACGCGAAATCTTGGCGGTGGTGGCGCAGGCCCGTCAGCTCGACGGCGCGACGAAGGCGGTGCTCGACGGCCTCGGTGAGCACTACGGCGTAGCGGCCGACTGACACGTCCGGCTGTACACACCAGTGAATTGTCGACCGCGAAGCACCTCGCTACTGTCCCGATCATGTTCGGGCAGGGGAGCGTTGGCGATGCCTGACGACGTGGTCGGCGCCGATCACCAGGAAGGCGATGCGGCCGACGCGATCAGAAACGCGGAAGTCGCTCTGGCACATCAGAACTCGGCGACAGCTCAGGTTGATCTGCAAGTGGTCACGGCGGTGCTCAACGCGCACCTGAAAGCCGCGGCCGGCAGGGATGCGTTGACCAGGCTGCAGCGCGACATCGAAGGAGCGGTGGTCACGCGATCCGATCTGGACACCCCGGCCGGAGCGCGCGACTTCCAGCGCTTCCTGATCGGCAAACTCAGGGACATCCGCGCCGTGGTCGCCGGCGCGAGCCTCGACGACACGTCGAACTCGGCATTGATGGCGGCGTGGACGTCCCTGTACAACGCCGGTCAGCCCGCCGACGGCGACGTGCCGGAAAAGAGCCGGCCGCCTGCGGCTATAGGGCAAACACCATCCGCCGCAGCAGAACCCGAGCTGGAGCCCTATCTCGACGACGACTTCGGGATGCCGGTGGACGACATGCCGTCCCAGGCGGCGCCGCCAGCCGCACCGGCTCTCGCGGAGACGCCGAGTCCGCCGTCATTTGGCGGGGGAGGGTTTCCTGCCGGCGCGACGATGCCGGGGTTGGGGTCGCCCGGGGGCTTCGCGCTGCCCGGGCCCTTGCCGGCCAGCGAAGCGTCGCCCAAAGACGACACGCTGAAGGAATCCGACGAACCCGAGGACTGCTCCGGTGCGGACGGCCACGCGGACACCGAACCGGCGGCGCGGCCCGAACCCTCGGGCCCGACAACCGTGACGCTGCCCGACGGCGAAACGCTGACCGCAGCGAGTCCGCAGCTGGCTGCGGCGATCGAGGCCGCGGCCGCCGGAACGCCCATCGCGGAAGCCTTCCGGCACGAGGGGATAACCATCCCGCCACCGGGAACGGCGGTCCTCGACCCGGTGGATCCCGCGCAGCTCGCGCCGGGCGACATCGGGATGTTCACCGACCGCCATGCGCTGGCCCTCGGCGAAAGCAGGGCACTGCTCAACGGCCAGATCCAGCACATCTCCACCGTGACGGGGCCCGGCTTCCTAGGCTGGGAGCACCCCCCGGTGCCGGTCAGCGCACCGGGCAAGACCGACCCGCCAGCGCCCACCAGGCCGGCGACTGCCGATCGAACCGAAACCGCATAGCAGACGTCCGGCACCCGCCGGCACAGTAATTAAGGAGACAGCGGATGGCAGACCGAATCCACGTGGTGCCCGCCCAGCTGCGTGAAGCCGCCGGCCACCACCAGGAGACGTCGGAGTATCTGCGGACCTTGCCGTCGTCGCATCAGGCCATCCAACAGAGCCTGGATTCGCTGGGCCCGATCTTCGGCGAACTGCGCGAGGCAGGCCGCGCGCTGCTGGAGCAACGCCGTCTCTGCTACGAGCAGCAGGCCGACCACCACGCGGAGATCGCCGGCGACCTGACAAAATCGGCCGGCATGTGGGAGCAGCACGAGTCGGAGGCAGCCCAGAAGATCGAGCGGATCTCCGACGACGGTCAATGACTGAGGCCGACCCCGCGTTCGACACCGTCCATCCGAGCGGGCACATTCTGGTCCGCTCCTGCCGTGGCGGCTACATGCACAGCGTCACGCTGAGCGAGGCGGCGATGGAGACCGATGCCGAAAGCCTGACGGAGGGGATCCTGTTGACGGCGGATGTCTCCTACCTCAAGGCGGTGATGGAAGTGCGCGGCGAGATCGTGGCAGCCGGTTACGCCCCGTCAGCGGAGGTTCCCACCGCCGACGATCTGGACGTTGCGATCGAAAGACTTGTCGCGCACGAATTGCCCCGGCGAGACGACACCGAATAGCGCCGCCGTCGGATCTAGCGGATCCAGGTCCGGACGGCGTCTCGATCCGGGGCGATATCGGTGGGCGGCTCGACAGGGTTGGCGCCGAACAACTCTCGTGCCCGGCTCAGTAGCGCACGCACGTCATTCAGCTGCTGTTGCAGTCCCGAATCAGCCACACGCTCACGCTACTCAGACGGCGTAATTCGCACAATTCACCGCCCTGAATCGGCGTTACGGGTGGACTTCGCAGCAGAGTCGCCGAGCCGACGAGGACGGTAGGCTTGGCCAGTGGCGATCTTCGGTCGGAATACGGCGCGGCAGCGCCTCCGGAGAGCTGCCGAAGAATCGTTGAAGATTCCCGCGTTCAGCTCTCCCGTCGACTGCACGCCGTGGGTGACCGGCGGGCTGTGGCCTGCGGAATTGTCGACGGTGACCGCGGAAACCGCACCACTTGTCAAATATCTGAAAACGGATTTACAGCGGATCGTCAATTCGGCGAACGAAGAACTCAAAGGTATTCGCCGAGCCGGGTTGGCAGATTCGACCCGACGGGCAGAAGAAGCTCGCGTCATCGCCGACGCGCGCGCTTTCGCTGTCAGGCGAGTCGAGTCGACGGTTCGACATCTCCACAACATGAAGACGAAATTGCCGGCGCAACCCCGAGCGGTGAATGGCGCCGCTGACATCGAAAAGACCCAGCGATTCAAACTCACTCCGCCGAAACCGGTGCCCGACGAACCCACCGAAACTTTCGAGGCGTCCGCGCCGACGCCGGAGTTCAGTCCCGTCGAGGAGCTTGTCAGCTGGGAGCCGGCAGCCCCGAGGCCGGAATCCCTCGCGCCGGAATCCTTGGAGACCGACGCATTTCAGGCACCGAGCCCGTTCGATTCGGACGACACCGAGGTTCTCGAGGAACTGGCGAACCTGCTGCAGGAGATCTCGCCCACGCCGGCCCCTCCGGTCGAGCCGCCGCCCAGGCAGGAACCCGCAGAGCCCCCCGCCCCGCCTCCGCCGGTGTCGATGTTCGAGCCGCCCGTCCCGCAGCCCGTAGCTGCACCGCCGGCGCCGCCGGTGCCATCGGAGTCGGAACGCGAACGGCTGGAACGGTTGCTCAAATTCGTGGCGCGGCAGGAACCCGGGTTGCGGTGGGCCGTCGGTCATCGTGCCGACGGCACCACGTTGCTGGTGACCGACCTCGCGCACGGCTGGATCCCGCCCGGCATCAGGTTGCCCGCGGACGTTCATTTGCTGGAGCCGGCGCGCCGCAAGGGCACCGCGAAGGCGTTGCTCGGCGAGACCACGCTGGCGGCGGCCTACGCGCCGGGCGACCCGCTGGGCTGGGCCACCGACTACGACGTCACGGACACGTCGTCGCACCCACGCGAGCTGCCGGAGGTCGACGACCTGGGATGGGTGTTGAGCGAGGCGACACATTGGCGGGATGGGCTGCCGCGGTTGGTCAATACGCTGGCGAAGGCGGGTGCCGCGGGAACGGGCATCGTCGATGCCGAGATCGACATCTTGCGGGTCTATCTGGACACGTCGCGATACCAGCTGCTGGCGCAGTATCCCGACGTCGACGCCGGGCTACTGCTGAATTGCCTGTTGCTGGCCGCCACCGCAGGTATTGCCACCAAGGACCAGCTGAACGCGAATTATCATTTCGCGTGGTATCAAATGCTCAGCGCGCCGCCTGCCAGCGGGTGGAAAGCCGGCGCATGACAAGCTGCGTTTCGTAAGCTCTCATCGATGAATTGACGCTGTTCGGAGGGGTCGAGATACTTTCATGATGCCGGGGCCGGGCAGTCGTGCGCAGCTGAGCGATAAGGATCTCGTCGCATCCGTTCTCCGTGAACTCAGCGAGGCCGCCGATAAGTGGGAAGCGCTCGTCGGCCAGGCCGAGACGATCACCTACAGCGTCGATCTGGGCGACATTCAGGCGGTGGCTAATTCCGACGGCCGCCTCGTCGAATTGGCGTTGCATCCGACCGTGATGGCCGGCTACACCCATGGCGAGTTGGCCGACCGGCTGAACCTTGCGGTAGCCGCGCTGCGTGCCGAAGCCGAAGCGGAGAACCGGGCACGGTACGGCGGGGCGCTGCAATGATGTGGGGTCGGTTCTCGCGCAACATATGTGGGCAGCTGGCGGCTGCGTTTCAACCGCCGAAAGGATATCGACCGTGCCACTGAATCTGTCCAACCGGGACCAGAACTCCGGGCATCTGTTCTACAACCGCAGATTGAAGGCCGCGATCACCCGGTTCTCGGTCCGGATGAAGCATGATGACCGCAAACAGCAAGCGGCAGTGGCGCTGTCGATGGTCTTCGTCCTCATCGGCATCGGCTGGATGGCATTGCTGCACATCATGAAACCGGCCGGCCTGGTGGGCCAGTCGTCGATCATCGGGAACCGGGACACGGGCGCGATCTACGCGAAGATCAACGGGCGGTTGCATCCTGCCCTCAACCTCACCTCTGCGCGGTTGGCCGTCGGCAACGCGACAGCGCCGACCTGGGTCAAAGCCTCCGAGATCGCCAAGTATCCGACCGGACCGATGATCGGCATCCCGGGTGTGCCCGACAGCCTCACGGTCACACCGAATTCGGTGTCGGCGTGGGCGGTGTGCGACACCGCGCCCACTCGAGGTTCCGGACTGCCACCACTGGTCACGTCGATCGCAGGAGAGCTCTCGACGGGTGGTCGGGCCGCGCCGATGGAGCCGTCGCAGGCCGTTCTGGTCACGCACAAAGGCGCGACATATGTGATCTGGGGAGGTCAGCGGTCGTCGATCGACCCGACCGATCGATCGGTCACCTTCAACCTGGGCCTCGATCCGGGTCTGACGTATCCGGTCGAAATCTCCAACGCGTTGTTCGACGCCATGCCCGCGACGGAACCCCTTGTCGTCCCGGCAATTCCGGAGCTGGGCACGCCGTCGAGGTGGTTACCGGGCTCGACGGTCGGCAGCGTGCTGCAGACCCAGGACGCCAACGGGACCGTCACCGGTTTCTACGCGCTGCTGCCTGACGGCGTCCAGAAGATCACCAGCTTCGTCGCCGATCTGCTGCGCACCGCACTGGCCCAGGGCTCGGCCATGCCGACGCTGATCTCCCCCGACAAATTGATCCACATCCCGGTCGTTGACATTCTCAACGTCGGCTACTACCCCTCGGGCAAGCTGAATTTCGTTGACACAGCTGCCAATCCGGTCACCTGTGTGGCCTGGCAGAAGGAGTCCACCGACCCGCAGGCCTCGATCAGCGTGGTCAGCGGGCGCGGTCTGCCGGTGCCGGTCAGCATGGACCCGCGCTTGGTCCGGCTGGTCCGCGACGACCGCCAGCCGGAGTCGGTCGAGGCCGACCAAGCCTTGGTGTTACCGGGCGCGGCGAACTTTGTCGCCACGACCAGCGGCGTCGCCACATCGGACAGCCGCGAGAGCTTGTATTGGCTGTCGCCGCAAGGCGTTCGCTTCGGCGTGCAGTGGGACCGCAAGACCTTGGAACCCCTCGGACTCGATGCCGGCAGCGCCGTGCAGGCGCCGTGGCCGATTGTCCGCACCTTCGCGGCCGGGCCGGCCATCAGCCATGACAGCGCCCTGCTGGCGCGCGACACAATCACCGGCGGCGGCGCTGTCGCGCCCGTCCCGGAAGCCAACCCACAGGCCGGAGGCTAGGCATGTCGAAACGCGGATTCGTCAGGGGTGCCCGCAAGCCGGCGCCCATGGTTCCGCCGGTCCGGGTGGCAGTCGCTCCGCCGTTGGCGCTACCGGAACGCGAACCGCGCAACATCCTGTTGATGATCGCGCTGCCAGCGCTGCTGGTCGGGATCATCGGCACCCTGGTGGTGATGTACACCTCGGGTGTCCGGTCGCTGCAGTCGGGATTCTTCCCGATGATGGGGCTGGCCGGGTTCGGCGCGCTGATGTTCAGTGGACGGTTCGGCCGCGGCCGCCGAATCTCCTGGGGCGAGCAGGAAAAGCAGCGGCGCATCTATCTGCGCCAACTCGACGAGGATCGCGAGGAAGTCCAGCGCGCCGCGCAAGACCAGCGGCGCAGTCAACTCTTCGTGCACGGCGACCCGCAGCACCTGGACACCGTCATCGGCGGCCCGCGGATGTGGGAGCGTCGCGTCGACGACTCGGACTTCCTGGACATCCGCCTCGGCATCGGCGTGCAGCAAGCCAGCGACTCAGCGGTGTCCCTGCAGTGGCCCGAGGTCCCGGTCGGTGAAGAGCTCGAGCCCGTCACCGGTGGAGCGCTGCGCGATTTCATCTTGGAGCAGAGCAAGATTCGCGGCATCGGCAAGGTGCTGAGTTTGCGGTCCAAACCCGGCTTCAGCTTCATCGGACCCGATCCGGCCGAGTTGCACAACCTGGCCCGCTCGATCCTGTGCGCGTTGGCGGTCTATCACAGCCCGAGTGATCTGAAGCTGATGGTGGTCACCCGACACCCGGAACTGTGGTCCTGGCTGGTGTGGCTGCCCCACAATCAGCACGACGAGATGTTCGACGCATGTGGCCTGCGCCGCTTGCTGTTCGCGTCGCCGACCGAACTCGAAGAGGCACTCGACGCCGAACTGCACCGCAAGGGGCGTGGGCCGTGGACGCCGCCGGTCGGCACAAGCCCGACATCGATGCCGTCGCCGATGGAGTCCTCAGGGCTGCGGCTCGGCCCGCACTGGGTGATCGTCGACGACAACATCGGCACGCCCGAGCAGTGGGAGGGCGTGACCGGTCAGAAGGGTATGGCCGGAATCACGGTGCTGCGGTTGGCTACCCGGCCCGGCCTCGGTGTCGGCTTCGCCGAGGAAGACCAGCGTTTCGAGCTACGCGAAGGCCGGCTCTACCACCGGGATGCGTTCTACGCGGTTGCCGACATGCTCGCCGAGAGCACCGCATACCGGTACGCCCGGGCGCTGGCGCGGTGGTCGCCGATGAGCGCGGGGGAGTTGTCCGAAACCGACAGTCAGGCAGGCGAACTGCTGCGGGCGTTGGGCATCAGTGACCCGCGTCAGCTCGACGTCGACCGACTCTGGGCCGAGAGTCGCGGACGTGGCGACGCCAAATGGGCGATGGTGCCGGTCGGGGTGAAGCCCGGCGGCGAATTACAGTACGTCATCTTCCGCGCAAAAGACTTCGGCGGCTTCGGGTTTCACTCGGTTGTCGTGGGAACGTCAGGCTCGGGCAAGTCGGAGTTCTTCCTGTCGCTGTGTAACGGCATCGCACTGACCCATTCGCCCGAGACGTTCATCGTGATCTTCGTCGACATGAAGTTCGAGTCCGCCGCGCAGGACCTGGCGGGCCTGCCGCACGTCGCGGGATCGCTGTCCAACCTCGGTAAAGACGACCGGCACCTGGCCGAGCGGATGCGCAAGGCGGTCAACGGTGAAATCCACCGGCGGTACCGGCTTTTCAAAGACGCTGGGGCGCGCGACGCCAACGAGTACGAGGAGATGCGGCTGGCCGGGCGGGATCTGGAGCCGGTGCCCATCCTGCTGGTCATCATCGACGAGTACCTCGAGCTTTTCCATCATCACCAGGAATGGATTCAGCTGGTCATCCACATCGGTCAGGAAGGCCGCGGCTGTAACGTCTTCTTCACCCTCGGCGGCCAGCGCCTGGATCTGTCGTCGCTGAGCAAGGCGAAGAGCAACATCGCATTCCGCGTCGCACTGCGCGCGGAGACCGCCGAGGATTCGCGCGACGTCATCAACAGTGACGCCGCGTTGCACCTGCCGTCGAAGGAAAACGGGTACGCGCTGCTCAAAGTCGGCCCGCGTGATCTGGAGCCGTTCCGGTGCTTCTATCTGTCGGCGCCGTTCGTGTTGCCCAAGAAGGTCGCGAACGTCAATCGGACCATCGACGTGAGCTTCTCCCAACCGCGCCCGCTCACCTGGGAGTACCAGCCCCTCAGCGCGGAGGACACTGCGGCCCTTGCGGTTGCCGACGAGCCCGAGGAACCCGACGAGTTCCTGTTCCATGCGGACGGCTTCAGAAAGAAAAAGCTGCTCGACGTCATCCGCGATTCACTGGTGTCGAACCAGGCCCGACTGCCTCACCAAATCTGGCTTCCCCCACTGGAAGTCAGTGAGCCGGTGGACGCGCTGGTCGGATATTGGCGCGGTAAGCCATGGCACGTCGACTACGGGCAGAACCCGGGCTTGACCTTCCCGATCGGGATCGTCGACATTCCCGAAGATCACACGCAGCTCGTGCATGTGATCGACGCCGAGATGGACAACGTGATCGTGGTGGGCACCGCCCAGCGCGGCAAGAGCACCACGCTGATGACGTTGATGACGTCGGCCGCATTGATGTACCGCCCCGAGCGGGTGACGTTCTTCTGCATCGGCGCGGCGCTGTATCCCATGGAATAGCTTCCCCATGTGGCCGGTGTCGTCAGCCTGAACGACACCGAGGGGGTGTCGCGCACGATCGCCACCATCGAGGGATTGATTCGCGCCCGAGAGGCGTCGTTCAAGCACTATCAGATCGACATCTCCGAATTCCGGGAACGACGCTTCGGCGCAGCCGGCGGCGGCGGAACCGATCCGGAAGACAAATTC
>JBAWAV010000175.1:0-1671 GCA_049589475.1 Mycobacterium sp.
GCAGGGCCCGCAGCTCGCCCTGGCGGCGGCGCCCGGCGATGGCGAAGCAGGCCGCCAGGGCGCCAATGGCCGCCCCCACGTAGGGCCAGTAGGCGGGGGAGCCCACCGAATCCTGTACCGACGACACGGCCCGGGCCACGGACAGGGCGCTCACCCCGGCCAGCAAGATGACCGCACCGATCAGCTCGCGCAGCCGGGCCTTCTGGCCGGACACCCGCCCGGCGATGATCAGGGCGAAGAGCAGGTTGGTGGCCAGCAGGGGCTCGGAGAGCGCGAGCACCATGTGCCCGATAACCCAGGCGCCCAGCAGCTGGCCCGCGATCATGATGCCCAGGCCGGCCAGCCAGCGTGGCTGCCGGAGCAGGTCGGCTACCAGCCGCAGGCGCAGGAAATCGGACTGCGGTACCCGCTGGGCCGCGTCCTGCTGCAGCACGAAACCGGCACCGAGCAGCACGGCTGCGAGTAGGCCGATGAAGTACCACACGGGCCGCGGACTACCCCCGTCAGCTTGAGTTCATCCGAGGATACGGCCACGATTTGGCCACAGCCCAGATCCGCGTAGGGCTAGATCCGCGACCAGGCCTCCGTCAGCACGCTGCGCAGGATCTGCTCCATCTCGGTGAAGTGCTCGGGGCCGCAGGTCAGCGGCGGGGCGAGCTGGATCACCGGGTCGCCGCGGTCGTCGGCGCGGCAGACCAGCCCCGCCTCGAACAGGGCCTGGGACAGGAAGCCGCGGAGCAGGCGCTCGGACTCGTCGTCGCTGAACGTCTCCCGGGTGGACTTGTCCTTGACCATCTCGATGCCGTAGAAGTAGCCGTCGCCCCGGACGTCGCCGACGATCGGCAGGTCCAGCAGTTTCTCCAGGGTGGCGCGGAACGTGGCCTCGTTGGCCCGTACGTTGCCGAGCAGGTCCTCCTGCTCGAATACATCGAGGTTGGCCAGGGCCACGGCCGAGGAGACCGGATGCCCGGCGAACGTCACTCCGTGCAGGAAGGTGGCGGCCCCGCTGGTGAACGGCTCCATCAGCCGGTCGCTGACCATCATGCCGCCGAGCGGCGCGTAGCCGGAGGTGACGCCCTTGGCGAAGGTGATGATGTCCGGCTGGTAGCCGTAGCGCTCGGAGCCGAAGTAGTAACCGAGCCGCCCGAACGCGCAGATGACCTCGTCGGAGACCAGGATCACGCCGTAGCGGTCGCAGATCTCGCGGACCCGGGCGAAATAGCCGGGCGGCGGCGGGAAGCACCCGCCCGAGTTCTGCACCGGCTCCAGGAACACCGCGGCCACCGACTCCGGGCCCTCACGCAGGATGGCCCGCTCGATCTCGTCCGCGGCCCACCGGCCGAACCCGGCCAGGTCATCGGCCACGAACCCGGGCGCCCGGTAGAAGTTGGTGTTCGGCACCCGCACCCCGCCCGGCGGGAGCGGCTCGAACGGCTCCTTGATCGGCGGCAGCCCGGTGATGGCCAGCGCCCCCATCGAAGTGCCGTGATAGGCGATCTCCCGGCTGAGCACCTTGTACCGGCCCGGCTCACCGATGGTCTTGAAGTACTGCTTGGCCAGCTTCCAGGCCGACTCGACGGCCTCGGAGCCGCTGGTGGTGAAGAACACCCGGTTCAGGTCGCCGGGGGCCAGGTGGGCCAGCCGCTCGGCCAGCTCGATGGCCCGCGGGTG
>JBAWAV010000176.1:0-34369 GCA_049589475.1 Mycobacterium sp.
TGCTGGACCACGCCCAGCATGAGGAGAGCTACGAATTCCCTAAGTTGCAAAAAGAACTCGATGCCGACGAACTCAAGCGGTTAGGAGCAGCGGTACGGGCCGCGGAGGCCATCGCACCAACCCGCCCACACGCCGGCGTGGAATCGGCAAAGTTGAACTTCGCCGTCGGGCCGTTCGCATCGATGATCGACCGCGCCCGTGACCTGATCGAACACGGTCTCGGCTAGTCAGCCCGGCACTCTAGGCGGTCAGGGTGGTGATCCGTCGGATTACTTCGTCGCGGCCGAGGGTGCGCGCAATCTGGAACAAGTCGGGGCTTTTGGTCGAGCCGGTCAGTGCGACCCGGATCAACTGCGAGGCTTCGCGGATCGAGCCCGGATATCCGTCCGGATTCTGCTTGTACTCCTTGGCGTTGCGGGCGAAGCCGAACTTGTCGGCCAGATCACGCACCTGCTGGAACCACTGTGTCGGGTCGTCGAGATCGCGGTAGCCCGCCACGAATTCGCCTGCGAACGAGCGAACCAGATCGATCGGCAGCGCCAATTGCGCGTCGTCCGCGCCGACGGGCGCAAACAGGTCAGCGAAGAAAAACCCATACGCCGCGCGGAAATCCGACCACTTTCGAAGGTCCTTGCGCGGATTGCTGACTCCGTCGCGTTCGACGGCGAGGGCGGCGAGGGTCAGATCCGGGTGAGCCTCGATAACGCTGTGTAGTTCGGGATCGAACTCGGCGGCCCACGCCGTCACGGCCGCGTAGATGTCCTGCCCGCTGAGCGTCGCGATGTAGTCGGCGCTGATGTCTTCCAGTTTCACCAGATCCACCAGCGGGCCGGCGCCTCCGCACTCGGCCAGTGAGATCGGCGCGGCGAGAGCTTCCGGCAACGGTATTTCGGCCAGCCGTCCGTTGGCCAGGCCGCGCAGGTAGTACAGCACCGCGTCGGCCGGGTAGCCCGATTTGATGTAGAAGTCGACGTCGGCTTCGGGGTCTTTGCGCTTGGACAGTTTGCGCTTCCCACCCGGAATCTGCTTCATCAGCAGAGCGATATGCGCGTAGGTCGGCGGCTCGAACCCCAGAGCCTCGAAGAGTTGGAGGTGCAGCGATGTCGAGGACAGCCATTCCTCGCCGCGGATCACCAGATTGGAACGCATCAAGTGGTCGTCGACAGCGTGGGCGAAATGGTAGGTCGGCAGCTGAACGGCGGCCGAGGATTTGAGGATGACCACGTCGTTGTAGTTGGCCTCCATCGACAGCTCACCGCGGATGGCGTCGATGAAGGACGTCCGCCCACCCGTGCGGCCCGGTGAGCGGAACCGCACCACGTACGGCGTTCCCTTGTCCAGCTGCTCGCGCACGGCCGCGAGGTCGGCGTCTCGCCATATCGCCCACTCGCCGTAGTAGCCGGTGGCGCGCTTGAGCTGCTGCTGGCGGGTACGGATGTCGGCCAGCTCCTCGGAGGTGGCAAAGCACAGGTACGCCTTGCCGGAGCGCAGCATCTCGCGCGCATAGGTCAGGTAGATCGTCGCTCGTTGCGACTGACGATAGGGCCCGTAGTCGCCGGCGCCCTCACCCTCGTCGGGGATCACCCGGAAGTAGTCGAAGGCGCGCCCGAACTGCTCGAATGCGCCGGCCACCTCGCGGGACTGGTCGGTGTCCTCGACGCGCACGAAGTAGCGACCGCCGCTTTGGTGCGCGACGGCGAGGTCGATCATGGCGGCGTAGATGCCGCCGAGGTGAATGAAGCCGGTCGGAGACGGGGCCAGCCGCGTCACCTGGGCATCGGCGGGCAGGTCGCGGGGTTGATAACGCTGCTCCCACTCACCCGGTTCGGGCAGATCGGCGGGGAAGAGGTGGTCTACCTCGTGGGGCTCCAGCATTGGCGGTGAGGGCTCCTATCGGGACGGCATCTCGATGGTAGTCACCGTCCGTAGGGTGGACGACGTGAGCGTTGCACCGGATGTCACCGTTGCCCTGCAGGGCCGCTTCTTCCGCGACCTGCCGGAACTGGGTGTCCGCTGGCAAGCCGAGACGTTTCCCGACCCGAGGCTGCTGGCCTTCAACGAGCCGCTGGCCCGCGAATTGGGCCTCGACGCCGCCTGGCTTCGCGGTCCCGACGGATTGCGCTTCCTGGTGGGCGAGCTGGTTCCGGACGGTGCCACACCGGTCGCCCAGGCCTACGCGGGACACCAGTTCGGCGGTTACGTTCCGAGGCTGGGTGACGGGCGCGCCCTGCTGCTCGGTGAACTCGCCGACGCCGACGGGCGTCTTCGCGACATCCATCTCAAGGGCTCGGGCGCGACGCCGTTCGCCCGCGGCGGCGACGGTCTGGCGGCGGTCGGCCCGATGCTGCGCGAATACGTGATCAGCGAGGCGATGCACGCGCTGGGTGTCCCGACGACGCGATCGCTGGCCGTGCTGTCCACCGGGCGTCCGGTGCACCGCGAGACGCCACTGCCCGGTGCCGTGCTCACCCGCGTCGCCGCCAGCCATCTGCGGGTGGGTAGCTTCCAATTTGCCTCGGCCACAGGAGATCTCGATTTGCTGCGCCGATTGGCCGATCACGCGATCACCCGCCACTACCCCGGTGCCGCGATGACCGATCACCCGTATCTGGCGCTGTTCGAGTCGGTCGCCGCCGTTCAGGCGGTCCTGATAGCCCGGTGGATGCTGATCGGCTTCATCCACGGCGTGATGAACACCGACAACATGACGATTTCCGGCGAGACCATCGACTACGGGCCGTGTGCCTTCATGGAGGCATACGACCCCGACACGGTGTTCAGTTCGATCGACCAATGGGGCCGCTATGCCTACGACAATCAGCCCGTCGTCGCGGCGTGGAACCTCGCCCGGTTCGCTGAAGCCCTGCTCCCACTTCTCGCCGACAACGTCGACGAGGGCGTGGCACTCGCAGAAAAGGCGTTCGGCGTCTTCCGCGCCCAGTACGACGAGACGTGGACGTCTGGGATGCGGGCCAAGTTCGGTCTGTCCACAGACGTCGACGCTGCAACGGTCCGCTCGCTGACCGACGAGGTGCTGGCATTGCTCAAGGAGAGCCGCGTCGACTACACCTCGTTCTTCCGCGGCCTCAGCCACGCGGCACGCGGGGACACCGAGCCCACCCGCGGACTGTTCATCAACCTCGCCGGCATCGACGACTGGATCGCACGATGGCGTGCCTTCGGTCCCGATGCCGCCCTGATGGACCGCAGCAACCCGGTCTATATCCCGCGGAACCATCTCGTCGAAGAGGCGCTCAGCGCAGCGACGGCCGGCGAATTGGAGCCGCTTCGGCAGCTACTCACCGCGGTGACCGCGCCCTATGACGAGCGGCCGGGCTTGCACCGCTACGCGACCTCGGCGCCCGAAGAGTTCGGCGACTACCGGACGTTCTGCGGAACCTGAGCGTCGGGACTGGCGGCGCGCTGCTTGCTGGCCGCCTGCAGGATCGAACCGGCCATCAGAAATGCAGGCTTGTCGCGGTCGGCGGGCATGATCGGCATGCTGGCGGCGCGGCGCAGCACCATCAACGCGAGGCCGCTGTAGGTCGTGTACGGGATGATCAGCAGGTTGACCCGTGCATCCTCGCCGTTGACGGTCATCACATGCTGGGGCTTGTGTTCCCACCCCGGCCAATTGAAGTCCGGCGGCCGCTGCAGTGGTGGCCAATTGACGTTGATGGAGGTGATCTCTCCCAGCAATGGCGTCAGAGCCGCGACGAGGTTGGGTAACTCGATGGTCATGCGATCCACGCGCGGCCACCACGCACCGTCGATGTCGCCGCCCAACTCGTGTGCCACCGAGAGCCGGACGGGATTGGCCGAGCGCCGATCGCTCATCCGATGACAGATCGGTCTGCGGTAAAGGCGATGTGTCTCAAGGGGATTCCTTCACGGCTGGCGTCGCTGGCCTGCCGGGCGCAGGGAAGCGGAGGAATCCCATTGCCCGTGAGTGCCATCCGCACGGCGCGCGGTGCACTACCGCTGACAACGAAACGGCTCGCTCTCGACGGTACGCCACCAACGGTTGCTTGGTAACCCAGGGCATCGCTGGATGGCATTAAGCAATGGTTGGTCGGCCAATGACGGGTACAGTGGTAGCCGAACCCGTAAAGGAAACAGTGGCCATAGAAAATTGGTGCGACGCACCTGAGATTCACCCGTCGCAGATCCGCATCGGCGACACCATTGGGACGTTGCGCGAAAGTAGCCTGCACTACAAGGTCAGGTTGATCAGCACGCCCCAGACGTCGCCGCGGCGATGGACGTTCTTCGGCCGCGACGACAGAGGCTCTGAACATGCAAACGTGTTCAGCGAGAACGACCTAGTACGCAGGTACAGCAAAGCGTCGTAACGGGGCCTAGACCAGATTCGCCTCCGGATTTTCAACCCGCTTCGGCTTGGGCTTGGTGGCCAACTTGTTGGCTTTGCGAATTCCATTGTCCAGCAATCCTGCGGGCGCCAACCTCTTCAGCAGCGACAACCGTCGCGCGAGCGGGCCGGCCGGGTAACGCAGCTTCGGCGTGCGGCTGGTGGCCGCCTTCAGCACGACTTGCGCCACCACCGCGGGATCATCGCCAGCCCGAACTGACTGCGCCAGAACGTCTTTGACGTGATCACGAATCGGCGCGTAGCTGCCGATCGGCGTATCCGCATCGGTCGCGTTCGCTTCGAATGAGGTGCTGGTGTAACCGGGCTCGACGACCACGACCCGGACGCCGAATTCGCGTGTTTCGTGGTCCAGAGATTCCGAATACCCCTCGACCGCATGCTTCGAGGCGGCATAAAACGCGCCGTAGGGCGCCGGCAGGAACCCCAGAACCGAGCCGATATTGACGATGCGGCCACTTCCCTGCGTTCGCAGATACGGCAGCACCTCTCGGGTGATCCGCGCCAGACCGAAGAAGTTGGTGTCGAAGAGCTGCTGGGCTTGTTCGATCGAGCTCTCCTCGACAGCACCGAGCACCCCGAATCCGGCGCTGTTGACCAGGATGTCGATGCGACCGGCCCGCTGGACCACCGTCGATACGGCCCCGGTGACCGACGCGGCGTCGGTGACGTCGAGCGGGATCAGTTCCACCCCGGGAACGGGCTCGGTACGTTGCGGATTGCGGCTGGTGCCGAAGACCTCGAAGCCCTTCGCCGCGAATGCGCTTGCGATGGCCCGACCGATGCCGGACGAGACTCCAGTGATCAACACCACGGGCGGACGCTGTGTCATGCTCACTCCTAGTAAACCGATAGGTGTACTTCTACTGCCGCGACAGTACAACACTTGACGCGCTATGTAAACCGTTCGGTATACTCCCAGCATGAGCAAGCAATCCGCGGCCGCCCGGGGTGGCCGGGGCGCGCGCCAGCGCATCCTGGACACCGCCGCGGAGTTGTTCTACCGCGACGGCATCAACGCCACCGGCGTCGAACGACTGGCCGCCGAGTCTTCGGTCTCCAAACGAACGCTCTACCAACACTTTCCAAGCAAGACGGCGGTGGTGGAAGAATATCTGCGAGGCATGGAGCAGCGCGTCGCCGACGCGGTGACCGAGTCGGCGGATCAGACGCCGCGCGAGCGTCTGCTCGCCGCTTTCGACGGGCACACCCCACCCAGCGAGACGTTTCGCGGCTGCCCGTTCCACAACGCGGCCGTCGAGGCGGCCGGAACCATGCCGGGGGTTCAGGACATCGTCCGAACATCCAAGCTCGGCTTCGCCGCCTGGCTGACTGACCTGGCCGGACAGGCCGGCGCCGCGGATCCGCGACAACTCGGCAATCAGCTTGCCGTGCTCTACGAGGGCGCCGGTGCGCTGGCGACCTCGCTGGATGATCCGGCGCCGTGGGCCCGTGCGAAGAAGGCAGCCGAGGTGCTGATCGACCACGCCCTCAGCTAGCGGGCACCGCGCACCAATCGACCGGGTCGTGCGCCGGTGTCCACGCCGTCGCGACGGGTCACGACACCGTTGACAATCGTCGCGTCATAGCCGGAGGCGCCCTGAATCAGCCGCTTCCCACCGGCCGGCAGGTCGTAGGCCATCTGGGGCCGATGCAGGGTGATCGCATCCATGTCGATCACGTTGACGTCGGCCCGTTTCCCGATGTCGACGACGCCGCGATCGGACAGCCCGAACAGTTGCGCGGTGTCGTACGACTGCTTGCGCACGACGTACTCCAGCGGCAGCTTCTCGCCACGGCGACGGTCGCGCGCCCAATGGGTCAGCAGGAACGTGGGAAACGAGGCGTCGCAGATCATGCCGCAGTGCGCGCCGCCGTCGGACAGCCCGACGACGCCGGCGGGATGGGTGAGCATCTCGCGAATCGCGTCGTGGTTGCCGTAGGCGTAGTTGTAGAACGGCAGCATCAGCATCGACGTCGCGTCGTGCTCGAGCATCAGGTCATAAAGGGTGGACAGGGGATCCTCGCCGCGGTTGGCGGCGATCTTCTCCACGGTCCGATCGTCGGTCGGCTCGTAGTCGGGCGGATCGCCCATCGCGTAGGTCCGCCCAAGCGCGTACTGGGCCAGGGCAAACATGTTGTCGAACAACAGGTTCGGATCCGGCGGCAGATCCTCTTCGGCGAGGATCGCGGCCTTGACGGCGGGGTCGGCCAGACGCTGCGCGAGCTCCTGGCGGGTGCATTCGGCCTTCAGGCGGCGGAAGGTCGGCCGGTGGGTGAACGCGTGGTGCCCGTCGAAGCCGAACAACATGCCGAACGGCCGCGCGGCGATCTGGGGATACAACCGGCTGCCCGCCGCATGCGCGGCCGCCGAGATGTCCAGCTGTTCGCGCCAGAGATCCGGGGCGGCGTCGACCTGGATCATGCCGAAGGAAATCGGCCGGTCGATCTCAGCGCCCAACCGCTGCATCCATTCCAGTTCTTTCTTGGGGGCGATGATGTCCTCGCCGGCCACGCCCTGCGGAGCTAGTTCGAACACCGCCTGGCCGCCGGCTGCCATGGCCCGGCCGAGGCCGAACAACTCGTCTTCGGCCGCATAGGTTCCCGGTACCGGCTCGCCGTCGATGGCGCGGTGCCCGATGGTGCGTGAGGTCGAGAAGCCCAAGGCGCCGGCCTCGACGGCCTCTTGCACCAGTCGCGCCATCGCGGCGATGTCGTCCGGGGAGGCGGGCTCGTTACGGGCGCCGCGCTCGCCCATCGCGTAGGCGCGCACCGCGCCGTGCGCCACCTGGCTGCCTACGTCGACGGCGAATTGCTGCTTGCCGATGACGTCGAGGTACTCGGGGTAGCTTTCCCAGCCCCACGAGATGCCCTCGGTGAGCGCGGTGCCGGGAATGTCCTCGACGCCTTCCATCAAGCCGATAAGCCAGTCTTCGCGACCGGGCCGCACCGGCGCGAAGCCAACGCCGCAGTTACCGGTCACGACAGTGGTCACGCCATGCCCGCTGGACGGCTCGAGCAGGGAGTCCCAGCTGACCTGGCCGTCGTAGTGGGTGTGGATGTCGACAAAGCCAGGCGCGACGATCTTTCCGGTGGCGTCGATGGTCTCGGCGGCATCGCCTTCCAGCGGCAGACTGCCGGGTGCGCGACGCCGGATCTCTACGATCTTGCCGTCCTTGACGGCGATGTCGGCATCGAATCGGTCTGCGCCGGTGCCGTCCACGACGGTGCCCCCGGTGATTTTGAGGTCGAACACGATAACTCCTTTATCTGCGCAGCCGATTGGCTACAGTGACGCCGATAAAGGAATGTAACACCGTTACAGACGCCACGGGAGCGCTTCGATGACGACCCACCATGCGCCCGATGTCCGGCGCGACGACGCGATCGGCACACCGCCGCAGCGACCGACCTTGGTGCCGGCGGACCGGTACTACTCCTCGGCGTTTGCACAACTCGAAGTCGAGCGTATGTGGCCCCGGGTGTGGCAGATCGCCTGCACCGTCGACCACGTCGCCGAGCCTGGCGACTACTTCGAATATCGTTGCGGGCCTTACTCTGTACTCATCGTGCGCGGTGATGACGGCACGTTGCGTGCCTTCCAGAACGTCTGCCGCCACCGCGGCAACTCGCTGTGTGCCGGCTCGGGCTCGGACTTGCGCGAACTACGCTGCGGCTACCACGGCTGGACGTGGGATCTCGCCGGCGTGCTCAAACGGGTGCCGAACCGCAAAGGATTCGGCGCGCTGCCTCTTGGCCGGCTTCCGCTGTTCGCGGTTCGCGTCGACACCTGGGAGCGCCTGGTCTTCGTCAATCTCGATCTCACCGCGCCGTCGCTGACCGACTATCTGGAGGCGGTGCCGGACGACATCGCCTGGCTCGGACTCGGCGACTTCCGCTGCTACGCAACCATGACGGTGGACGTCGACGCGAATTGGAAGACGATCGCCGACGGGTTCAGCGAGACCTATCACATCCAGACGCTGCATCCCGAGCTGCACAGGTGCATGGACGATGTCTATGCGCCACAGGTGATTTGGGGGCACACCGGTAAGTCCGAGCAGCTCTACGGGGTTCCGAGCCCCAGACTCGAGCAGGCGCCGTCCGATGCCGAGGTGTGGGACGACTACGTCCGCACCCAGGGCGCCCTAATGGGTGTCACCGAGGGCACTCCGTTCCCGGGTGGGCAGCCGGTCATCGAGGTCATCGCCGATCACATACGAGCTTTCGCTGCCGGCCGCGGAGTCGATCTGAGCTGGGCAAGCACCGACCGGGTGATGCGGCTGCACCAGTACAACATCTTCCCCAACATGACGTTGCTGGCCAACGCCGATCACTTGACCGTGTTGGCGTCGCGCCCCGGCGCCGATCCCGACCACGGCGAGCTGGTGATGATGTTGTGGACACGTATGGCACCCGATTCGGCGCGATCCAAGCCCGCCGACGTTCGGCTGACCGCGGACGAGGCCCAGCCGGGTTTGGTTCTGACTCAGGATATTTCGGTGCTGGCCGGATTGCAGCGCGGTCTGCACCAGCCCGGGCTGACGCACATCACGCTGTCGAACGAGGAGCGGCGCTTGATCAGCATGCACCGCAACCTGGACCGCTATCTGGACCTTCCTGAAGCCGACCGAGTGAGCGCGGGTGAGCCCGGTGGCGGGGGCCGCTAGCGCGGAGACGATCCTCGACACGGCCGCCGCCATGATCGAACGCGACGGCGTGGCGACATTCACCATGCGCGGGCTGGCAGAACAACTCGGCGTCGCGGTCACCTCGATCTACTGGCATGTCGGGGGCCGGGACAAACTCTTCGACAGTCTGGTCGATCGGCTGCTCGGCGAGATGGCCCATCTACCGGTCGTAGGCGCGACACCGGTGGAACGCATTGCTTCCCTTGCCCGTTCGCAGCGCAAGGCATTGATCGATCGACAGCATTTGCTGGCCATCGCCCATGAACGCGACCGGACACCGACGCTGTTCCTGCCGATTCAGCAGAGGCTCGCAAGCATGCTGTCCGAATTGGGCGTCACCGGAACCGATGCGGCGCTGATCCTGCGGGCTGTGCAGGTTCACGTCATATCGTCTGCGGTGATGCAGTTCTCGGCGGTTCGCGGGGCCAAACACGAAGAGGAAGATCCCTCGCTGTGGGACGACGAATGGCCCGATCAGGCACTGGTGCAGGCGCTGCAGTCCCCCACCGATTACGACGCCGTCTTCGAATACGGACTCGGCGCGCTGCTGGCGACGCTGGCCGGCTAGACCTCCAGCGGCAAGTCCGTCGCGATCGCGGCCATGTCGTCGATGGCAGCACGGGGGATAACTTCGAAACCGTGCGTGCTCAGCGTCGGCAGACACAGCAGGCCTGCGCGTGGAGTCAGCCCGCTGGCACGCTGCCCCATATGTTCCCCTCCCGTCTGTGGCCACCATAGCGATCGCCTACCCCGCCTCCGGGCGGGATTGTTTGCCGGTGTATCAGAAGTGGTAGCCGCAGAGGTCGGAAAATGCCGGGCGGCACCACGGTACGGCGAAAGGGACTGCAATGAACGACGAGCAACGCAACGAGATGGCATCGCGGAGCGGGTTCATCGCCGCGCTGGACCAAAGCGGCGGCAGTACCCCCAAAGCGCTGGAGGTCTACGGAATACCCGAGAACGGGTACGGCAACGAGAAGCAGATGTTCGACCTGATCCACGAGATGCGCTCGCGGCTGATCCTGAGCCCCAGCTTCACCAGCGAGAAGATTCTGGCCACCATCCTTTTCGAGCAGACGATGGATCGCACCATCAACGGCGAGGACACCGCGTCATTTTTATGGAAGCAGAAACACATCGTCCCGTTCGTGAAGGTCGATCAGGGACTGGCCGACGCGCAGTACGGCGTGCAGCTGATGAAGCCGATGACGAAACTCGACGCCCTACTGGAGCGCGCCGTCGACAAAGGCATCTTCGGCACCAAGATGCGATCGTTCATCCAGGAGCCGAACAAGGGCGGGATCACCGCGATCGTCCGTCAGCAATTCGATTGCGCCGCCAGAATCGCCGAGTACGGCTTGATGCCGATCATCGAGCCCGAGGTCAGCATCAAGAGTCCCGACAAACCCACCGCCGACAACCTGCTGGTCGAGGAGATACACCAGAAGCTTGACGAGCTGCCAGAGGATCGACAGGTCATGCTCAAGCTGACGCTGCCCGACGAAGACAATTTGTACGCCTCACTCATCGATCACCCCCGGGTCCTGCGGGTGGTCGCGTTGTCCGGCGGCTACACCCTCGAGCACAGCATTGAGATTCTGGCCCGTAACCATCGCCTGATCGCGAGCTTCTCCCGAGCGCTCACCGAGGGGTTGACCGCGGAACAGACCGACGCAGAGTTCGACGACAGGCTCAAAGAGAACGTCGACGAGATCTACGAAGCCTCGGTTACCTGACCGCGCGAACGGTGTCCGACTTTGAATACACTCTCGCTCAATGCCGGAAATCCGCCACCAGGCCGTTGCTCCCACCCGCACCCTGCGACTCGCGTCGGGTGACCGGATCGACGCCCACCGGCACGACGACCATCAGATCGTCTATGCGGGCCGCGGGGTCCTGGCCGTCACGACCGACGCCGGATCCTGGGTCGCCCCCGCGACTCGCGCCATCTGGATCCCCGCCGGAACCTTCCACGCGCATCGGGCGTACGGCGAACTCGACCTGCACACCGTCGGCCTGCCCGCCACCGACAATCCGCTCCGTCTCGACGCGCCGACGGTTCTGGCCGTCGGACCGCTGCTGCGTGAGTTGATCGTCGCCTACACCGCCGGCGACACGGACACCCCGGCACGACGTCGGCTCCGCGCAGTGCTGCTCGACCAGTTACGGATCTCGCCGCAGCAGCCGCACCATGTGCCCGCCGCGACGGCTCCCCTGCTTCGCGCGGTGTGCGACATCCTGCATGCCGATCCCGGCGACGCCCGCACGCTTGCCGAACTCGGCCGCGAGGTCGGCGCCAGCGACCGCAGCTTGTCTCGCCTGTTCCGTCAGGACCTCGGCATGACGTTCCCGCAGTGGCGCACCCAACTACGTCTGCACCGCGCGCTCGTGCTGCTCGCGGAGGGGGCGCAGGTGACGGCGGTGGCACACCAGTGCGGCTGGTCGTCGGCTAGCGCGTTCATCGAGGTGTTCCGCCGCAGCTTCGGCCACACCCCCGGCACGTCGGCCCGTGCGGCGAGAGCCGAGTTCGACTGCGCCGCAGGCTAACTGGCTTTGGTGGCGCGCCACCGCAGCCGGACACCCGCCACGTCGATCCGGATGTCGCTGAATCCCGCCTGACCGAGCCGCGTGCGTAAATCGGCCGCTCGGACCGGGTTGTAGGTATCGCCGAGATGGATGAGCCGGAACGGCAGCGACGGCAGGCGGTCGCTGCCGGCGAACACTCCACCGGGCGTCAGCACCCGAAACGCCTCGGCGAACAGCTGATCTTGCAGCCCGACCGTCGGCACGTGGTGAAGCATCGTGAAGCAGACCACCGAGCTGAAGTGGTTGTCGGGCAGGCCGGTGTTCGCGCCGTCGCCGTGGATGACACGCGCCCGCTCGCCGTAACGCTCCTGCAGCCTTTCGGCCATCGCTTTGTCGACTTCGACGGCGGTGACCGTGCCGGCCCGATCGAGGAGCGCACGCAGGGTCGCCCCGTAGCCGGGGCCGAGTTCCAGTGTGCGTTCGCCCAATTCGACGTCGGTCAACGCCCACGGCAGCAGATCATCGCGGACCATGTCGGCCCATGCTGCCGAGCTACACCGCCGCCGATGCAACAGGTTCATCGCCATGAAGTCAGATCCCTTCGGTCGTTCCTTCGCGACGCTACGAGATGCGACCTGCCACCGGCTTTCGAAAATATGCCGGACACTGTCGAAAAGCAGCCACAATCCGCGGCCTAGTCAGCGGTCGACCGCTCGCAGGAATCGTCCCGCGTGCAGCTCGGTGCCGAAGCCCTCAGCGAATTCGCCTGCATGATAGACAATTTCGCCGCCGACCACAGTCGCGGTGACGAGGTGGTCATTGCGGTTGACCATCCGCTTGACGTCGGGGGCGCCTGGATAGGGCGCTTCGGCGTACGCGGCGCTGGATCCGTCGAAGCCGGCGGGATCGATCACCGCGATGTCGGCGCGTTTACCCTCCGACAGGTAGCCGGCGTCGAGGCCGTACCAGTCGGCGAGCTCACCCGTCAGCCGGCGCACCGCGGTCTCGACGGGCAGCGACCGTCGATGGTGGACACGCTCGAGCATGCGAAGCCCCGAGTTGTAGAACGCCATGTTGCGCAGGTGTGCGCCGGAATCGGAGAAGCCGATCTGGACGTTGGGCGACCGCTGAATTCGGTCCAGGACGTCTTCGCGGTCGTTGGCGACGACGGTGCGCCAGCGCAGTCGGGCGCCATGCTCGACGGCCAGGTCGAGCAACGCGTCGGCGGGTTCGACACCGCGGGCGGCGGCGACGTCGGCGAAAGATTGTCCGACGACGGAAGAGTCAGGACAGGAGACGATTTCGGCGTCGGAGAGATCGCGACTCCAGACTCGCGGGCCGAGTTGCTTCGTCATGTCCTCGCGGAACTGCCGCCGGTACGATTCGTCGGCGAGCAGCCGGCCGCGGCTCATCTCGTCACGGAAGTTCAGTGCGGCCGAACCGGACCCGAACTCTTCGAACACGACGAGATCGACTCCGTCGGCATACATCTCGAACGGCACCGGCAGATGCTGCCAGCGGAAGTCGCCGCCGGCCCGGTTGGTGAGGTCGGCGGCCACCATGGTCAGCCGCGCGGCCTTCCGGTCGGCCTTCACGTCGGCGGCCCCGATCAACGTGGTCTTCAGCGGTCGGCGGAATCCACGTCCGATGCTCTGCGCGAGGTAGCGGCCGACTTCGGCCTGCCGCGCGAGGTTCGGGGTGCTCTGGTGCACGCGTCCCCGCCTGCGCAACACGGTGTTCAGAGCACCGAACTCCGACCACTTGGCATACGTCGACGGCAGTTGCCGTGCCGGATACCGGGTGCCTTCCAGTTTGGAGAAGGAACTGCGTAGCGTCGACAGTCCGAGGAACCCGGCGTCGAGCGCGTCGTTGAGCATCTGGCGCATCTGCCCGATCTGCGCCCGGGTAGGCCGGTAGCCGGCATCGACCGACTCACCCAGCCCCAGCACCGCGGCGCGGATGTCGGAGTGGCCGATGAACGCGGCAACGTTCACCCCGAGCGGCAACGAGTCCAGCGTCTTGACGTATTCGGCTGGGCCACTCCAGGCTTTGGCCTCCTTGATCGCGTCGTGAACGATCTGCCACGGCAGCGCCTCCACACGGGCGAACATGTCGGCACAGTCGTCGGCGTCGCTGTACACCGTCGACAGTGAACAGTTGCCCAGGGCGATCGAGGTGGTCCCGTGTCGGGCGGACTCGCCAAGCCCCGGGCTGAGCAGGACTTCGGCGTCGTAGTGGGTGTGCACGTCGATCAGGCCGGGCATCACCCAGCAACCGCGGGCGTCGATGGTGCGTGCGCCGTCGGGCAGCCCCGGTGCGACCGCGGCGACCTTGCGGTCCCGTATCCCGACGTCAGAGGTCCGCGGTGCCGCACCGGTTCCGTCGAACACCGTGCCGCCGCGGATGACCAGCTCGAAGTCCACCATCGTTGTCCACCCTTTTCGATACTTTTCGGTATCCAGTCGATACCGTCGAGTATGCTTTTGCGCATGTCGCCTGTCAAGCCTCCACGGACGCGCCCTACTCGCGTCGAAGTCCGCGAGCGGATCCTCGATGCGGCCTCGAAGGTATTCGCCGCCGAAGGGTTCGCCGGCGCCACCATCGACGCGATCGGTCAGGCCGCGGGATTCACAAAGGGCGCGGTCTACTCGAACTTCGATTCCAAGGATGAACTGTTCTTGGCTTTGCTCGACCGGGAGTTCGAGCTTCGTGGTGCTCAGATCGCTACGGCGCTGGAAAGCGGCGGCGACACGGCCGTCGCCGCACGCGACTTGAGCAGGTCGGTCCTCGACTCTGTGCACGGCCACTCCGACTATTACGTCTTGTTCGTCGAGTACTGGCTGCGTGCCGTCCGTGACCCGCAGATTCGCGAGCGCCTGATCGCTCGGCGTCGTGTGGCGGCCACCGACCAGGCATCCCAGATTTTCGGATCCGGCGCCACAACTGCGGCCGGTCGGCAGTTGGCGGACCTGGCTCAGCTCGTCGTCACCGTCAACTTGGGGATCGCCATGGAAGAAGTCCTGCGACCGGGAGTCATCGACGCTGACCTGCTCGCCCAACTGATCACCACACTGCTCGGATCGGTTGCAGCTGAAGGCGATCGGGACACGTCGAAATGAGCGACGACGCGCAGACACCAGTGATCACCGCCTCCGGACTCGGGGTGGACGGCGAGCACGGACCGATCTTCTCCGGGATCGAACTGGCCCTCGGCCCGGGCTTCCACGCCATCCAGATGCCCGGTGGCCCCGGACAAACCACGCTTCTCCTGACGTTGGCCGGCCGGTTCAAACCGACCCACGGCACCCTGAGCGTTCTCGGCGACGCCACGCCACGGGCCATTCGACGGCACTGCTCGATCGCGGCCTTCGCCGACATCGACGATCTGGAGGATGCGGTGACGGTGGAGACGGTGCTCGCCGAGCAACGACGATGGCTGGCGCCGTGGTATTCACCGATACCGCGACAGGGCGGGCGGGCCGAAATGGCGGAGGTGTTCGGCGACACTCCCCCGCCGTCGCCTGACACCTACATCGTCGAATTGTCCGACCTGGAACTCTTTCTGTTGCGCATCACCTTGGCGACACTGTCCAAGCGCCCGATCCTGGTGGTCGGCGACCTCGAGCAAGTGCGGGACAACGCCCGGCGTCAGATCGCGGTGGACCGGCTCGGCGCGATCGCCGCGCAGCGCACCGTCGTCGTCGGGGTGACCAACCCGCTCGGGACCGACGCACCCGACCACGAACTACACGATCACCGAACCGAAGGAGACTGACGATGCTCGCTGGACTCGCATTCGGTTCAGAGATCAAGCGTTTCGGACGCAGCCGCATGACCCGAACCGCGATCGTGGTGCTGATGCTGCTGCCGCTGGTATACGGCGCGCTCTACCTCTGGGCGTACTGGGACCCGTTCGGCCACACCAACAAAATGCCGGTGGCACTGGTCAACTCCGATCGCGGCGCTGAGGTATCCGGCCAGCAGTTCAACGCCGGTGCCGAGATAGTCAAAAGCCTGACCGCCGACGGCAGCCTGGACTGGCATGTCGTCAACCTTCAGGACGCCCGCGCCGGGGTCGACCACGGCAAGTACTACTTCATGGTCGAGCTGCCACCGGATTTCAGCGCGGCGATCGCGTCGCCGGTGACCGGGAAACCGAAGAAGGCCAACCTGATCGCGGTGTACAACGACGCCAACAACTACATCTCGACCAGCATCGGCCGCACCGCGATCAGCCAGGTGCTCAACGCCGTGTCTTCCCGGATCTCCGGGCAGGCGGTCAATCAGATGCTGTCCGTCGTGGTTTCGTCGGGCTCTGGAGTCAAACAGGCCGCCGACGGGGCCGCCCGACTCGACGACGGCGCCGGCCAACTGCTGACCGGCCTGGACTCTGCGCGGTCGGGGTCGGAGACGCTGGCCACCGGCGCCAAACAGCTTTCCGATGGAATCAACCAGGCCGCTGACCCGCTGCTCGCCGTCAGCAAAGCAGTGTCGCAGATCGCCGGCAACACCGACCAACTCCAGCGGGGCGCGACCGCGCTGCAGCAGGCCAACGATCAGATCGGCGCCATCGCCACAGCGCAGGACACCGCCGCCGACTCGCTGTCGTCGGTGATCGATCAACTCTCCGCGAGACAGGATCCATTGGCCAACAACCTGCGCGGCATCCAGGATCAGCTCCGGGGACACCAGTTCACACCCCAGATCCGCCAGCATCTCACCGATGCGCAGAACGCGGCAATCGCCATGACATCGGGACTGCGCAACCCCGGCAGCCCGCTGGGCTCGGCGCTCGACCAAGTCGGCAGCACAGGCCGTGATCTGACCAACAAGCTGACGCAGCTGCGTGACGGGGCCCAACAGGTGGCCTCGGGCAGCGCTCAGTTGGCAAGCGGCATCGCCAAACTCGACGACGGTGCTCGACAACTCAAGGCAGGCTCGGCCGAGCTCGCGACCAAGCTCGCCGAGGGAGCCAAGCAGATTCCTGACTGGAGCGACCAGCAGAAGGATGCCGTCGCCGACACCATCGGCGGTCCCGTCCAACTCGAAGCCTCGCACGAAAACGCCGCACCCAACTTCGGCACCGGCATGGCCCCGTTCTTCCTCACACTGGCCCTGTTCTTCGGCGCACTGGTCCTCTGGATGGTGTTGCGCCCCTTACAGACCCGCCCGATCGCCGCGGAAGTGCTGGCGATCCGCGTCGTACTTGCCAGCTACCTGCCCGCGGCGGCGATCGGGGTATTCCAGGCCACCATCCTGTACTGCGTCGTTCGGTTCGCTCTGGGCATGCATGTGGTGCACCCGGTCTCGATGCTGGCGTTCATGATCCTCGTCTCGTGCGCGTTCGTGGCCGCGACGCAGGCGATCAACGCCCTTGTCGGTCCGGCGGTGGGACGGGTGCTGATCATGGCGCTGCTCATGCTGCAGCTCGTGAGCGCCGGCGGCATGTATCCCGTCGAGACGACGTCGAAGCCGTTCCAGGTCTTGCACAGTTTCGACCCGATGACCTACGGCGTCAACGGGCTTCGGCAGCTCATCCTCGGCGGCGTCGACCATCGCCTGTGGCAGGCGATCATCGTGCTGTTCGGCATAGGGGCTGTGGCGCTGGCGATCTCGTGCGTGTCGGCGCGACGACACCAGCTCTGGAACCTCGAACGGCTGATACCCGCAATCAAGATGTAGGCGGCGGCGCCCCCGGAATCGGGAGCCGTGCAGATTCGTCCAGGTCGACGTCGAGCGCGTTGAGCATCAGCGCCAAACCGGCGTATCGGCTGATCACCATCAGCACCTCGACGGTGATCTGCGGACCGAGCGCGTGGTGGACCTGGCCGAAGACCGCTTCCGAGACCGCGCGGGTGGTCAGCAGCTCGGTCGTCAGCGTCAGCACCGCTAGTTCTGCGCCCTCGAAATGACCTGCTCGCCAATCAGACTCGCTGAGTATGGCGTCGATGTCGTCACCGCTGACACCGGCCGTCCGTGCCACGTCCCGGTGCTGGCCGAGTTCGTAGGGACTGTCCATCAGGTACGCGGTGCGCAGGACGACGAGTTCGCGCAGCCGCAGTGGCAACGTCTTACTGGTCAGGGCGGCATCGCCGGCCACCATCCAGCCGGTGAACACGTTGTCGGCGTTGGCAAGTGCGCGGTAGACATTGAGATTGCCACGCGCGCGGGTCAACTCGCGGGCCCGGTCGGCCATGTCCCCGGGTTCGCGGTAGGCGATTCGAGTCATCCACCTTCTCCTGTGTCGGACTCGACGTCGACGGCGTTGAGCACCAGGGCCAGCCCGTAGTAGCAGCTGACGAGCATCAGCAATTCGGTGAGCGCCTCATCGCCCAACGCCGAGTGGCCGGCGGCGAACGACTCGTCGGTCAGTCGACGGGTGGTGCACAGTTCGGTGACGAGGTCGAGCACCACGCGTTCAGTACGGCTGAAGCCGGCCGCGTCGAGGTCGTCGGCGCCGAGGATCGCGTTGATCTGCCGCTCGGTGAGCCCGGCGGCGCGGGCGATCCCGCTGTGCTGGCTGATCTCGTAGCGAGAGTCCTGCAGATGGGCCACCCGCAGGATGACCACTTCACGCGTCCGCAGACTGAAGGTGGGGCTGTCGAGCAGTTCGTCGACCTGCTGCGCCCAGCCGGCGAAGACATCGGGAGCATTGGCCAACACTCGGAACGCGTTGATGTTTCCTCGCCGCGCCGCGAAATCGCGGATCGGTCCCGGCTGCGACTCGGGGTCGATCAGCGGTATCCGTGACATGGGTTTCCTCCCTTGACTATTCAGCGTCGGCGGAAAGGACGAAGGTCCAGTCCAGGGTCACGAACGGTTCATCGACGATTGTTCCGTCGGGGGCGGTCCCGGGCTCGTGGCGGACGAAATCGGCCTGCAGCGACTCGACGTCCGCGAAGACCGCGTCGCGGTTGATGTACGGGTCGTCGCGGTAGAACAGTTGCGTGATCAGCGACTGGTAGCCGTCGGCACGGAACCAGAAGTGCACATGCTGGGGGCGCATGACGGACCGGTTGGCGGCGCGCATGATGTCGCCGCACGGGCCGTCGGTGGGCACCGGGTAGTAACGCGGCGCGACGGACCGGTACCAGAAACGCCCGTCGTCATCGGTGGTCAACAGCGCCCGCATCGCGAACTCGTCGTGCAGCTTCCCGGTCTGCTGGACGTCGTAGAACCCCTCGCCGTCGCTGTGCCAGGTGTCGACGTGCGCGCCGGCAACCGGCTTGCCGTGATCGTCGACCACTCGGCCGGTGACGAACATCGGTGTGCCCGACACGCCGTCGGAGATGTCGTCCCCGTTCTCGGCTGTCGGCCGCCCCTCGACGTAGAACGGGCCGAGAAGAGCCGAGGAGGTGACCGACGACCCGGTGTGCTGGTTGATCCTGTCCACCAGCATGCTGAAGCCCAGGATGTCGGACAGTAACATAACCTCCTGACGGGTCGGGCTGGAGACCTTGCCCACCCGCTCGAGGAAATCCATTGCAGTGAACCATTCTTCGCCGGTCAGGCGCACGTCGCGGGCGAAGTCGTGCAGGTGCTGTACAAGACTCACGAACACCTGCCGGAAGCGCTCGTCAGTGGAGTCGTCGAAGGTCCGCTGAACTGCTTCGGTGATCGTCTGTTCGGTGAGGTCGGATGACACGATGTGCCTCTCTGCGGGTGTCAGGGCCGGATCACGACACGGCCGGCGGTGTGGTCGGCGACGGCCCGGTAAGCCGCGGCGGCGTCGTCGAGGGAGAACGTGGCGGCGACGGGAAGCGGCCGGAATTGCCCGGATTCGAAGTAGGGTGCCATCGCCTCGAGGCGCCGCGCGGAGTCGACCGCAGTCAGCTTGCCGCTGTCGACACCGAGGATGCGAGTTTCGTTGTGGTACAGGTCGAGCAGGTTGACCTCGACGCTGGGCGAGCCGACGGCGTTGATCACCACAAGTCGGCCGCGGTGCGCGAGTGCGGCCAGCGCCGTCGGCGTGGTCACCCCGCCGACGGCGTCGTACACCACATCGGCTCCCCGCCCGCCGGTCCGCTGCTTGATCGCTCCGCCCACATCGTCGACCGGATCTAAGAGGATGAAGTCGTCCGTCACTGCCGCGGCGGGAGTCTCAGGCGCGGGCGGCCGACGGTCTACCCCAATCACGTTGGCGCCGAGCGCATCAGCGATTTGCGCCACGGCTCCCCCGACGCCGCCGGAAACCCCGAACACCGCGATGGTCTCACCGCCCGCCAGTTCCGCGGTTTCCACCGCCCCGTACCAGGCGACGACGAAGTTGACGCCGACGGTCGAGGCTTCGTCGAAGCTGAGCCGTTCGGGCTTGCGCACCAAGGCGTTCACCGGCACTGCGATCAACTCCGCGTGTGACCCGTCGCGGGTGAACCCGATGTCTCCGCCGGTGCCCCAGACCTCGGCCCCTGACCATTCGGGTGGCCCGCTGACGACCACACCGGCGAAGTCGCGTCCGGGTGTCCGCGGAAGCACCGTCCAATCCATTGCGCCGGCAACGTTTTTCACGTCCGAGGGATTGACCGATGCGGCATCCACGCGGACCACTGCGTCCTGCGCTGTTCCCGCCGGTTCTGGCAGGTCCGTGATGTGCAGGACCGTCGGATCGCCGAATTCGGTAAACCGCAACGCTCGCATGACCTAGCCACCACCCTCACCAACGATGCTTTACGTCAGTTGCGCGAACTCTTTCTGCAGTCCATCCAGATATGTGAACGTCTGATCGCGCGGCTCGGTTGGCAACTCCACGACCACATGGTCGATATTGAGATCCCGGTAGCGTTCGATCTCCGCCGCGCTCGATTCGCCGATATGCATGGCAATAACCGGCACGTCAGCGCCGGCAACAGCGCGAAGTTGCTCGAGCGGCCCAGACAGCGCGTGCGCCGACGGACCCAACGACAGCCAGCCCGCCCCGAACCTGGCGATACGCTCGAAATTCGCCGGCCCTCCACCGAAATACAATGGCGCATAGGGCTGAGTCTGCGGCTTGGGCCAACTGTAGATGGGGTCGAAATCGACGAATTTTCCGTGGAATTCCGCCTTCTCCTTGGTCCAGATCTCGACCATCGCCTGAAGTCGTTCGTCCACTACCCGGCCACGCACTTTGGGATCGACTCCGTGGTTGGCGATCTCCTCGCGCAGCCAGCCGATACCCACCCCGAACCGGAATCGTCCGTCGGAAATCAGATCGAGCGACGTGACCTCCTTGGCGGTCTGAATCGGATCGCGCTGCGCGACCAATGCGATGCCGGTACCCAAGATGAGCGTCTCGGTCGCGACGGCAGCCGCGGTCAACGCCACGAACGGATCCAGGGTGCGGTAGTACTTCCGCGGTATCGGGCCGCCCATCGGGTAGGGCGTCTTCGCGTCCACGGGGATGTGCGAGTGCTCGGCCAGAAACAGCGAGGCAAAGCCGCGTTCTTCCAGTCCGGCGCCCAGTTCTGTCGGTCCGATTCCCTCATCGGTCACAAATGTCAGGACACCAATCTGCATGCTCGCTCCCATCGAAGGCCGGCTTATTCCGTCGGTGCGAGCGCCTCGCCCGCCCCGCTGTTGGGGCGCACGGCGCCCCACAGTCCGGTAGCAACGCCGACCACGGCGCCACCTATTCCGATCAGCTGCTGCGAACGTGCCATCTCGCGGTGAACGCTCATCCCACCGAGCAGGTCAGCCGCGTCCGCGCCCGCCGATGCCAGTAACCAACCTCGGGTATTGCGTCCACGCAACGCCGACGCCGCCAGGAGGCCGCCGATCAATGCGTCCCGGTATCCCATCGATCGCAGTAGTAGTTGCGCGGTCGGCGTGGGTTTGTTCGGATCGCCCCACAACCGGTTGGCGCGCAGGGGGTCGACGAGGAACGAGATGCCCGAGGCAAGTCGGATGCTGCCGACGGCAAGCGCGAAACGATCGATAGCCATGATCGGCAGCTTAGAAGTCGACCGCCCTCGCGCGCGCCGAAGCCGCGGATGTCACCAATGTCGATGTCGGGAAAGTCAGCCATCGTTACTCTCGACCGCGGCGCCACTGAGGCGTCATCGCAGTGGGTAGAAGGGTTGGCCGGAGATGCCGGATTTAGCAGCCGGGGCGCCCCCGGCCGCCTCAGCGCCGAGATTCGAACCTGACGAACGATGGGTGCCCGCCGACGAGCGACGGTTCGGTCTGGATCGGCGCACGCTTCGTCCGACGCTGGCGGTGTTCGGGCTCGTCATCGTGATGGCGGTGATCTTGCCGGTCATCGACGCGTCGGTGCCCTATCACGACATCGTCAGGGCCGGCGATGTTCTGGAACTCGACGGCAGTGTGACATTCGTGCCGGCCGCGGGTTGGGGCATCACGTCTGGTCTGCGCGCGGGCCATGCCCCGTTGTCCGGCCAGTATCCCGCCACCGCTGTCGTGGAGGACGGGGCGCTGAAGTTCACCGTCCGCACCGGGCCATTCCATGGCGACTCCAACCAACTGCTCGACCAGATCGAAACAACCTCTGAGGCGCTGAACAGCGGTCGCGGCGTGCGCATCACCGGCGCGCCCACCACGTTGATCACCACGCAGGGCAAAGAAGGCGCATCGGTTCATGTCACCGGACCCCATACCTCCGGTGTGATCGCCGCCTTCGTGTTCGGCAGCCGCGGAGTCGAAGCAGTGGCGACGGGGCCGTCCGACGCCGACTCAGAACCCAGCGTCGCGGTGTTGAGGATGATCGGCAGCATCAACCAAACCGAGAAGGGCAAGCAATGACCGCCCCGCCGCTTGCCGAACTCGACCGCGCGCGTGACCTGGCGCTGGATCTCTGCGGCTGGGGCCGTCGGTTCGTCTTCTACCAGCCACGCAACTTCGCCTTCTGGGGATATCTGTGGCTGGTAGGCATCGGAATCCTCAATTTCATATCCACGCTCGCCCGCGAATACAACGCCTACGGCGAAGCGATCGGGCTGGCGGTGACGTCATTCGCCATCTACGCCGGATTGTTCTGGTGGTTCACCGACCGCGTCGACCACTACGCCAAACTCCCGCACAAGCTCATGGTCATCGCTTTCTTGTGGGGCGGCTTCGCAGCCACCGGAACGATGGCCGCGAACGCCAACGACGCGATCCTCGCTTTGTACAGCAAGACATTCGGCCAGGTGTGGGCCCTGAACTGGGGTCCGGGGCTGGCGGCCCCGTTCACCGAGGAGCTGGCGAAAGGCTCCGGCCTGCTGCTACTCATAGCGTTGGCGCAGCGGCACATCCGGACGGCATTCGACGGGTTCATCCTGGGCGCGTTCATCGGTCTGGGATTCCAAATCGTCGAGGACATCAGCTATGCGATGACGTCCGCGGGTACTCAGTTCGGCGCCAACCAGATTGGCGCATCCGCGGGAACCATCATTCTCCGCATGGTCAGCGGGGTGGCCGCGCATATCCTCTACAGCGCGATCTTCTGCGCCGGCGTCGTCTATCTCTTCGGTCGGCCCGCCGAACCACGCAAGATCGGGCGGGGTCTGCTGCTGATCGCGATTCCGATGCTGCTGCACGGGACGTGGGACTCGGTGGCGGCTTTGGCCGGGACCAACACGCTGGCGCTCATCGGACTGCTGCTCGGCACGGTCGCCGTCGCGCTGATCATCGTTGCGCAGGTATACAAACTGACCGTCACCCGAGAACGGGACTTCGTCCGCGCCGTAATGGCCCCCGAGCAGGCCCGCAATGTCATCACGCCGGTCGAACTCGATGCGATGGCCGGTAAACGCAAGGCGCGCAGGGTTTACCGCAAGGCCGGTCGCAATCGCGGCGAACGCAGGCGCGCCCGGTACATCCTCGACGCCGCCTATGCCCTCGCCGACGAGTTGGCTGCATCGCGCGGCGCCGACACCGACCGGGTGCGGTTCGCGCGTTCCGAGGTCGCCAGGATTCGAGCGGGCATACCGTCGCCGTGGTGACCGCGCCAGTGGCTGGTTGTCCTTGACAACCTCACCTGCCGGCTGTGATAGTGATCGAGCACTAAATGAAAACATCGTTCTCACTTAACGGCGTCGCCGACCGCCGAAGCCGGAGGTAATGTGACCCAGGCTGCAACGCGGCGACGTGACAAGCTCGCCCCAGATCCTGACGTGCGCCGCGCTATTGTGACCGCCGCATCGAAATCTGTTCGTGAGCAAGGCGTTCGAGGACTCAGCATTGCCGCGGTTCTTGATCGCGCGCAGTTGAGCACCAGGGCGTTCTATCGGCATTTCGACTCCAAAGACGAGCTGGTCGCCACGGTCTTTCTTGAGATGGCGCGCGTCGAAATGCGACGGCTGCGAAGAAAGATGGCGACAGCCGGCACACCGGTTGAGGCCGTGGCGGCCTGGATCGACGGCCGGCTCGACCTGGCCTTCGACGACAACATCAGATCCGATCTGCGTCAGCTGTCGATCGAAGCCCAGTCGCAGATGTTCGCCTCCCCGGAGCTGATCCAGCCGGCGTATGCGCAGATGCTCGAGCCGCTCATCGAGCAGCTCCAGCGCAGCCTGGACGACGGCACATTCCAGGGCATCGATCCGGCAAGCGACGCTCAGTCAATCCAGGGTGTGGTGTGGGCGTGCACCGAACGACACTGGGCAACAGGCGGTTGCGAACGCAACGACATTCGCCGCACCGCATTCCAGTTCTGCCTGCGCGGTCTCGGCGTCACGCCGGACACGATCGCACGACTCACTCGACACGCCTGACCGGAGGAAGACTGTGGACCTGGGTTTCACTGGATCGAATGCCGTCGTCACCGGCGGAAGCAAGGGTATGGGGCTGGCCATCGCGGAATCCCTTGCCGCCGAGGGCGCTAACGTTGCCGTAATGGCCCGCGGCAAGGGCGCGCTCGATGCCGCGGTGGACGCCCTTCGAGCTGCCGGAGCTCCGGACGCGCTTGGCGTGAGCGTCGACATGACCGACGCGGCGTCGATCGCCGACGGCTTCGCCGCCGTATCCGAACGCTGGGGATCGCTGAACAGCCTGGTGCACACCATCGGTCCCGGCGACGGCTACTTCGAGCAGATGGATGACAGCGACTGGGAGGCCGCGTTCGAACTGGGCACCATGTCCGGCGTCCGCTCGATTCGCGCCGCGCTGCCCATGCTGCGCGCCGCCGACTGGGCCCGCATCGTCACCCTGTCCGCGCATTCCATCCAGCGGCAGAACCCCCGCATCGTCGCCTACACGGCAGCGAAGGCGGCGCTGGCCAGCGTCACCAAGAACTTATCGAAAAGCCTTGCCACGGAGGGCATCCTGGTGAACTGCGTCTGTCCGGGCACCATCGTCACGGCCAGTTTCACCGAAAATCTCAAAGACATCCTCGCCGCCGACGGCCTCGACGCTACTGACCCGCATGACGTGATGACGTGGATCGACAACAACTTCCATCAGCCATGCGATCTCGGACGCGCCGGCTTACCCGAGGAGGTGGCCTCGATCACGACATATCTGGCGTCGCGGCGGAACGGCTACGTGACCGGCGCGACGGTGAACGTCGACGGCGGTTCGGACTTCATCTGACCACAGAATCGTCGGGGTTGCGCGGCGATTCTTCGGGCGTCCACGCAAACGGCTGCCCCGGCTGACCGGGAAACAGGTAATCGATGAAAGCCGCAGCGGTGGGCTGTGGTTCGTGATTGGCCAGACCCGGTCGCTCGTTGGCCTCGATGAAGGCGTACTCCTCACCGGTGACATCGGGCACAAGCAAGTCGATGCCGGTCACCGGGATGCCGATCGCCTCGGCCGCGGTCACCGCGACGCGGCACAGCTCGGGATTCACGTCGGTGGTGACATCGTGAATCGTGCCGCCCTGGTGCAGGTTGGCGGTGTGGCGGACGCGAAGCCGATCCCCTTGCGGCAGCACATCGTCGAATCGCCAACCGTTTTCGGCGACTGTCGCCTCGGTGACCTCGTCGAGCGGGATGCGCGACTCACCGCCGGTGGCCGCCGAACGACGTCGGCTTTCCGCAACGATCAAGTCCCGCACGGTGTGCTCGCCGGTACCGATGATCTCAGGCGGCAGCCGCAGCGCGGCGGCGACGACTCGGCCGTCGATCACCACAAGTCGAAGGTCGTCGCCCTTGATGCGCTGCTCGATCAGCACCTCCGGGAATTGCTCCCGCGCCCGTGCCACTGCGGCGGACAACTCGCCGGGCCCGTGGTCGGCATTGACGCCGACGGTGATGCCTTTGCCCTGCTCGCCGCGAGTCGGTTTGACGACGACTTCCCCGACCTCTTTCAAGAACTCGTAGTCGCTGTCATCGAAGGTCGCCAAACGTGCACGCGGGACAATGATCCCGGCGTCCGAGACAAGTCGGCGGGTCAATCTTTTGTCGTCGCAACGACACATGGCGATTGCCGAAGTGAACTCCGAGAGCGATTCTCGGGTGATCACGCTGCGACCGCCGTGGTTGAGGCGGATCTCGCCGGTTTCGGCGTCGAGGACTTCGACCCAGATGCCCCGGCGTAATGCTTCGTCGGCAATGATCCGCGCATAGGGGTTGAGGTCGTCGACGGTCTCCGGCGGCGGACTGTACAACTGCGTGTTGATGGCGTTCTTCCGCTTGATCGCCAGCACCGGGACGCGCCGGAAACCGAGCTTCTCGTACAGCCCGATCGCGGCCGCGTTGTCGTGGGTGACCGACAAGTCCATGTACGCACGGCCCGCACGACGGAAGTGCGCGGCCAACTTTCGGGTCAGGGCGATGCCGATTCCGGGAACCCCGGCGACGGGATCGACCGCCAAGGTCCACAAACTCGAGCCGCGCTCGGGATCGGAGAACAGCAACTCGTGATCGACGCCGGTCACCGTGCCCACCACGGCGCCGTCATCGTCGCGCACCGCGAGCAGGTAGGTGACGGCCGGCTCATTGAGGTGGTTTTCCCAAATCACGTCGACTGGCGCCGGAACCATCCCGCAACGGACGAATACGCGATTCATGGCGTCGGCGTCGGACGGGTCGTTCAGCGTGCGCACTGTGACACCAACCGGGGACGGCGCCGACTCGTCATCTTCCGAAGAGTCGGCGAATCGCAACCGGTACGTGTGACTGGGATCGATGAAAAGCTCGGCCGGCGCCCCGGCAACCACGACGTGGGATTCGCGCGCATAAATACAGATGTCGCGGCGTCCGGGCGCTTCCCGTCGCAGCGCCTCCGCCAGCGTGGCCGGGTCGGCGAAAGTCTGACCGAAAATAAGTCGACCCCAACCTAATTCAAGCTCGACATCCTTCTCCATCGCGTCGATAAGATGTGGCGGCGACGCGTCGTGCAGGCCGAGCGTGATCGCCTCAGGATGGTCCTCGGAAGGACCGCTGGAGGTCATGCTGCCGGCCCGGTCACACCATGGCGTTGCAACCAGAGCTCGAGCAGCGCGATCTGCCAGAGTTCGTTTCCGCGAAGCGGTGTCAGCCGGCCGTTCGGGTCGGCCAACAACGCGTCGACCGCGCCGGTGTCGAACAGCCCACGCTCCTTGGCGACCGGTGCGTAGAGCGCGTCACGCACCATGTCCAGGTATGGCCCTTCGAGATGGGTCAATGCCGGAACCGGGAAGTAGCCTTTCGGGCGATCGATGACCTCCGCCGGAATGACCCGTCGCGCAGCTTCTTTCAGCACACCCTTACCGCCGTGAGCCACCTTGAGTTCCGGCGGACAGGTGGCGGCCAGCTCGACGAGGTCATGATCGAGGAACGGAACCCGGCCCTCCAGACCCCAGGCCATGGTCATGTTGTCCACCCGCTTGACCGGGTCGTCGACCAGCATCACCATCGTGTCGAGCCGAAGCGCGCGGTCGATGCCGGTTTCGGCGCCCGCCTGCGCGAAGTGCTCACTGACAAAACGCTCGCTGGGGTCGTTCGGCGCGGCAATGCCGTTCGCGAGAAGTGCTGCGACGCCGTCGGTATCGCGGTCGAAGAACGCGGCGCGATATTCGGCGACCGAACCCTCGAGGCTGGCAGCGGCCGACGCACCCATCGGCGGGTACCAGTGGTAGCCGGCGAACACCTCGTCGGCACCCTGCCCCGATTGCACAACCTTCACGTGCTTGGCGACCTCTTGGCTGAGCAGATAGAAGGCGACGCAGTCGTGGCTGACCATCGGTTCGCTCATCGCGCCGATGGCTCCATCGAGGGCCGGCAGCATCCGCTCGGTTCCGATTCGGATCTGGTGATGATCGGTGTCGAAGCGCTTGGCCACGATGTCGGAGTATTGGAATTCGTCGCCCTTGACGCCGCCGGCTGACTCGAATCCGATCGAGAACGTCGACAATCCGTGCTGACCGGCTTCGGCGAGCAGGCCGACGATCAGGCTGGAATCCACCCCGCCGGACAGCAGGCATCCGACGGGCACGTCGGCGACGAGTCGACGCTCGACCGCGGTCCGCAGCGACGACAGCACGGCGTCTTCCCAGTCGCGCTCGGACCAGTCGGAGCGGTCTTCGTGCCTGCTGAAGTCCGGCGACCAGTAGGTCGTGGCGACGCGCCGGCCATCGGGCTCGATCGCGAGCAGCGACGCCGGCGGAATCTTCTGCACGCCCCGCAGGATCGTCAGCGGCGCCGGGACGACGGAGTGGAACGTCATGTAGTGGTGCAGCGCGACGTGGTCGATCCGGGTGTCCACGCCGCCGCCGGCCAGCAGCGCCGGCAACGACGAGGCGAACCGGATCCGGTGGGCGTCCTCGGTCACATAGAGCGGCTTGATTCCGAGGCGGTCCCGACCGAGCAGCACCCGGCCGCTGTCGCGCTCGACGATCGCGAACGCGAACATGCCTTTGAAATGGCTGACGAAGTCGTCGCCCCAGCGGTGGTAGGCCTTGAGCAGGACCTCGCTGTCGCTGTGGGAAAAGAATCGATAGCCGTAGCCCTCGAGCTCGCGCCGCAACTCCTTGTAGTTGTAAATGCAGCCGTTCCACGCGATGGACAACCCAAGATCGGAGTCGATCATCGGCTGCGCGCCTGCTTCGGTCAGGTCGATGATTTTGAGGCGACGATGACCGAGGGCTACCCGTCCTTGTGACCAGACGCCGGCGCCGTCCGGACCTCTCGGCGCCATCACATCGGCCATCGCCGACACCGCCGCTACGTCAGGCGGACGACCGTCGAGTCGCACCTCACCGGTGGCTCCACACACCTGAACAACCCTACAGAGGTCGGTTCCGACGTGCGCGGTGCGGCGTTTCAGGCACGCTCATGAGCCGGTGCGAACTTCGTCGCCCAGACGGTCCACATGCGGAAGGCGCTGCAGTTTGTCAGGGTCTTCGTTCTCCACCTGAAGGTAGTGCTGTCCATCGGCGGCGGTGGCAACACTGATCGGTGCGCCGTCGCCGCTGACGCTGTCGGGTTCCATCAGCAACTGCAGTTCGCCGGAGTCGACGTAAAGCATGGCGTCGTCGTTGGAAAGCTTCCAGGGATGACCATCGGTGGGCCACCGGCCCCCGACAAGCCGAATGTCGGTGCGGTCGCCGTCGTCCTCGGTGTCCACACAACCAACCCACAATTTCGCCGGCAGCGGCCGGAAGTACACCGCGAGGCGTTGGCGGTTGAAATCCACGTCGACCGGTATGCCGATCGGAGGCAGTGAGGTGCCGTCCGGGCGATCGTTAAGCGAGTGCTTGACCTGGCGTGACCCGATTCCGGTGCCGAACCAGTCGATCGTCAGCACCGTGGTGAAGTACTGAACGATCGCCAAAGCGAGCAGTCCACCCCCACCGGCGGCCCCCACTCCGGCCGCACCGGCCACCCAGGTCACCGGCAGCGCGAGCAGACCGACCACGGCCGCCGCGCCCGCCGCCGCGGCGACCTTGCCCGCGACTGTCAGGTGGAAATCCGGATTGACCTCCGCCTCGGGCGGATTCTGGGTGGGCCGGACACCGACGGTCTTCGGCAGCTCCTCAAACCGATCGTGAACACGCTTCACTTCGGCTTCGTACTCCTGGTCGCTCAGCGCGCCGGCGCGCTTGCGGTCGCCGGCGGCGCTCAGCGCCATCTCCAGACTCTCCACGCTTTCCAGGTCGGACCGTCGCGTTTCATGGCCGCTCGGGTCACGCGGTATGTCGTCGAGGCCCATCTCGTACGTCACCTTGAACGTCGCCTTGAAGTCGTACAGCGTGGTTTCGGCGCTGACGGTGCCGTCGATGACCAACCGGCCATCCTGGGTTCGGGGCACGACGTCAGCATCGAGGGCTTCAAGGCAACGTTCCTGTCCGCCGATGTTTATGGTCTTCGGACCATTCAGCAGGCACGGTACGTCGGCGTCGAAATCGCCGTCCTCGAGGTCGAAGGTCTTCTTCACGGTGTCGCGCACCTGCCGCAGAATGCTCCACCCGGTGACGGCCAATCCTGTTTTCTCGTCGGGATTTTCAGCGAGGATCGACGGCGGTAGCTCCTCGCCGCTCGGCAACTCCCGCAACGTCTGCAGCTGGATCACCATGGATTCGTGCGTGGTGCCGCCGATGTCGAACCGCTGCACGACGGCATCGAGATCTTTGACCGTCTGGTCGTCCTGCGACTGTGGGTCGACATCCAACGGAGTGGGCATGAGGTCCATGACGCCGTCGTCACCCATCTCGGCGAGCTTCGGGCGGACCGCATCGGAGATCTGAGCGGCCAGCGAATCGAGCACCCTGACTCTGGCCTCGTCGTCGGACAGGCCGAGGTGTTGCAGCTTTTCGGTATTGACCAGCAGCTCGCCGGCGATGCTATGGGTGATCCAGTACGCCTCTGCGTAATCGAGTTCCCAGCTGATCCGCGGATCTTGCGCAGTGAAGGCGATGCTGCCGTCGGGGCGGCGATCGACGTGCGAGCCGAACAACTGCGGGCTGTAGTCGTCGCGCAACGGCGCGGCCAGTAGCAACGGGGCATCCTGCTCGTTGAAGTCGAGTGCGATGGTCTGCTTGCCCCGCTCTACCTCCTTCGGCTCGAGTTGGTCGTGGATCGTCAAGCGGCCGAACAGCGGGATCTCGTTGTACGGGATTTCGAGTGACTCGCCGGAGCGCGGTCCGTCCGGGATGGTGATCGTCGCGGGCGGCAACGACACGAGCGGCACACAGGTCACCGAATCGATGGTGATCTTCGAATCGAAGATGACCAGGTCGATCGCGAAATGCCTTAGTGGGTCGTGGGTTTCACCGCTGTCGGCCATCTCCTGCCACAGCCGCTGCTGTGCATCGAAGATGAACCACACGCGGTCCAGCGTGAGATCGAGCGTGGCGGTTGCGTAGTAGCCGGTGCCGTCGACGGACTCCGTGTACTTGTCGCCGCCGAACATCTCGACGGTCTGGTCCTGCACGCGTTCGCGGTGGATCTCGATGATCGTGTCGGGGCGCTGCATGGCGGTCCTGTACCCACTATCAGCGATGTGACAACAGGTCGGTCAGATCTTGGGCCGCGAGCCGTGATGACGGTGCGGCCTAGGCGTCATTCGCATCGAATGCGTGCGCTGGGGAGCATCACTCCGCGCTATACATTTCGAGAATTCCCGCGTGCGCCGCTTCGTAATACTTGACTATACGATCGCGAACCCACTCGAGCGGATTCGCGTAGGACTCGTACTCAGCTCTAGCCTGAGCGGCTAGCTCCGCAAGTGGCAGGTCGGGACGTTTCGAAAAACGTGTAAGAAACTGCCACTTTGTGGTGTCCAAGCCGAAGGCATTTGGCGCGTCCAGTGGTGCAATCATGCAATTGAACTCACCTTCTCGGGATGACTCGTTAACCTGGAGCTTGCAGTCGCTCGAACGGTAGTAGACGATGTGGCGGCGTCTTCCGCCTTTATCGGGACTGTCATCGATCTCATCGAGAACGAAGCCGAGTTCTTCTAACAGCGGCCCCACCGTTGTGTGGACATCTCGGGCAAATTCAGAAGCGATCATAACCCTACTCTCACCCGAATCAGGTCAGCTCGGCTCGGGAGCGCAGAACGCCGAAGCTTGCCAGAATTACCTACCAGAGCTATCCGCACGAGTCCTCTAGGCCAGCATCTTTTTCGTGGTCTTGGCGGCAGGCCACGACACCGCTGGACAGCATCCGTTAAAGCACTTCGCCTATGTCAGGCAGAAGGGCAATATCCTCGGGCCGCCCGTACTTGCGAAACATCGTCGCCGTCTCCCGGACATTCCTCTTTGCCCAATCGATACGCAGTTGGCTTAGGACCTGGTATTCGTACTTGAACCGCTCAGTGCGATCTCCTACCCGCTTGGCTGCCTGACTCGTCACCACGCTTTGGCAATACCAGTAGAGAAGGTCATCGAGGCTTCCCGACCGGTCGAAGACCAGTTTTCCGCGCTCATAGAAGGCGAAGTGGTACGAACCGTCCTCGGCGATATAAATGTTCAGGCCGTCGTTTGTTCGGAAGCCCACGGGCATAGAGCGAACGCCAAAGAATTCCGAAAGCCGATCTATCTCAGCTTGAAGTTCTGCAGATTTATCGCCCAAGGCGGGGTCCGTACTCATCCAATATTCCTAATCTGACTAACTCTTGAACATTTGGTCTGACGCCATCGGGGCCCTCGATCATATATTGAAGCGCACCAGGCGATGGCGTCTGGCCAAAAAAGGGTTCCACTGGTCCTTCTACGATTCGCCATCCCGGAGGTAGCGGCTCCCTCGTCACCATGTATCGGTTGTAATCTCCTCCAACGGTTTCGGGCGGTATCGCCCGGTCCGAGAAGGGGGTGCCGTCAGGTGAAAGATAGCGACCATACTCAGACCCGAACCGGTCGATTATGGTGCCCTCCGGCAGATTAGAGGGTTGGGGCACATAACCCTGCGGGAAGCCGTCATTTCCAGGCCAAACACGCGTCTCCGGTGTGCCGAAGTGGGACGCAAAGTCGTCGAATGACATTCCGCCTAACGGGTCCCAGCCGTGCATTACGGCTAAGGGTGCGCCGCCTGGGGTGACGGTTTCTGCGGGTAGCCCTGCCTCAACAGCTGCCCCTTCGCCGCCGAACATCATTCCGGGCAAGGCGATGGCACCGTCGGCGGTTTTTCCGCCCGCGTAGTAGGCGGGGTTGTCGAGGAAACTCTTGAATTCATTTGTGAGGTCGTGGACCGGAGCGACCGGTCCTAGCAGGAGAGACTCCTCGGCCTTTCCGGCGAGACCTTTCGCCATCCCGCCCCACTCATCGCCCATCGCAGCGAGCCCCTCTTGCCCGGTGAGCCTGTGGACCGCGTCTTCGAAGCCGAACCAGTGGTCAGCGAATCCATCGCCGAATCCCGGCGGTGGCGGCTTCGGCGGCTCGGGAGGCACATAATTCGGCATCCCGTTGTCCATCCACTGCTGAGTGCGGCCCACGATGTCGTGGAGCCGTCCCTCGATCTGGTCCGGCGGTACCCCGTCGGCGATCATGCTTTGGCGGGCCATCGCCTTGAAGCTCTCGATGTCCGCGGGGTTCAGTTTGGGCGCCGGCGCGCCGCTGGGTGCACCGGGTTTGGGCATCCGACTCAGCAGATCTGGCAAGCTGCCCGGCGGGGGCGGCTCGTGAGCGGGCGTACCTTTCCCGAGCATCATGTCTTCCAGCGACGGCGGCTTGCCGCTCCCTGCGCCGGCGGGAACCGGTGGGCCTTTCGGCGCTCCGCCAGTCGCGGGGGCCCCGTTGCCCGACCCAGGGGGTAACAGCATGTCTTTCAACGACTTCGGTTCTCCCGCTTGGGGTTTCGGCGCAGCCGGAGGCGCGGGCGGGCGGGCACCCGCTGAGGCTTCACCGACGGCTGAGCGGACGGCAGTCGCGAGCTCGTGGTCGGTGCTCAACGCATGCATCTTCAAAGCGTCGAGCGCAGTCTGCAGCGTTTGCAGCTCAATGACCAGCAAGCCGCTGTTGGGACCTTTCAACGTGTTGCCCGTATCAATTCGCCAGTCCGGCGTGATCGCCCAGTGGTTGGCGTCGACTGCGTGCTGAATGTTGTCGAGTTCGGTCTTGCATGCACGCACGTCCGCCTCGGCGGCCGACACCGCTGTCGCTACCTGCTTGGACTCCTGGCCGTCTGCGTCGATATCGCGGCGGGTACGGCCGAGGTCGGCCCGGAACGCGTCGCCGGCTTCTCCTTGCCAGTCGCTCAGCCCGTTGTGGACCTGCTGGAGATTGTCACCCAACCGCTGCAGGGTCTGCGCCCGGTTGCTGGCGGTCTGGAACAAGTGATGAATCGCGTCGGGATCCCAGCGCTTGACGTCAGACGGGGTCAGCGGCGCCACATGCCACCACCTAGCCCGGCAGCGACCCGAGAGTTTGGGCCGAGCCGTCCTCGTGTGCGGCGTAGCGGGTCATCGCGTCGGCGACGTGCGTCCCCAGTCCGCCGACCTGCAACTTGTGATGGCTGTGCCGAGCCTCCCAGTGCGCCGCGAGTTCAGCCAGCGCGGCCTGCGACGATCCGACCCAGCCTGGCGCCGCCTCCGCCAACCCGTCCTCGTGGTTGACGAATTCCAGCGCGGCTTCGCCGACCGCATCCAGCATGTCGTTGCTGCCGTGGTGCAGCGCGACGAGATCGGCTTTCAGCTGATCGGCCACGTCGATCCCCTTCTGCTCGGCGGCACTGCGGGCAAAATCATAGCCCGCAACACAAAGACGCGCCCTTCACCTTTTGCCGAGAGCATCGCCTACTTCAGCAGGGCACGCACCAAGGGCCGACGGATGCTACGTCTGCGGATCCGGCGGGGCCTCGTGCCGCGGCTGGTACAGCAGCGCACGAACCAGCGGGCGCGGCCCGACGGACCGAAGCATCTGGCTGGCCGGGCGGACCCGTACCCGCTTCGGCCACCAGAACCAGCGTCCCATCACCGTCATGATCGACGG
>JBAWAV010000177.1:0-8638 GCA_049589475.1 Mycobacterium sp.
TATCGACGCCGCACATGCCCCGGACAAACAGATACAGCACCCCGCCCAGGTGCACAGCAGGGTCGTAATCGGGCAGCCGCCAGCGCAGAAAACGATGCAGAACAACGGTATACAGCAGGGCCTGCAGCGGATAGTCGGAATGCAGCATGGCCTCGGCCAGCCGTGCGGCTCCATAATCGGCTGCATTGTCGCCGAGATAGTTGGTCTTATAGTCGACCACCAGATAACGCTCGTCGGGCAGGCGTAGCACCGCGTCGATGGAGCCGGACAGATAGCCGCGCAGCGACTGATTGCCCAATGTGGCCGACGTCAACCGATCAACGTAGGGAGCCACCGGATCGTCGTCCGGCAGAAAAACGCGTAACAACTCACCGACATCGGACACCGACACATTCGGCACGGCACCGCGCACATCGCCGCCAGTCAGCGGAATCTCGAAGGCTAACTCCCGCAACTGGTCTGGCAGACCGATCTGTCGCAAGGTCAGTCCACCCGCCAACGGACCCAACGGGGTCTCGTTCATCGGTAGCAATGCCGCAGCCAACTCGGAAGCGGAAACGTCCACCGACCACCAGCTGAGCTCGCGTCGTGCGTTGTCTTCGAGTTCGGCGGCAAAGTCCGCCGCAAATGGATCAGCATTCTCCAGCACCGCATGCACCAGCGACCCGAACGTTGCACCCCGCGGCAGCGCCGCCATCGGCGATGGCACGTCTGGTCCGGATGCGTTCTCGGTCAACGAGATATCCCCGGTCTCGTCATCCAGTTCGGTGACCTCTGGCTCGCTGGTGACGCCGACGGACTCGGCGACCCGGATGAGACCTGAGTAGGAGGTGCGTCGCCACCCGGTGTCGATACTGCGGTGGAAGTGCCGCATCTCCAGATCTGTTGGCTCCGACTTGGCCGGCACTGGCGGTGCTGCGGCCACCACCGAGGCCTCGATGACCGGACCGCCCGCGGCCTCCCATTCCCGCAGCCGGGCCATCACGTCGTCGTCGGAGATCTTCGGAGGATCACACCGTTCGGGCACGAGCGGCTCACCAGGGCGACGGCCACGCAGCAGCCGCGACAACCCGCCATTGGGCTCGTCGCGAGCCGGTGCCCACCACACCACCACCTGCGACTGCGCACGCGTCATCGCGACGTAGCTCAACCGGCTGACGTCGCTCGCATCCTCTCGGCGGCCCTGCTCTTTCGCCAAGGCGACACCAGGACCATCCGCACCGCCGATATACAAGCAACGCGCTCCGTCGTCGTGAAACACCACGAGGTCGTAGTCCTGGACATTGCGATTGAACGCGAACGGTATGTAGACGACGGGGAATTGCAGTCCCTTGGCCGCATACACCGTCATCACCTGCACGGCGGTGGCGTCACTGTCCAGCCGGCGGTTGCGTTCGGTTGCGGCGCTGCGCTCTTCGCGTTGCTTGCGCAGCCAGTCACGCAGTCCCGGTAAGGCCAATCGTTCGTGGTGTGCGACGTCTTGCAGCAGTTGGGTGATGTGCGCGAGATCGGTCATCTGCCGCTCGCCATCCGCCCAGGACAACACCCGATCGCCCATCCCGCGCAATTGCGCAGCTTCAAAGACCGCCGCGACGCCGCGTTCCCGGGCATGGGCGGCCCACTCGCGCAATGTGTCGGCAATTCGATCCGTCAGCGGGTCACCGCCGGCCACAAGGGTTTCCGCGGTCTCGCCGAAGAACACCGTCGCCGCGGCCGCGCGCACCATACCGGGGCGGTGCGGCTGGTCGAATGCCTCCAGCAGGCAGAGCCAGTCCGTTGCCGCCTCTGACGTGAAGACGTCGGTGTTGCCGGTGTACACGACCGGAATGCCTGCGTCACAGAGCGCCTGGAAGCAGACCTCGGCGTCTCGATGCCGCTCCACGATCACCGCGATGTCGCGGGCCCGTATCGGCTCGCCATCGAAGGTAGCCCCGCTGGCCAGCAGCGCTCGGATGTCGGCGGCGAGGTCGGCGCTGATGTGTTCCCGCAATGCGGCGATAGGTGGGTTCTGAACACCTTTGCGGCCCAACGTCGGTCGCTGGACGACCCGTAACCGGAACGGATCATTATGAGGCGCGCCGACAAGTCGATGACCCCGATGGTGTGCATCGACATCCTCCACCACGATCGCGGCATCACCAAGCTGGGCGCCGCGCAGCACCACCTGCAGGCGGTCGAGCAGCGCGGAGTCGCTGCGCCAGTTGGTGGCCAACGTCTTCTGCTCGCCCGCCGTCCTCGCCGCCTCCAGATACGTCACGACGTCGCCGCCGCGAAACGCGTAGATGGCCTGCTTCGGATCGCCGATCAGGATCACCGTGGAGTGGCCGCTGAACGCACGGTCGATCACCTGCCACTGGACTTGGTCGGTGTCCTGGAACTCGTCGACCATGACGATCGGCCAGCGGTGGCGCATGCGCGCTCGCGCGGGGGAGTCGTCGGCGTCCAGCGCGGCAGCCAGTCGGCTCAGCAGGTCGTCGTAGCTCAGGACGCCGAGTCGCCGTTTGCGGCTTCCCAGTTCGGCGAGAACGTCTTTCGCGAAATCGACGCGGGCAGCGGCCTCCGATCCCGGGTCAGCGTCGCGGGGCCGCAACTCGGCTGCGGTGTTGTTGACCACCTCGCGGGCCAACTTCAACGCAGCGCCGTACTGCAACACCGGATCGTCGCGCTGTTGGCCGAAGTGGGCGAGGTACAGGTCGTCGACGATCTCGGTGGTGAGGTCGTCGAGGCTTTCCAGCAGGGTGGCGTTGGAAGCGCTATCGCCAGCCACCCCAAGCGATTTCAGTACCAGCTGGCAGAACTGATGCGTGGTGGCGATCGTCGCGGCGTCGAAACCGGCGAGCGCATCGCGCAGCCGTTGCTTGCGGAGCGTGCGCTCGTCGTCGCTGCCCTGCAGCAGGTGGGCCACCAGCTGGTTGTCACCGACGGTCGAGGGGTCGTCAAAAGCGATGACAGCATCGGCGATTTGGCGGCGCACCCGCTCGCGGAGCTCCTGGCTGGCGGCTCGGCTGAATGTGGTGAGCAGCATCTGATCCAGCGTCGCCTTGCCTTCGGCGAGATAGCGCGTCACCAGACCGGCCAACGCGAATGTCTTGCCGGTGCCTGCGCTGGCCTGCAGCACGGTGGTGGCGCGTTCGGCGGGCAATGGGCCGAGCAGGTCGAATGGCTCCATCAGGTGGGAATCCTCTCGGCGCGCAGCATCGGCAGCCAGAGCCGGCAGGCATAGGCACCGAGCCGGTTGTCTTGGCTGTCAAACTCCTCACCCGAACGCAGCGGCGTCATCAAGGCGGACAGCGGTGCGTTGTTGCCCCAAGCCCGCACATGGGCCGGCGACTGGTCTTCCCCTGGGTATAGACCGCTTCTCCAGCGGTAATCCGCGGCCTGCACCGGGTCGTCGCCGGAATGCCGCGCAACCGCCCAGGCATATGAAGTCTTGACGGGCAACGGGAGCGGCTCGCGGCGGCCCGCGTCGTAGATCGCCACCAGCTCACGCAGCACCTCGACGGCGTCGCCATCCGGCCGACCTATTTCCTCCACCCGCGGAGTGGTGCCTCTTTTGCGTCGTCCGATGCACGCGGCCGACCAGTCTTGGCGGGAATCGCGAGCGAACAACGCCAGCAACGCAATCCAGGACTCCAGCAGATGTTTGCCGTCCAACCTGGAATAGGTCACCGATACCAGGCGTTGGCCGTACACCGCGGGCACGGTTCCGCTGAGGCGCCGGCCGCCACCGAGTTCGATGTCGAAGTCATACGGGTTGGGATCCATTGTGCGATATTGCTGCGCTTCGGTCGCCAAAAGGTTGGCCTGATCGCGGATCTCGGTTGCCTTGCGCCAACCCAGCTGTCCCGGCGGCAGCGTACCGCGGCGCCATTCCGCCTGGCGTGCTTGGTCAGCGGTCATGCCGCGCAGGACGTCGCCGAGTATTCGGTCGCCGACCGACCACTCCTCGAGATTGTCGAGGTCCACCGGCATGGCGTCCTGGACACCGTCGACATCACGCGGCAGCGTGAATTCCAGCGCCCGGAAGAAGCCCTTAACCGGGTCTTTGAAGAAGCCGATCAAGTCGGCGAGGATGACGTCGTCGGCGGGTGGAGGCGGCAGCGGTCCGGAGATGAACTTGGGTTGTGCGCTGCGGTCGCCGGCGCTGGCGCGCGCTGCCCGCAGTGCCGTGGGGTCGAAGCTGAACGGGACGTTCGGCACCAGTTTTCCAGGCTCGACATTGCGAATATCGAACGGCTGCAACGGATGTTCGACGACGATGCGTTTCCGAACCTTCTCCGTGGTCGTCATGTCGAGGGTGTCCAGCAACTCGTCGAGCGGCACCGCGGGCGGTCGCGGTTGGCCCGAGTATTGATTGGCCCCCGTGTAGGTGATGACAAGCGTTTCGGCGGCCGCGCCGATGGCGTCCAGCAGCAATTGCCGGTCCTCCGAACGGATGTCGCGTTCACCGGTCATCGGGTCGCGGGCCAGTACGTCGTCGCCGTCGACGACGCCGAGGCGTGGGAAGACACCGTCGTCGAGACCCACCAGGCAGACCACCCGGTGCGGTACGGACCGCATCGGCACCATCGTGCATACGGTCAGCGTTCCGGTGCGGAAGTTGGCCCGGGTCGGGCGCCCGGCCAGGTGCCGGTCGAGTAGCGCTCGGATGTCGGGCAGGCGTAGCGATGTGTCGGCGCGAGAACCGGCTTGCTGCAACACTTCCGCGAACTCACGTTCCACCTGCCGTGTCTGCCAGGCGTCGGGATCGTTGATGCGAGTCAGCGCGGCGATTCCGTCACTCAAAGCGTTGAGCCAATCGCTCAACGGTCGCGCGCCGGACAGCGAGTCGGCTGCATGTTCGAGCCGGTAGACGAATTCGGCAAGCTGCCCGGCTAACTCGACACGATTGCTGCTGACGTCATCCAGGGGCAGCGTGTTGTCGATCCAGGCGTGGGCATCGTCCGACATCGCGACACCCGCCAGAATGCGGTCGATGCCGAAACGCCATGTGTTGTGGACGAAGTCGACGTGGTACGGCCGCCGATGCTCCTGATCGAAACCCCACCGGATATTCGCCTGCCGCACCCAGCGGGTGATCGACTCCAGGTCGTCGTCGGTGAAGCCGAACCGGGCTCGCACCGGCGCAGTCTCCGCGATGTTGAGTACTTCGCTGGCCGTCACTCTCCCGTCGGCTAATGCGAGCAATTGCGAGGCGAGGCCGAGTAGCGGATTGGTCTGGATCAGCGAACGGTCGGCGAGCTTGACCCGCAGCCGGTGGGCGGGATGCGCGCCGTGCACCACGTCGCCGAGCCCGAAGTCGGCGACGATCAGCGGTGCATACGTTTCGATGTCCGGGCACATCACCAAGATGTCGCGCGGCTCCAACGTCGGGTCGTCTTGCAACAGCCCGAGTAGCACCTCACGCAGCACATCGACCTGACGGGCCGGGCCGTGACAGCTGTGGACCTGCACCGAGCGGTCATCGTCGCTCAGCGTACGTCCTTGTGGCCGAACGGCATTGGCGGCGATATCGGACTGCAGCCAGCCGAGCAACGTGCTGGCGCGGGTAGTGCTCGGCAGGTACTCGTCGGTCTGCGGATCTGCGGGCAGGCTGCGTTGAAGTTCGCGAAGGTCGCGTCCGAGCGTGGCCAACAGCGGATGGTCCACCTCGCGGTGGCTGGTGTCCTCGCGACGGGGGATCGCGCCGTGGTGTCCGACGAGCTTGTGCCACAACGCGTCGCTGGGGTGCGGCAGCCACAGATGCAGATCGTGGTGGGTGGACAACGCCTGCAGCAGTTCGATGTCGGTACACGCCAGGCGGGTGTGCCCGAACAACGACAGCCGCGCTGGCAGGTCGCTCGGCCCCTCCTGCAGCCGTGCGACGGTCTTCTGCTGGCGGACGTGTGGGGGATCCGCGTCGACGCGCTCGACGAGCGCGCGCCACAGTTCTGGCTGCCAGTGCAGATCAATGTCGAGGCCTTGCGCGTTGCTGTCCAGCCAGTCGACGAGCAGCTGCGGACGCTGCCGCGCGTAGGAGGCAAACAGACCGGCCAGTCGTCGGGCCACCGAATACCGTCGGCCGCTGCGCAATTCGGCTTCATCGCCGGTGTCGAAATGGCCCAGGTGCTTCGCCAGGATGGCGCACCACGGTTGGTCGAGTGAGTTGTCGATTGTTTCGAGCAGCGGCCACGTCATCGCGTCGGGGGACCATGGATCGTCGTCGACGGTGCCGGTGATCTCGGCGATCAATGAGGCCGGGCTGCGGAACGAGACTCCCGCGCAGACTCCGTCGCCCATGCCGCTAGCGCCTAAGACATGTGAGAGCCGCTGGCTCAGCCACCGTTCGACGCCGCGGGCCGGCACCAGGACGAGCTCCTCGGCGAACGGGTCGGGCAGCGGATTGGCCATCAAGGCGCCCAACCCGTCGGCTAGCAGGTCAGTGCGCTCGGCACGGTGCAGATGAAGTGCCATCGGGGGCCACCCTAGAACGTGAGGCCGATGTCGATGACCGGATCGGACGATTTGTCGTACGCACGTGCCAGAGCGGGTTGAAAGGAGTCAACGAGCCCCTAAAGACACGTCATCGGTAGTTCATCTCGCCCTATCCAGCAGTTGAGTCGCGTTATCCCATTCCGCATCGGTGGCGGCGCTGTGCGGCTCAGGCCTTAGATGTCGCCACCAAGCCGCGATGTAAAGCAGCATCGCGACCACCAAGGCCACCAGCACCCACAAAACGATCGTGAGATCGATCCAGCTTCCGAACGCCGGCGAGCCGGGGAGTGCGTTTCTCAGCGGCACCACAGCAAACAACATCGCGGCGTACCAGGTTGTCATCGGGGACTGAAACTTTCGTCGCCCCCGGAATGTCTGAACCGCGACAAACAAGCCGACTGCGGCGATCGCGATGAGAATGCAAAGAATGACGATCGCGAACACCATCGTGCTCGCCGACCGCTGCAGGTCGATTTTGTAAGGCGCCAACGCATCGGCGTTATTCGTGCGGGTCACGTGGGCTTTCCAGCCGGGCAACCGATCGACGAATGTCACGTTGGCGCGCGTCGGCACCTGCGCCGCGCCCGTGAACAGTTCGACCGTGACCGGTCCGGTGTAGTAGCGATCGAACGGCCACCGCTCGATGTCGCGCCCCAAGGTCAGCGGAACAGGGAAAACACCGGGCACCATACCCCTGGTCCATGTCCGCCTCACCGGCGTCGTCGCGGATGTGACTGCGACACTGAGGTCTTGCTTGAGACCGTTGGTCACCGGATCCAGCAACTCAGGGCCGGGCGAAATGATCAGGTCGCCGACGAGCTCGCTGTAGTTGTTCTCAATGCTCTCCAGATCCAGCGTCACTGTGGTGCCCCCGCTGATGGGCGGACCGTGAGTTGGGATGTGATGGGGCGCAGCGCCATCGAGATATAGAAGGATCGACGCGATCATTGCGCTGGCCACGGCCGCCAACAGAGCGGCGATGCCGAGTTTCATGCGCGGCCACCAGCGGTGACTGCGAACTTTCGACTGGATGCGCTCGCCCGACCGCATTGCCACGTTCACCTTCCATGTCGCGACGACCTTCAAATCAAGATGACTATCCACGGATGATGCGGCTGCGTTACCTGTTGTGTACGGCGTACCGAGCCGGCGCCACGATGCCGCACGTTAGCGGTGGCAGCATGGGGTCAGGATCACGCTACGAATGGTTCGTCGGCACACGAAGGATGACATGGAAACCTGGGATGCGATCACCGCCCGGCGCAATGTGCGTGAGTACACGGCGCAACCGGTGTCAGACGACGACCTGAACCGCATCGCCGAGGCGGGCTGGCGGGCGCCGTCGGCGAAGAACCGCCAGGCGTGGGACTTCGTCATCGTCACTGACAAGGTCCAGCTGCAGGAACTGTCGACGGTCTGGCGCGGCGCCGGTCACATCGCGGGCGCTGCCGCCGCGATTGCCCTGGTTATCCCCGAACCGCCCGACGAGCGGCGCCGAGTGACCGATCAGTACGACGTCGGTCAGGCGACCATGGCCATCATGCTCGCGGCCACCGACCTTGGAATCGGAACCGGACACTCGTCGGTGGGGGATCAGGACAAGGCGCGGGCCATTCTGGGCGTGCCCGAGGGCTACGAGGTGGCTTATCTGCTCGGTGTCGGGTATCCGGCCGACCGTCCGCTCAAGCCGATCCGCAAACCGAACCGTCGGCCCTTCTCCGAGGTTGTCCGTCACGGACGCTGGTGATCGACGGCTCATCGGGGTAGCGACGAAAGGCCCTCCTTCCTTCGGCTCGGCTGTGCCAGGCTGGGTCCATGGTCGGCGTCGCGGATGCGATCGGATGGGCAACTAAGCAGATCATCGCCCGGATACCGCAGGCCGATCTCCACCAGCGCGACCCGGACTTCATCCGAGACCAGCTGCCCGGCACATGGCTGCTGGCGTCGCTGTATTTCCGGGCCGACGTCCGCGGACTCGACCGCATACCGTCTGACGGACCGGTGCTGCTCGTCGGCAATCACAGCGGCGGCAACGTTCCGGCCGACACGTTCGTCTTCACGTTGGCGTTCTGCTCGTATTTCGGGGTGGAGCGCCCGTTCTATCAACTCGCGCATAACCTGGTCACCCTGTATCCGCCGCTGCGCTGGCTTCGCAAGTTCGGCA
>JBAWAV010000178.1:0-3757 GCA_049589475.1 Mycobacterium sp.
GTTACAAATCGAATATAGGAGTGCGACACCGCTATGAGCACCGTGAGCACTGAAGAAGCTGCCAGCGAACCCGAAGTCCTTGTCGAGCAGCGGGACCGGATTCTGATCATCACCATCAACCGGCCCAAGGCCAAGAACGCGGTCAACTCCGCGGTGGCACATGGTCTGGCCGACGCGGTGGACAAGCTCGATTCAGACCCTGGGCTGTCGGTAGGCATCCTGACGGGTGCGGGCGGCACGTTCTGCGCGGGCATGGATCTCAAGGCGTTCGCCCGTGGCGAGGTTCCCATCGTCGAGGGTCGCGGGATGGGCTTCACCGAGCGCCCGCCGGTCAAGCCGCTGATCGCCGCGGTCGAGGGCTATGCCCTGGCCGGCGGCACCGAGTTGGCGCTGGCCACCGACCTGATCGTGGCGTCGAAGGACGCGTCGTTCGGCATCCCCGAGGTCAAGCGCGGACTGGTGGCCGGTGGCGGGGGACTGTTGCGGTTGCCCGAACGCATTCCGCCCGCGATCGCGATGGAGCTGGCGCTGACAGGTGAAGCCTTCACCGCCGAGCGCGCACACGCGCTGGGCATGGTCAACGTCCTGGCCGAGCCTGGCGGTGCGTTGGACGCCGCGATCGAGTTGGCCGAGCGCATTACCGTCAACGGTCCGCTGGCCGTGGCCGCGACCAAGCGGATCATCGTCGAATCCCGCGGTTGGAGCCCCGACACCCGGTTTGCCGAGCAGAACAGCATCCTGATGCCGGTGTTCTCGTCGAACGACGCCAAGGAAGGCGCGATCGCGTTCGCCGAGAAGCGGCCCGCCCACTGGACCGGCACCTGAGCTGAGCTCAGGCGGCCCGATCGTCCTCGAGTTCCTCGGCCTCGGCGCTGTCTTCGGCGGTGACCGGACCGGCCACCCCCGACGCGGCGTCGGTGCTGGGTACCGGCGCCAGACCGGGCTCCGGGGTACGCATCATCGTGGCGCGAGCCTCCAGCACGTGACCGATGAAGAAGTCGTATGGCAGGATGCCGGCGACCGCCCCGAACAGCGGTACGAACACCGGAATCCACCAGTAATTGGTCGTCGGCCCGTAGTTGCCGGGCAATGCCAACTTCCCCCAGCCCTCCAGCCAGGCGAACATGCGCGGGCCGAGTTCGCGGGCCGGGTTCAGCGCATAACCCGCGTTGGTGCCGTAGGAGCAACCGATCACCGCGATGATGAAACCGATGAGCAACGGCGCCAAGTTGCCGGCCGGCGCCTGATTGCGGTTGTCGATCAACGCCGCGATCAGCAGCACGAGAATCGCTGTACCGACAAGCTGGTCGACGACCGGCCCAAAGTAGCCGCCGTGGAAATATGAGGCGGGGGAGGTTGCGAAAATCCCGTAGGTGTCCATCGAATGCGCCCGCGACACGTGATTAGCGGTGTTGAAGCTGTCTATTGCGGGCCGGTAGACGGCGTAAACCATGGCGGCACCGCAAAAGGCGCCTGCGATCTGGGATACCCAGTAGGGAATCACGTTGCGCCAATCGAACTTCCGCGCGACCGCGAAGGCCAGCGTTACCGCCGGATTGAAGTGCGCACCGCTGATACCGCCCGAGACGTAGGCCGCCAGCATCACGGCGAACGCCCAACCGAAGATGTTGATCAGCCAGTTGTCCGGGCCGAACGGTACGGTCTGCCTGCCGGAACCGGGCAGGCCGACGACGTTGACCGCGCACGTGCCGAGGCCGAGCAGCATCAGCACCAACGTGCCGAAGAATTCGGCCAGCATCGCGCCTGCTATCCCGGCGCGCAACCTGGTCCAGGTGCTGTGTTTGGGTAATAAGTCTGCTGTGAAGGTCGTCAACGTGGTATCCCCGAACTCACTTGTAGTTGGTTGGTCTACTGACGGCGGCCTCGAAGCGGGGTAGCCGATGGATTCAGAGGTAAACGCCATTGCCGGTGTGGCGTCGGCCACGGTCCCGCGCCGGGCATCGGGCGATAGTTGCATCATCTAAAATGAGGCCGTAACACTTTTGGCGAGCTTTGTAACGTGTTGACACCACAGGAAGTGCGAGCGTGAGTATTTCGCTACTGCTCGAGATGGCAACGTCGAGCGATCCCGACCGGACCGCCGTCGTCTCGGGAGATGTTCGGCTGACGACTCAGCAGCTCAGCGATCTCGCCGACGGCGGCGCCGGCCTCATCGCGCGCTCCGAGGCGTCCCATGTTGCCTACGTCGGCCTCGGCGGCGCGATGTTGCCGCTGCTGATGTTCGCCTCGGCGCGCGCCGGGGTGGCGTTCACGCCGGTCAACTACCGGCTGTCCGCCGAGGGCATCAAGACCTTGCTCGCCCGGCTGCCCGACCCGCTGGTGATCGCGGACAGCCGATACCTCGACGAGCTGGGTGGGCCGGACGGGTTGGCCGGCATTGCCAAGTGGGTCCTGCTGTCCGACGACTTTTTGGCACAGGCCCGCGACGCCGAACCCGCCGCGGAGTTCGCCGACCCGGACTCGGTCGGCATCGTGTTGTTCACATCGGGCACAACGTCGCAGCCCAAGGCCGTCGAGCTCACCCACAACAACCTGACCAGCTACGTCACCGGAACCGTCGAATTCGCGTCGGCTGAGCCGACCGACGCGGCGCTGATCTGCGTTCCGCCGTACCACATCGCGGGAGTCAGCGCGGCGCTGTCGAACCTGTACGCCGGACGCAAGATGGTCTACCTGCCTGTCTTCGATCCCGAAGAATGGGTGAATCTGGTCGACACCGAACAGGTCACCAGCGCGACCGTGGTGCCGACCATGCTCGACCGCATCGTCACCGTGCTGCAGCAGGGCGGTCACCAGCTGCCGTCGCTGCGAAATCTGGCCTACGGCGGCTCAAAGGTGCCGTTGCCGCTGGTACGCACCGCTCTCGCGTTGTTACCGCAGGTCGGTTTCGTCAACGCCTACGGCTTGACCGAGACGAGTTCGACCATTGCCGTGCTCACCCCGGACGACCATCGAGAGGCGCACACCGCGTCAGATCCGGCCGTGGTTCGGCGGTTGAGTTCGGTCGGTCAGCCGGTGCCGAGCATCGAGGTGCAGATCCGCGATGAGAACGGAACGGTGCTGGGGCCGGGGGAGACCGGCGAGCTGTTTGTTCGCGGCGAACAGGTCTCCGGTCGCTACACCGGAATCGGCTCGGTGCTCGACGCCGAGGGCTGGTTTCCGACCAAGGACATCGCCACCCTCGACGAGGATGGCTACCTGTTCGTCACCGGACGCAGCGACGACACCATCATTCGGGGTGGTGAGAACATCGCACCCGCCGAACTGGAAGACGTGCTGGTCGAACACCCGCACGTCCGTCACGTCGCAGTGGTTGGCGTCGAGGATCCGCAGTGGGGCCAGGCGATCGTCGCGGTGGTGGTGCCGGCCGCCGGCATCGACCCTGACCCCGAGGAGCTGCGCGAGCATGTCCGCAAGAGCTTGCGGGGGTCGCGCACCCCTGACCGGGTAGTCTTTCGCGACGAGCTGCCCACCAACGCGACTGGCAAGGTGCTTCGCCGCGAAATCGTCGAAGAGCTCCGCGCCGCTCCGGCCGAGCAGTAATGAACCGAGGATCGAAATCATGATCAAGAACGGAACCCGTCTGGCCAGCCAGGTGTGCGACACCCAGGTGATCGTCGTCCGCAGCGCTGAGAGCCTCGACGACCTGCGCTGCGGTGGGGCGCCGATGGTGGAACTGGGGGCCGACCGCTCGGGCGAGTTGGATCCGGCGTTCTCCGACGGCGCCGTCATGGGC
>JBAWAV010000179.1:0-6999 GCA_049589475.1 Mycobacterium sp.
CGATGCCGACCAGCTCGAGCAGTTCCACGGCCCGCTTTGCCGCAGCGGCTCGACTGACCTTGGGATTGTGGACTTTAACGGCTTCGGCGATCTGGTCGCCGACGGTGTAGACCGGCGTGAGCGCCGACATCGGGTCTTGGAAAACCGTGCCGATCGACTTGCCGCGAATGCGTGACATCGCCGGGTCGGACAGCCCGAGCAACTCTTCGCCGTGCAGGCGCACCGATCCCGACACGTCGGTGTATTCGGGCAGCAACCCGACGACGGCCATCGCGACAGTGGTTTTGCCCGAACCGGATTCGCCGACGATGGCGACCACTTCGCCCGGGTCGATATGGTAACTGGTTCCGCGCACGGCGGCGACCCGCGCGGCACCGGTGTCGAAGGTGACGTTGAGATTTGTCACCTCCAGCAGCGCCGTCACTTCCGCCGCCCCGGTGACCGGCTGCCCGGATCCAGCGCATCCCGCAAACCGTCACCAGTCAGGTTGGCGCACAAGACGATCAGCACCAACGCTCCGGCAGGAAAGAGAAACACCCAGGGAAACGTCGTCGTCGACGGGGTGCCGTTGGCGATCAAGGTGCCCAGCGAGACGTCGGGTGGTTGAATGCCGAATCCCAGAAAGCTCAATCCGGTCTCGGCCAGCACGGCGAAGCCGACATTGAGAGTCGCGTCGATGATGAGGATCGAGGCGACGTTCGGCAGAATGTGACGGGAAATCACCCGGTGGTTGGGTACACCCATAAACCTTGCAGCGCGGACGAATTCGCGTTCTCGCAAACCCATCGTCAAACCTCGGACCATGCGCGAGCTGACCATCCAGCCGAACGCGGCGAGCAGCACGATCAGCCACAGCATGCTGCTCGACTGTTTGATCCGTGGCGTGATGATGGCGATCACCAGGAAGCCGGGAACCACCAAAAGCAGATCCACCAGCCACATCAGCGCCTGGTCGCGCCAACCGCCGAAATAACCGGCGACCGATCCGACCGTGGCAGCGATGCTGGTCGATATCAGCGCCACACAGAAGCCGATCAGCATGGACTTCTGCGTACCGCGCAGCGTGCGGGCCAGCAGATCCTGGCCGAGCGCATTGGTGCCGAACCAGTGCTGGAGCGACGGCGGCTGCAGCAACGCGTGGTAATCGAGTGCGGTGTAGTTGTAGGGCAGTAGCGGCGGCAGGCCGTAGCAGCCGACGAACAGCAGCACGAGCACACTCAGAGCCACAACCGCAGGCCGGTTACGCAGGAAGCGACGGATCACCAGATCGCGTCGCGAGCTGAAGCCGGTCATGACACCCGCACTCTGGGGTCCAGCGCCGCATAGATGATGTCGGACAACAATCCGGCGCACAGCAACGCGGCACCGGTGAACAGCGTGATCGTCGCGACGACGTGCGTGTCCTGACTCGAAATGCCTTCGACCACCCATTCACCCATGCCGTGCCAGCCGAAGATCTTCTCGACGAACACCGCGCCGACGACCAGGCCGCTGACCCCGTAGGCGAACAACGTGGCCAGCGGAATGAGCGCGGTGCGCAAGCCGTGCTTGAACAACGCCCGCCGGCGAGTCAGACCCTTGGCGCGCGCGGTGCGGATGAAATCCTCGCCGAGCACATCCAGCATCGCGTTGCGCTGGTAGCGGCTGAAACTCGCGGCCGCGCCGAGGGCCAGGGTAAGAGTCGGCAACACGATGTGCCGGGCGCGGTCGACCAGGTCGTCCCAGATGTCTGCCGGCGGGATCGGCGAGGTCTCCCCGGTGTAGGCGAAGACCCGCACACCGGTGAGCATGTTCACCCGCAGCGCGCCCAGGATCAGCAGGCCGGCCAAGACGAACGACGGAATGCTCAGGGTGACCAGCGACACCACGGTGATCACCCGGTCGCTGAGCCGGTACTGCCGCACCGCCCCCCACGCGCCCAGCACCACGCCGGTCACCGTGCCGATCAGCGAGCCGAGCACCACCAGGCGAAAACTGACCCCCACCCGGGGCCACAGATCCTGGGCCACCGGGTGACCTGTCACGGTGGTTCCGAAGTCGCCCCGGACCACACCGGCAGCCCATTGCGCGTACCGGACCGGAACCGGTCGGTCCAAACCGAGTTCGACGGCTTTGGCATGGATCGCCTCGGCGGGCGGCTGAGGGTGACGCTCGATGAAACTGTCCAGCGGATGGAACGTCACCGATGCCAGGCAGAACGCGAGAAACGAGGCCAGCAGCAACAGCACGAGGTAATTCAGCAGCCGGCGCAACAGGAAGCGGATCATGCCCGTCGGCCCTGCCTGTCTGCCATGCGCTCAGGGTAGGAGATGCGGCCTGACCCGTCGCTGCGCAGCCCACCCGGCGCCTTTCGATCTCGGTGATCGGGACCGGTGAAACCGAGCGGCCGGCTCGCTAGGCTGGCCGCCGGGCTCGGGACTGTGCAGCAAACGACACTGCGACACAAGGAGATTGGCGTGACGGTTACCGACGATTACTTGGCCAACAATGCCGAGTATGCGAAGTCATTTCAGGGTCCACTGCCGCTGCCGCCCAGTAAGCATGTGGCCGTCCTGGCCTGCATGGACGCCAGGCTTGACGTCTACCGCGCACTTGGGCTCAACGAAGGCGAGGCGCATGTCATCCGTAATGCCGGCGGCGTGGCCACCGACGACGCGATCCGGTCTCTGGCCATCAGCCAGCGCTTGCTGGGCACCACCGAGATCATCCTGATCCATCACACCGACTGCGGAATGCTGACCTTCACCGACGACGACTTCAAGCGCGCGATCCAAGACGAGACCGGGGTCAAGCCGCCGTGGTCGGCCGAGGCCTTCCCCGACGTCGCCGAGGACGTCCGGCAGTCGTTGCAACGCATCAAGAACAGCCCGTTCGTCACCAAGCACACCTCGGCCCGCGGATTCATCTTCGACGTCGCCACCGGCGCACTCCACGAGGTCACCGGCTAGCCAGGTTTGCTTTCGCCGAACGTGAAACTGGTGCGAGAATTCCGGCGATATTTCGCAGTGGCTTCACGCTCGGCAAATTGTCGGTCGCGGGCAGGACACTCGTTCCCGTGGGCGCCCCATTCATCGGTAGCGAGGTCGTCGCCGCGGGGGCTCTGACGCCCTACGAATTGCGGACCAGGTTCAGGACGATCCATCGCGATGTCTACATCGCTGACGGCATTGAGCTCACGGCGGCGGTCCGTGCCTATGCTGCCTGGCTGTGGTCTCACCGACGCGGTGTGGTTGCCGGGCACTCCGCTTCGGCATTACACGGGGCTCGATGGATTGACCCCAATCGCCCTGCGGAGCTCATCTACGAGAATCGTCACGCTCCGCCGACGATCCGGACATGGTCTGATCGGATCGAGCACGACGAGGCAACCTCCTTCGGCAGCATGGAGGTGACCAATCCGGCGCGGACGGCCCTCGACCTTGCCTGTCGCTATCCAACCGACAGGGCTGTCGCGGCGATTGATGCACTCGCTCGTACAACGAACCTCAAGATGGCTGACGTCGACCTTCTCGCGGACCGCTACCGGGGTCGCAGGGGCATCCGGCGTGCTCGCGTCGCCTTGAGTCTGGTGGATGCCGGTGCCGAGTCGCCCCGAGAAACGTGGTTGCGGCTGCTCCTCCTCCGCGCCGGCTTTCCCGCGCCACAGACACAGATTCCCGTTCACGACGAATACGGCCAGCTCGTCGCGGTACTCGATATGGGCTGGGAACACGTCAAATTGGCAGTCGAGTACGACGGCGACCACCACTGGACCGACCGTCGACAATTCCAGAAGGACATCAGGCGGGCCGACGCCCTAACCGAACTTGGCTGGATCGACATTCGCGTGACGGCCGAGGACACCGAAGGTGGCCTGATCGCTCGGGTGTCAGCAGCCTGGGCCCGCCGAGCGTGAAACCGTTGCGAGAATCTCGGCGATATTTCGCAATGGCTTCACGCTCGACGCTGGAAGTGCATCGAATTCGTTGACAGCGGTAAAGCTGACTGGTTTCATAGTCGGCAATGCCTATAAACCTGACCGGAACTACCAGCTTTACCAGGAATCGGGGGATCGATGACAGAAATGACGGCCAGTCCTGCCGCGGGGGCGAACGAGCACTTCCCGCTCCCCGGGCAATATGAACTGAGCCATCTGCGCTCGCTGGAGGCCGAGGCGATCCACATCATCCGCGAGGTGGCCGCCGAGTTCGAGCGGCCGGTGCTGCTGTTCTCCGGCGGCAAAGACTCGATCGTGATGTTGCATCTGGCACTGAAAGCCTTTCAGCCCAGTCGGCTGCCGTTCCCGGTGATGCACGTCGACACCGACCACAACTTCGACGAGGTCATCGCCACCCGCGATCAGCTGGTCGCCGAGACCGGGGTGCGGCTCGTCGTCGCCAAGGTGCAGGACGACATCGACGCGGGCCGCGTTGTCGAAACCATCCCGTCGCGCAACCCGATCCAAACGGTGACGCTGCTGCGCGCGATTCGCGAGAACAAGTTCGACGCCGCGTTCGGCGGCGCCCGACGCGACGAGGAGAAGGCGCGCGCCAAAGAGCGGGTGTTCAGCTTCCGCGACGAGTTCGGTCAGTGGGACCCCAAGGCACAGCGCCCTGAGCTGTGGAACATCTACAACGGCCGGCACCACAAGGGCGAGCACATCCGGGTGTTCCCGCTGTCCAACTGGACCGAATTCGACATCTGGTCCTACATCGGCGCCGAGAAGATCACGCTGCCGTCGATCTATTACGCCCACCGCCGCAAGGTGTTCAAGCGCGACGGCATGCTGCTCGCGGTTGATCGTCACCTCCAACCGCGCTCCGACGAGCCGGTGTTCGAGGCGACGGTACGGTTCCGCACCGTCGGCGATGTCACCTGTACGGGCTGCGTGGAATCGAACGCGGGCACCGTCGCCGAGGTCGTCGCCGAAACCGCGGTGTCCCGGTTGACCGAGCGTGGTGCCACCCGCGCCGACGACCGGATCTCCGAGGCCGGCATGGAAGACCGTAAGAGGCAGGGGTACTTCTGATGAGTGCGTCAACCACGTTGCTGCGCATCGCAACCGCCGGTTCTGTCGACGACGGCAAGTCCACGCTGATCGGGCGGCTGCTCTACGACTCCAAGGCCGTCATGGACGACCAGTGGGCCTCGGTGGAACGCACCTCGAAAGACCGCGGCCACGAATACACCGACCTGTCACTGGTCACCGACGGGCTGCGCGCCGAGCGCGAGCAGGGCATCACGATCGACGTGGCCTACCGCTACTTCGCCACTCCCAAGCGCAAATTCATCATCGCCGACACTCCGGGCCACATCCAGTACACCCGCAACATGGTGACCGGTGCGTCCACCGCACAGCTGGCCATCGTTCTCGTCGACGCCCGCCACGGACTGCTCGAACAATCCCGCCGGCACACGTTCCTGGCGTCGCTGCTGGGCATCGAGCACATCGTGCTGGCGGTCAACAAGATGGACCTCATCGACTGGGACAAAGACGTTTTCGCGGCGATCCGCGACGAGTTCTACGCCTTCGCCACTCGGCTCGACGTGCAAGACGTTCTCACCATCCCGATGTCGGCGCTGCACGGCGACAACGTGGTCACCAAGTCGGACCACACCCCGTGGTACGACGGACCGGCGTTGCTGTCGCACCTCGAAGAGGTCTTCATCGCCGCAGACCGCAACCTGGTCGATGTCCGATTCCCGGTGCAGTACGTCATCCGTCCGCAGACCCACGAGCATCAGGACCATCGCAGCTACGCCGGCACGGTGGCCAGCGGGGTGATGCGCCCCGGCGACGAGGTGCTCGTGCTCCCTGCAGGTATGCCCAGCCGGATCACCGCGATCGAAGGTCCCAGTGGCCCAGTGGAAGAAGCGTTTCCACCGATGGCGGTCTCGGTGAGCCTCACCGACGATATCGACATCTCGCGTGGCGACATGATCGCGCGGGCCGGCAATGCGCCGAGGGTCGCCCGTGAGTTCGATGCGACGGTGTGTTGGATGGCCGACGGCACGGCACTCGAGCCTGGACGTGACTACCTGATCAAACACACCACCCGGACCACGCGGGTGCGGGTCACCGCGCTGGACTACCGGCTGGACGTCAACACGTTGCGTCGAGACAAGGACGCAACTGCGTTGCAGCTCAACGAACTCGGCCGCATCTCGCTGCGCTCCCAGGTGCCGCTGCTACTCGACGAATACTCCCGCAACGCCAGCACGGGATCGTTCATCCTGATCGACCCCGACACCAACGGGACCGTGGCCGCGGGCATGGTGTTGCGTGAAGCGTCGACCGCCACCGCGAGCCCGAATACGGTTCAGCACGAATCGCTGGTGACCGCCGAGGACCGGATGTCGCGCGGCCGCACCGTGTGGTTCACCGGCCTGTCGGCCTCGGGCAAGTCGTCGGTGGCGATGCTGGTCGAGCGCAAGCTACTCGAAAAAGGAGTCCCCGCCTACGTTCTCGACGGCGACAACCTGCGCCACGGTCTGAACGCCGACCTGGGTTTCAGCATGGCCGACCGGGCCGAGAACCTTCGTCGGCTGGCACACGTGTCTGCGCTGATCGCCGATTCCGGCCACACCGTGCTGGTGCCGGCGATCAGCCCACTGGAAGAGCACCGTGAGTTGGCCCGCCGGGTCCACGTCGACGCCGGACTCGACTTCGTCGAGGTGTTCTGCGACACCCCGATCGAAGACTGCGAGCGGCGAGATCCCAAGGGCCTCTACGCCAAAGCGCGTGTGGGTGAGATCACCCACTTCACCGGGATTGACAGCCCCTATCAGCGGCCGAAGAATCCTGACTTGCGGCTCACCCCGGACCGCAGTCTCGACGAGCTGGCGCAGCTCGTCATCGACCTGATCGAGGCGAGGCCATGAGTGGGCACAGTGACTACAGCGACCATGTGGTCGCGGCCCGGCTGGCCACCGAAGCGGGCAAGCTGTTGCTGGAAGTCCGCTACGAGCTCGCCGACGCCACCGAGGCCGATCGAAAGGCTGCCGGGGACAAGCGGTCTC
>JBAWAV010000180.1:0-16453 GCA_049589475.1 Mycobacterium sp.
CCATGAAGCCGTTGCCGCCCGCGGCGGCGACTGCCCGCTGCCGGGCGGACAACAGCGGATCGTCGGGCCGGGGAAACGGGATGCGGTCGATGATCACCAGTGACAGCGACGGGCCGGGCACGTCGACGCCCTGCCACAGCGACAGCGTGCCGAACAGCGACGTGGCATCGTCGGCGGCGAACCGCTCGACGAGCGCGGCCGTGCTGTCGTCGCCCTGACACAACACCGGCGTCGACAACCGCTCGGACATCGCATCAGCGGCCGCGCGTGCCGCCCGCATCGACGAGAACAGCCCGAGCGTGCGCCCGCCCGCCGCGGTCACCAAGTCGGCGATCTCGTTGAGCTGTTCGGCCGAACCGGTGCCTTCGCGGCCCGGCGGTGGCAGATGAGCTGCGACGTAGAGGATCCCGGCTTTGCCGTGTTCGAACGGTGACCCGACATCGATTCCACTCCAACGCGTTTCGGTGTCATCCAGGCCCCAAGCGGTCGCCATCGCGTCGAACGAGCCGCCGACGGTCAGCGTCGCCGAGGTCAACACCGCCGTCGAGTCGGCGAACAGCCGGGTGCGCAGCAGTCCGGCCACCGAGAGCGGCGCCACCCGCAGCACGGTTCGCGTCGAGCCGCGGGTCTCCTCGTGATCCAGCCAGACCACGTCGGTGCGGTCGGGGATTGCCGGTGCGAACGACGCGAGGATTCGCGTTGCGGTGTCGGCGATTTCGGCCAGGCTGGCGACCGCCTCGGCGCGGGCCGCGGCGGCCTTGGGATCGGTCGGCGACAGGTCGATGGCGGATCGGGCCGCGCTCGCTGCATCGCGCAGCGCGGTGAGATCGGTGGCCAGCTCGTCGTCGAGGTGGTCGATCCGGCCGGCGGCGGCGTCGTGGATGGCCGCGGTGAAGCTGGCGGAGGCCCGCTCCCAGCGCTGCATCAGCTCGGGTTCGACCAGCCGGGTGATGCGTCGCGAGGCCACCCCGAGCGTGGTCGCGGTCAGCTCGCCGGTGGCCACCGCTGTCACCCGGTCCACCAGGTCGTGGGCCTCGTCGACCACCAGCAGGGAGTGTTCGGGCAACACCGCGGAGTCGGAGACGGCGTCGATGGCCAGCAGCGCGTGATTGGTGACGACGACATCGGCCTGACCGGCGGTGGCCCGCGCCTTCTCGGCGAAGCATTCGGTGCCGAACGGGCAGCGGGCCATGCCGAGGCATTCCCGCGAGGACACGCTGACCTGCGACCACGACCGATCGGCTACGCCCGGTTTGAGGTCGTCCCGGTCACCCGATTCGGTCGTCGACGCCCACTCGGTGAGCCGCTGCACGTCGCGACCCAACGCGGTTTTCGCCTGCGGCGCGAACAACTCCTCGGGTGTTTCGTCGTCGGCCGCGGAGCCGTTGTGAATCTTGTTGAGGCACACATAGTTCTGCCGGCCCTTCAGCAGGGCGAAGCGCGGTGCACGGGGCAGCGCGTCGGTGAGCGCGTCGACCAGCTGAGGCAGATCGCGGTTGACCAGCTGGCGTTGCAGCGCGATGGTCGCGGTCGACACCACCACCGGAGCGTCGTCGGACAAGGCGTGGCGGATCGACGGAACCAAGTACGCCAACGACTTTCCGGTGCCGGTTCCGGCCTGCACTGCGAGGTGTTCGCCGGTGTCGAAGGCGTGCGCGACCGCGGTGGCCATCTGCAGTTGGCCGCTTCGTTCCTTGCCGCCCAGCGCCGCCACCGCGGTGGCCAGTAGCTGCGTCACGGGCTCCGGCTCGTCGTTGGGCGTGGCTACTCCTGCGTTTGCGGGCGTCGGGCCGGGATCTGCGTGGTGTGAATCGCCGGATCGCCGTGCGACAACATCAGACCTTCCCACGGCAAGCTTCGCAAGCCCGCCGCCACCAGGTCGCGCGCCGCGCTCAAATCCGCGTCCGTCACCGCTTCGCCGTGGCGCGCCAGCGGAATTGTCAGCACCCGCGACGACTCGGCGCTGGGCGGGAGATGGCCGGCGGGATGCACGATCTCCTCGGTGATGGTGCCGGTCGAACGACAGAGTCGCAGCGCGGCTTTGCGCCCGCCGTGCGATTCCTTGTGCGCGCTGCGTTTCTCGACGGGTATGCCGTCGACCTCGACCAGTTTGTAGACCATGTTCGCCGTCGGCGCTCCGGAACCGGTCACCAGCGAGGTGCCGACCCCGTAGCTGTCCACGGGTTCGGCCCGCAGACCGGCGACGGCGAACTCGTCGAGATCACCGGAGACGACGATGCGGGTCTTCGTCGCCCCGAGTCGGTCGAGTTGGGCGCGGACCTGGCGGGCCAGCACGCCCAGGTCGCCGGAGTCGATGCGCACCGCACCGAGCCCGGTGCCGGCGCTAGCCACCGCGTTCTCCACGCCTGCGGTGACGTCGTAGGTGTCGACCAGCAGCGTGGTGCCGGCGCCGAGCGTGTCGACCTGTGCGGCGAACGCGGCCGGCTCGTCAGGCCCGTCGGGGCCGGTGTGCAGCAGCGTGAAGGCGTGCGCGCTGGTGCCTTCGGTGGGCACTCCGTAGCGGCGATGGGCGTCCAGGTTGGACGTCGCAACGAACCCTGCGATGTAGGCGGCGCGGGCCGCCGCGACCGCGGCCTGCTCGTGGGTACGGCGCGAGCCCATATCCATCAGCGGCCGCCCCTCGGCGGCGCTGACCATCCGAGCGGCCGCCGAGGCGACCGCGGTGTCGTGGTTGAAGATCGACAGCGCCAGCGTCTCGAGCAGTACGCATTCGGCGAAGCTGCCGTACACCGAAAGGACTGGGGAATTGGGGAAATACAGCTCGCCCTCGGCGTAGCCGTCGACGTCGCCGCGGAACCGGAAGTCGCGCAGATAGGCCAGGGTGTCGCGGTCGAGGAACTCCGCCAGCGACTCGCACGCGTCCTCGTCGAACCTGAACTCGGGCAAGGCTTCCAGGAATCGGCCTGTCCCGGCGACCACGCCGTATCGACGTCCGTCGGGCAGCCTGCGAGCGAACAACTCGAACGTGGACCGCCGCTCGGCTGTGCCGTCCCGCAGGGCCGCCGACAGCATCGTCAACTCGTACCTGTCGGTCAGCAGCCCGGTGTACGCCGAGTTGTTCACCCCGCAACGGTATCGGGTGTGCGGGGGTGGCTCGGTATCCTGGACAGCATGGTTGCGTCAGCTCCGACAAAGCCGGGAACAACCGGGAAGCGGGAAGCGGATACGGTCGAGGCCACGGCCGCTCCCTGGGTGACCATCGTCTGGGACGATCCGGTGAACCTGATGAACTACGTGACGTACGTCTTTCAGAAGCTGTTCGGCTACAGCGAACCGCATGCCACCAAGCTGATGCTGCAGGTCCACAACGAAGGCAAGGCGGTGGTGTCATCCGGCAGCCGGGAGTCCATGGAGGGCGACGTATCGAAGCTTCACGCGGCCGGGTTGTGGGCGACTATGCAGCAAGATCATTGAGTGCGTAAGTGGAAGCGGGTTGACACCGCCGACGGTCCTCGTTTCCGGTCCGGTTTGGACTCCCATGAGGCGGCCCTGCTGAGGAATCTGGTCGAGTCGATGATCGGGCTGCTCGACGAGCGCGAATCCTCTTCTCCCGCAGATGAACTCGAGAAGATCACCGGCATGAAAACGGGCAACTCCGAACCGCCGGACAATGCGACGCTGCAGCGACTCCTGCCGGATTTCTCGAAGCCGGACGAGAACGCCGACGAGCCGACGGACAGCCTGAACACCGCGCTGCGCAGCTTGCACGAGCCGGCGATCATCGATACCAAACGTCTTGCAGCCCAACAACTTCTGGACACACTTCCCGAAGACGGCGGCAAATTCGAGCTGACCGAGGGCACAGCGCACGCCTGGGTCGCCGCCGTCAACGACCTGCGTCTGGCCCTGGGGACCATGCTCGAAATCCGACCCGACGGCCCGGATCGGCTGCCCGACGACCATCCGCTGGCTCCGCACCTCGACGTCTATCAGTGGCTGACCGTATTGCAGGAGTACCTGGTCACGGCGCTGATGGGTTCGCAGTGAACGCGATCACCGACGTCGCAGGCATTCTGGTCGGCCATCACCATTGCTTGGACCCCGACGCGACCATGGGCACGGGTTGGGCAAGCGGCGTCACCGTCGTGCTGACGCCGCCGGGCACGGTAGGCGCCGTCGACGTTCGCGGCGGCGCGCCCGGCACGCGGGAAACCGACCTGTTGGACCCGGCCAACAGCGTCCGCTACGTGGACGCGGTGTTGCTCGCCGGTGGCAGCGCCTACGGGCTGGCCGCAGCGGACGGGGTGATGCGCTGGCTGGAGGAGCACGACCGGGGCGTCGCGATGAAGGGCGGAGTGGTGCCGATCGTCCCGGGCGCGGTGATCTTCGACCTGGAGGTCGGCGCCTGGAGCAACCGCCCGACCGCCGAATTCGGGTACGCCGCATGCGACGCGGCCGGTGCACAGGTCACGGTCGGCACGGTCGGCGCCGGAGTGGGGGCCTGCGCGGGTGTGCTGAAGGGCGGCATGGGCACCGCGTCGACCACGCTGCCGTCCGGGGTGACCGTCGGCGCACTGGTCGCGGTGAACTCCGCGGGCAACGTCGTCGACCAGGCCACCGGCCTGCCGTGGATGAGCTATCTCATCGACGAGTTCGGGCTCACGACGCCCCCCGACGAGCAGCTCGCCGCGCTGGCCGACCTCGAATCGCCGCTGAGCTCGCTGAACACCACCATCGCCGTGGTCGCGACGGATGCCGCGCTGAGTCCGGCGGCCTGCCGGCAGATCGCGAGCACTGCTCACGACGGGCTTGCCCGCAGCATCCGCCCGTCGCACACCCCGGTGGACGGCGATACCGTGTTCGCCCTGGCCACGGGTGCCATCGAGGTTGCTCCGCCCGCGGACGTGCCGGCCGCTTTTTCGCCGGAGACGCCGCTGGCCACGGCCGTCGGCGCTGCGGCGGCCGACTGTCTGGCCCGCGCGGTGGTCGGCGCGGTGATCGCCGCCGACCCGGTGGCCGCAATACCGACCTACCGTGGACTATTGCCGGGAGTATTCCGGCCAGTGGAAGGGCAGGCGCGGACATGAGCAACTACGTGCCGACACCGGCGCGGCAGCCGAAGAAGCGTTCCGGCTGGGTGGTCGCTGGAACGACCATCTTCAGCTTCGTGGCATTGCTGTACGTCGTCGAGTTCTTCGACCAGATCGACGGACACCACCTCGATGACTACGGCATCCGCCCGATGGAGACCGATGGCCTGTGGGGTGTCCTCTTCGCGCCGCTGTTGCACGCCAACTGGGCGCATTTGGCCGCCAACACCGGGCCGGCACTGGTCCTGGGTTTCCTGGTCGCGTTGGCCGGGCTTTCCCGATTTGTCTGGGCGACGGCGATCATCTGGATCCTCGGCGGCTTAGGCACCTGGCTGATCGGCAACCTGGGGTCGCCCTGCGGGCCGACCGATCACATCGGCGCCTCGGGCCTGATCTTCGGCTGGCTGACGTTCCTGCTGGTGTTCGGGTTCTTCATCCGCTCGGGCTGGCAAATCCTTGTCGGATTCCTGGTGCTGGTCATCTACGGCAGCGTGTTGTGGGGCGCGGTGCCCGTGCTCAACGTCTGCGGCGGCGTGTCCTGGCAGGGGCATCTGTGCGGCGGCATCGCCGGGGTGCTGGCTGCTTACCTGCTGTCCAGACCGGAACGCGACGCCCGGCAGCGTCGCCGCCAAAGGTCGGCGACATGAGCCGCGGCGGCGACGATGCGGAGCGCAGCGACGCGGAGGAGTGGCGCATATGACCGACGCCCTGGCGCCGATCGGAGTGTTCGACTCCGGTGTCGGCGGGTTGACGGTCGCACGGGCCATCATCGATCAACTGCCCGACGAGGACATCGTGTACGTCGGCGACACCGGCAACGGTCCGTACGGCCCGCTCACCATTCCCGAGATTCGCGCGCATGCGCTGGCCATCGGCGACGACCTTGTCGATCGTGGCGTCAAGGCGCTGGTGATCGCGTGCAACTCGGCGTCATCAGCCTGCCTGCACGACGCTCGGGAACGTTATGACGTGCCCGTCGTCGAGGTCATCCTGCCCGCCGTCCGGCGGGCCGTCGCCACCACCCGCAACGGCCGCATCGGCGTGATCGGCACCCAGGCCACCGTGGCCTCGGGCGCCTATCAGGACGCCTTCGCCGCCGCCCGCGACACCGAGATCACCGCTGTGGCCTGCCCACGGTTCGTCGACTTCGTCGAGCGCGGTATCACCAGCGGTCGGCAGGTGCTCGGATTGGCCGAGGGCTACCTCGAGCCGCTGCAGCGCGCTGACGTCGACACGCTGGTGCTGGGCTGCACCCACTATCCGCTGCTGTCCGGACTGATCCAGCTGGCCATGGGCGAGAACGTCACGCTGGTGTCCAGCGCCGAGGAGACCGCCAAAGAGTTGCTGCGTGTGCTGACCGAGCGTGACTTGCTGCACCCCCATCCGGAACGTCCCGCGGTCTCCCCGCCGCATCGGTCGTTCGAGGCGACCGGCGACCCGGAGGCGTTCCTCGCACTTGCGGCGCGGTTCCTGGGGCCGGCGATCACGGGTGTCGAACCGGTCCACCGTCACATCTCCGCGCCGGGTTGAGTTTCGTCTCCACGAAAGCTGGGATGTTTTCGCCAACACGGCGCTGGGCATGGCACAGTAGTGACCGTGCGAATAACCGTGCTGGGCTGCTCCGGGAGCGTCGTCGGCCCGGACTCGCCGGCATCGGGTTATCTGCTGAGGGCACCGGACACCCCGCCGCTGGTTATCGACTTCGGCGGAGGCGTGCTGGGCGCGCTACAGCGGCACGCCGATCCGGGCTCGGTCCAGGTGCTGTTGTCGCACCTGCACGCCGACCACTGCCTCGACATGCCCGGTTTGTTCGTCTGGCGCCGCTATCACCCGTCGCCGCCGACCGGTAAGGCGTTGCTGTACGGCCCGAGCGACACCTGGTCGCGGCTGGGCGCCGCGTCGTCGCCCTACGGCGGCGAGATCGACGATTGCTCTGACATTTTCGACGTCCAGCATTGGGTCGATAGCGAGGCCGTAAAACTGGGCGCTGTCAGCGTCACGCCGCGGCTGGTGTGCCATCCGACGGAGTCGTACGGCATGCGCATCACCGACCCTTCCGGGGCGACATTCGTCTACAGCGGGGACACCGGCTATTGCAACGCCGTGATCGACCTGGCCCGCGGCGCCGACGTCTTCCTGTGCGAGGCGTCCTGGACCCACTCACCTGACCGCCCGCCCAACCTGCATTTGTCGGGCACCGAGGCCGGCCGGATCGCGGCCGCCGCCGGGGTGGGCGAGCTGTTGCTCACCCACATCCCGCCGTGGACGTCCCGCGAGGATGTGATCAGCGAGGCCAAGGCCGAATTCGACGGCCCGGTGCACGCCGTGGTGTGCGGCGAGACTTTCAACGTCGCGCGCTCCTGAGCGCACGCTAGACTCCCGCTCGAGGACAAAGATCCCCGTCAAGGACACGCTGATCGGTTCCGATTAGGGCTGAATTGCCCGCCTCCTCCTCATCGCCCTACGCGTCCCCCTCGCCGCTGCGCGACTGGAGGTACCCCCACTGCATCGTCGCCGGGCTATGGTTGGCGGCGTGTCAAAACGAGAAGACGGCCGCCTCGACGACGAGCTGCGACCGGTCGTCATCACCCGCGGATTCACCTCGCACCCGGCGGGTTCGGTGGTCATCGAATTCGGCCAGACCAAAGTCCTGTGCACCGCGAGCGTCACCGAAGGGGTGCCGCGCTGGCGCAAAGGGTCGGGCCTGGGCTGGCTGACCGCGGAGTACGCGATGCTGCCGTCGGCCACCCACACCCGCAGTGACCGGGAATCGGTGAAGGGCCGGCCGTCGGGTCGCACGCAGGAGATCAGCCGGTTGGTCGGCAGGTCGCTGCGGGCTTGCATCGACCTGGCGGCGTTGGGGGAGAACACGATTGCGATCGACTGCGACGTCCTGCAAGCCGATGGCGGTACCCGCACCGCAGCCGTGACCGGGGCCTACGTGGCGTTGGCCGACGCGGTGACCTATCTGTCTGCGGCGGGCAAACTGTCCGATCCGCGACCGCTGTCGTGTGCGATCGCGGCGATCAGCGTCGGCGTCGTCGACGGCCGGGTACGGGTCGACCTGCCCTATGAGGAAGACTCCCGCGCCGAGGTCGACATGAACGTGGTGGCCACCGATACCGGGACGCTGGTCGAGGTCCAGGGCACCGGCGAAGGCGCCACCTTCCCGCGGTCGACGCTCAACAAGCTGCTCGATGCCGCGGAAGGCGCCTGCCAGAAACTGTTCGCCGCGCAAGCCGAAGCGTTGGCGTTGCCGTACCCGGGTGTACTGCCCGACGGACCCGCGGCGCAGAAGGCGTTCGGAAGCTGACCCGGTTGCTGGTTGCCAGCCGCAATGCCAAGAAGCTGGCCGAGCTGCGCCGAGTGCTCGACGGCGCCGCGCTGTCGGGGCTGACGCTGGTTTCACTGAACGACGTGCCGCCGTTCGACGAAGTTCCGGAGACCGGTGTGACGTTCGAGGACAACGCGCTGGCCAAGGCGCGCGACGCGTTTATCGCGACTGGTTTGCCGACCGTCGCCGACGACTCCGGCTTGGAAGTGGCCGCGTTGAACGGCATGCCAGGTGTGCTGTCGGCGCGGTGGTCGGGCTGGCATGGTGATGATGCGGGTAACACGGCTCTGCTGTTGGCGCAGCTGCGGGATATGCCCGACGAGCGTCGCGGCGCGGCGTTCGTGTCGGCGTGCGCGCTGGTGTCTGAGGCGGGCGAGGTGGTCGTTCGCGGCGAGTGGCCCGGTTCGATCTCCCGCGAGCCGCGCGGCGACGCGGGATTCGGTTACGACCCGGTGTTCGTTCCGGACGGCGCGGATCGCACTGTGGCGCAACTGTCTTCGGCGGAGAAGGACGCCGTATCGCACCGGGGTCGTGCGCTCGCACGGTTGCTGCCGGCGTTGCGTGAGCTTGCCGGCTAAGCGAATTGGCCTGGCTTACAACGCGAAGCGCGTCTTGACGTCCTTGGTCTGAAAGTGCTCCACGATGATGCCGAGCAGCGGGATCGTGCCCGCAAGCAACACGCCGACCGTCTTGCCGATCGGCCAGCGGACCTTGATGGCGAGGTTGAACGCCGCCAACACGTAGATGAAGTAGACCCAGCCGTGAACGACTTCGATCCAACGGATTTCGTGATGGAACACGATGTGGGAGACGATCTCGTAGCACAGGGCGATGAGCCACAGACCCGTCGTCCACGCCATCACGCGGTAGGCGAGAAGTGGGGTCCGAATCTTCTGACCGGGCGCGGTCATGCGGTGGTCCTGTTCTGTCGTCGATCGTTGTCGTTATCCGTCTTGGCGAGTGCGGCCAGGTAGGCGTTGTATTCGCGGAGCGCCGCATCGTCGGCGCCGTGCTGCGCGGACTTGGGCCGCTCGGGTAGCAGTCCGTCGGGCACTTCGGTCACGACACGGTTCTCTCGCGGCTCCGGCGGCGCATCTTCGTAGCGGACGAATTTGTAGTACGCGTAAACGCAGAACCCGGCGAATGCCGGCCATTGCAGCGCATAGCCGAGGTTCTGGAAGGAGCCCGACGCGGACTCGAATCGTGTCCACTGCCACCAGCCCAACGCCAGGCAACCGCTCGACGCCAGGAGCGCCAGCAAGATCAGCGCGGGCCTCCGACGACGTGTAGTGGACACCCCTAGAAGGTACTACCAGGTGGCGCCGGTACGAGGCACCGCCAGAGCCTCGAGAGACCAGCAGGGCGGTACGCTCGGGAGGCTTGCGGGCGTGGTGGAATTGGCAGACACCCGGGCTTTAGGTGCCCGTGCTCGAAAGAGCGTGAGGGTTCGAGTCCCTCCGCCCGCACTCACCAGGGCAGCCATCGGACAGCCGCCTCCCCGCTGCTGTTCGGACTCCAGTTGAAGTCGGGCGGCGTCCGCGGGGTGCCCCGTTCCGGACAGCGTCACCTCGTAGATCTGCGTCCCCTCGAAGGCTCGCAGGCAAGACCGTTTCCGTCGGGATCGAGATCTGGTCGATAGGCCGGGTCGTAGTACGGGATGCTGTAGCGCCCGTCGGCGCGTGCGGCGTTGCAGTCCTGGTATGGCGGGTCCGCCAATGTCGCTGAGGTAGCCGATGGCGCCGGAATCGCCTGTCTCGCCAGGGGTACCGAGAGCCAAGCAGTGGCAATGACGAGCGAAGCCGAAGCGGTTGCGCCGCGTCGTTGCCAAGTGGCGCCCATGCAACCGCAGGTTACTAGCTGGCGTCCTACGGCGCTCGGCATGGACGACCGGCGAAGGCGAAACCCGCGCCAGTGAAACGGGTCACGTTCAGCGTGGATCGGGCAATGATTCCGTCGCTTCGGCGTTGGTAGACGGCAGCGGCCACTAAATCGGACGGTGACCAGGAATCAGTGAGGCTGAGATGTCGCAGAGCGTGAGCGGACGCCGACAGCACCGTTACCCGAACGTCCAGAAGCTAGTGGTCCTCGCAGGCATCGCCGCCGCCGCCTTCGCCGCGGCGCTCGCGATCGCCGCGCCTTCGCGCGCCGCGAGCATCGACACCAACTTCGACATCTGCGGCGCACTCCGCTCTGGAACCAGCCTCGCCTCCATCGAAACCAGCCTCGAGGCCCGCGGCTACAGCGCAACCAGAGCGGGCGCAGTGACCGGCAACGCTATTCGTGTTCAATGCCCGGAGCAGGCCGCTCCGGTGATGGCGCAGATTTCGTAGAAGCCCGACCGTCGACCTGTCACCATAGACAGCGTGACCGCCGTGATCGTGGTGCTCGTGGTCCTGTTGGCCATCGGCATCCTGGCCAACGGCCTTCTCCGACTCCGGCGATGGCTGCAGAATTCGCCTTCCGGCGAGGAATTCCAGCCACCGCTTGACGACGATGACGAATAGCCGCGACTCATTGCGCTCGGTGTGAATGCACCACGCGGCAGCGCCATTTCCGTTCGGCCGCAGAATTGTTCGTGCGTCATAAAAATGTCTCCCCCCGCGTGCGCGAGGGGAGACATTTCCGCAAACGGGTTAAGTGGTCGCCGGGGCAGGAAGCTGGCCCAGTGCAGGACCTGAACTGTTCGGCTCGCCCGACATTGATGTCCCGGGCACGTTCGAGGTCCACATCAGGATGTCTTGGAGTCCGTCGTTGTAGACCACGCCGTTCGGCGGCGCGCCCGTCGCATCGAAGTACAGCGTGCCCTTCGACTCGCTGCCCTGTGTGATAGGCGCCGGGTTGAGGCCGTTGGGCACCTGGACGTTGTCGATCAGCTTGTAGGTCTGGCCGTTGGGGCCACGGGCGCTGAAGTCCCGCACCTGCGGTGTGACGACTCCGCCATCCGATCGGACGGTGACGTCGGCCTGGTACAGCGTGCCCTTGGGTGTGACACCGGGAATGGCGATGGTGCTGGGTTGCAGGTTGCTCACCGTGTAGTTGGTCACCATCGGCCCGTCGATCAACGGTTCGCTGGTGCCGAATCCCTGAATGTTCGGCGCGGCCGAGGCGCTTCCTGCGGTGACAAGACTCACCGCGGCGACACCCGCGGCGCCGATCGCTGTTTTCATGATGGTCGTGGAGAAATTCACTCTGGGCTCCTTCTCAATTGCCTGCTGTCCGACGCGCTCACTCGCTTTGAATTGCGAACATGCGGATGCCGAATAGCCGTCCAGCAATGATTTCAAACGTAGCTCAGGGCGGTTCTGCAAGTTTCAGGCGCTCAAGCTGCGGAAACATCGATCTGCCGATTTCAATAAGGCGCACAATTTGAGCAACTTCGGCAACTCTGGCACCAATTACATTAATGTCTTGTGCGTCAAATCCGGGAGCGAATGGCCTGTGTTGTCGCCATTGACGGCGTCGGTCAGCAACCCATTTCGATCTTGAACGGTTGTGTGACCGAGACGCGAGGATCGTTCAGTTGAGATCCTTCGGCCGTACCCGTGATGGTGTAGGTGTCGTTGGCGAAGTGGATCTTCGTCTCACCGGCCCCCTGGTTGGCGACCCCGGAGAAACCCGCGAAGTTGTCGAAATGCACCGACTCGAGCGTGGGCTTCTCCGATTCGAGCTTGACGATGACGCGGACAGTTGCGGGCGCGGCGCTGATGTTCGCGGTCAGCATCCAGTTCACCTGACTGCACGACACGGCATGCGAGGTGCGGGTGTTGTTGTCGACGGTGATCCGAGCGGTCTTCTGCGTCACCTGCGCGTTGTGCATGAAGCAGCCCGAGCAGAGCGCCGCCACCAATGAAGCGCTCGTCGCTGCGGTGACAAGCCGTCGTCCCACCGGGCACCTCCGTGTAGTCGTCGCAGGCTTGTTCTATCAGCCTCCGGCCCGTTAGGGACGTAAACGTCCGTGATGGGTCAGCCGAGCGAGATCCGGCCCATCAGCAAGTCGATGATCGGCTTGCCCGCCGCGAACGTGCCGGTGTTCGACGAGTTGACGTGGCCGTAGTCGACCAGCAGCGTCACGCCGTTGATACCGGCCGCGGCTTGGCTGTTGAGGAAAGCCATCACGTTGCCCATCTGCTCGGGCGTGTGCGTCGCGGTGCCGGTGGCTTCGCGGTAGTCCTGCGCGAACGAGAGCCACAGGTCGGCGTTGGCCCGAGCGAGGGGAGTGTCGGTCGGGCCGGGGCAGATCGCGTTGATCCGAACGCCTTTGGCCAGGAACGGGAATGCGTGTGTCGCGACGTAGGCGTTGATCGCTTGCTTGCTGGTGCCGTAGTGGCCGAAGTTGTCTGCTTCGTGTGCCTTGACCCAGGCGTCTGCCGACTCGAAGTCGGGCGTGGCCAGAAACTCCTGCAGCCGCGGCAGATCCGTTTCCCATCCGATGCCGGCCACCGAGGAGATGAAGCAGATGGCCCCGCCGCGGTTCAGTTGGCCGTTGTTCATCAGTCGGTCGATCACGTGTCGATGACCGATGAAGTTGATTTTCATCAGGTCAGGACCGTCGGCGATTCCGGCGGCAGAGAACAGGGCATCGACGGGCCCACCGACCTGGTCGAGCGCGCTGTCGATCGACGCGGGGTCGCGCAGGTCCACCTGAATCCCGCGGCCGAGGCTGGGGTCGACCGGCGCGTAGTCGAGGTTGATGACCTCCGCTCCGAGGTCGCCGACGATCTTGGCCGCCGCGGCACCCATGCCGGTGGCACCGCCGACTACCAGAGCCCGCTTGCCGTCGTAGCGGAACTGCTCGATACCAGTCATTTCAATCCTCTCTCGGAAAGCCAACGGTAAAGGCTTCGGTGCACTTTATCGGAACAGTTATTTGGTAGCGCAAGGCGGGTAGGGAAGCATGCCGCAAGTATCGGTGAAAAGGGTGCGCCTACCGGTGAGTATCAGAAATGCCGATGTTGAAGTTCGCTCGCGTCGCGCTCGGCAGCGCCGCGCACCACCGTGTCGCGGGAGATGACCAATGCGGCGCGCGTGCCCTGAGCTCGCACGATGTTCTCCGGCATCCAGAGGATGTCCATGACGCAGCGCGACAACATCGCCAGCGAGGGTGCACCATCGATCCGGATGTCGCCCGCCTGAATGCCCTCCGACAACAGCGTTTTGAGCTGCCGCAGCCGCATGGTGAACGCCAAACCCGGGTTGGGTGTGTCCGGCGGCGACTGCCGCATCCACGCGAGCTGAATCTTCCACTCGTCGGGAAACTGGTCCAGCGCGTTGATGTTGACCCAGCTGAGCGCATCCAGTTTTTCGGCCGCCGTGGCGTCGGTGCGCAGAACGCTGGCGAATCCACCGCCGGCCTTGACGCCGAACGACTCCATGATCGACGCGAGAAGTTCGTCCTTGGACCCGATCAGGCGGTACACCGTCCCGGTGCCCAGGCCGGCCGCCGACGCGATGTCTCTGATCGTGGTGACTTCGTAGCCTTTTCTGCCGAATTCGGTTCGCGCCACCGCGCGGACATGCGCGGCCTTGTCGTTGCCTCCTGCGTCACTCTCGTCTGCCCAGCTCTTGATCGCGGCATCGGCGGCCGCGAACGCACTGGAGCGATCCAATTGTTCGTCGGACAGCGCTCGACTGGCCAACCCGTGCAACATGATGCGGCACAAGACAATCGCAGTCTCGTCCGCGCCCGCGGTGTGACGGATGATGTCGAGTCCGACGTGCATCATGGTTTGGCAGATCCGGTCGGCCAGAATCGGGAGATCGATATCGGATCTGATGAAGCCGCTCCACCGTCCGGCACGCAGCGTTTGCAACATGGCCTGCTGGACTGCGGTGGGTGGGTTCTGCAGCAGCGAGACGAGCTCCGGGTTCGCGTTCGGCGCTTCGTAGAACGACATCTGCAGCGCCGCACGATGCTCTACCGCGCAGCGTGCGATCGCCGAACCCAGTTCGATGATCTCGTCGGTGGCTGAGCGCGAGTCGGACTGGTCCAACCTCTCGTGGGCGATTTCGCCGATGCGGTCGAGGTCGGCGTAATACCGCCGCACCAACTCGACGAGGATCGCTTCTTTCGATTCGAAATGGTGATACAAGCTTCCGGGCAAAATGCCCGCGGCGTCGGCGATCTCCTGCAGCGACGTCCGCAGACCCGACGACGCGATCAAGGTGGCCGCGGTCTGCAGGATTTCGGTTCGCCGGGTGCCGTCGTCGTATGCTCCGCCGCGGCCGTTTGCCGGGTTGGGGAGGGTCCGGCGAGCACCTCGTGGCCGTGGTGTCATCGACGGTCGCCCGGATCGAGTTGTCCGCAGCAACGGATCGGCATCGCGCAAGTCTAGGCGCGCGGAGTCTCCGGTGGCTGCAGCCTCGGATGGTTGCTGAAGCCCCACGACACCTCCACAGTTCCCACCTGGACCCGGGTCGCGTGATCAGTCGTTGCTATCCAGGCCGGTTCTGCGAGATCACTGACCCAATATTTGGTCTAACGCTACCAGGTTGCTGAACCGCAGCGATGCAGCTTGAACGGCTCGAGACGGCGTTGCTAGGAGAACACGTTGACGCCGAGACGCTCGCACACGGCGAAGATCTCTTCGAAGATCGAGCCCGGCACGGTGAACGGCTCGGTCACCGAGACTTCGGACAGGTGTGCCGCGATGTCGTCTGCGGTCGGGTTGCTACCGGCCTCGGCGAGCCAACCTTCGCCGAGACCCACGAACACCCGCGAAAAACGCCCGGCACACGCCGAATAGTTCTGATGCGTGAATTCGCAGGCCTTACTGGCCAGGTAAACGACGATCGGCACGACCAGCTCAGGCTGAATCAGTTTCAGGAAACCGGTTTCCTCCAAGGCCTTCGGATCACCGACCGTTTCCGTCACCATGCGCGAAAAGCCAAACGGTAGAACGGTGTTCGCTGATATGCCGTGCTCGGCACCTTCGATCGCAATGACGTTGGCCAGCCCAACGAGGCCGGCTTTGGCCGCGGCGTAATGGGCTTCCAGCGGCTGTCCGAACATTCCCCCCGACGAGGAGATGAAGACGAACCGACCGTAGCCAGCTTTCTTCATCGCTCGATACGCGGGCTGGCTCAGGTAAAACCCCCCGTCCAAGTGCACACGGAGCATTCGTCGCCAGTCATCTTGCGACAGTTCGTCAAACGGCACGCTGTTGAAAATGCCCGCATTGCTCACCACCGCGTCGAGGCGACCGAATCGCTCGATCGCGGCCTGCACGATCGCTTCTCCGCCCGCAGGGCTGTCCACCGAATCGTGCGAGGCGACCGCGACCCCGCCGGTGCGCTCGATCTCGTCGACGACCACGTCGGCGACGCCGGCGTCCGCGCCGTCGCCGTGCATGGAGCCGCCGAGATCGTTGACCACCACCGATGCGCCGCGACGGGCCAACTCCAGCGCGTACAGCCGCCCGAGGCCGCGACCGGCTCCGGTGACGATCGCCACTTGCCCGGTGAAGTCAATCATGTTTTCCACCCGAGGCTTTCAACGACTAACCGAGTCGGCGAACTCGGCACCCAACTGCACGAGGTAGCGGTCGGGGCTGCCGAGAAACGCGCTCCAGCTCAGTAGGCGCTTGAGATACAGATGGGCGTCGTGTTCCCAGGTGTAGCCGATACCACCGAAAACCTGGATGGCGGTGTCAGCGACCGCAGCCAACTGTCCGGCAAAGCCCTTGGCCCGCAATGCAGCTGAATGTCGCTCGGCCCGGTCGGCGGCGTCAGCGGCCCACAAAGCGTGGATCACGCCGCTGCGGGCAAGCTCAACGGTTTCGTACATGTCGACGCATAGATGCTGGACCGCTTGAAACGCGCCGATCGGTTGACCGAATTGGCGGCGGACTTTCGCGTAGTCGACGACGAGGTCGAAGATTGCGCGTGCCGCACCGAGGGCGTCCGCCGCCCAGGCGATCACCACGTCGTCGATCAACGCCTCGACCGCATCCGGCGATGCGGTCGCGAGGAGTTGCGCAGGCGTGTCGTCGAACCGGACGCGGAAGGGTTTACGAGTCGGGTCGATGCTTGGTTGTGGTGTCACGTCGATGCCGGGCGTCGTCGTCGGGAC
>JBAWAV010000181.1:0-4715 GCA_049589475.1 Mycobacterium sp.
GTCACGGCATGCCTGAAGCGATCGAGGCGATACTCGTCGGCAGCAGCCGGATCGAACCGAAAGTCGCTGTGCTGAAGCCGGTTTCGGCGGCGATCAGCATCGGAACCGGTGGACCGTTCGGCGCCGAGGGCCCGATCATCATGACCGGCGGAGCGCTCGGTTCGCTGCTCGCCCAGTTCCTACATCTGACCGCCGACGAACGCAAAATCCTGCTTGTTTCCGGCGCCGCCGGCGGGATGGCGGCGATCTTCAATGCACCGCTGGCATCGATTCTGCTGGCAGTCGAAGTCATGCTATTCGAGTGGCGCCCGCGCAGCGTGGTTCCGGTCAGCGCCGCGGTCGCCGTCGCGACTTTGGTACGCTACGTCATTCTCGGGCCCGACCCGATGTTCCCCATCACCATGCACATCATTCAAATCCCTTGGAACATCGATGTCTTGGCGCTGGTCACCGGCCTATGCGGCGCGGTGGTCGCCGTCGTCGCGACGCGGTTGGTATTCCTGTCCGAAGTTGCCTTTTCGCGTTTGCCGTTTCATTGGATGTGGTGGCCCGCGATCGGCGGGCTCATCATCGGCGTGGGCGGCTTGATCCAGCCCCGCGCCCTAGGCGTCGGCTACGACGTGATCAATGCGCTGCTGACCGGCCACGCCGCCCTGTCACTCATCGTCGGCATTCTCATTGTCAAAACGGCCATCTGGTCGTTATCGCTCGGTTCGGGTACGTCCGGAGGTGAGCTCGCACCGCTTTTCATGATCGGCGGCGCGCTCGGAGCCTTTGTCGGACACTGGTTGCCGGATGTATTCCCGGGATTCTGGGCGCTTCTGGGCTTGGCGGCGGTGGTCGGCGGCGCGATGCGGGCGCCGCTGACCGGGATCGTGTTCACTCTCGAACTCACCCATGCCTGGCCTGCGCTCTTCCCGTTGATCATTTCCTCGGTCACGGCGTATGCAGCATCGGTGCTCGTACTCGCCCGATCGATTCTGACCGAGAAGATCGCCCACCGCGGGCTACACGTCACGTGTGAATACTCGACAGACCCGCTGGAAGCTTTCTTCGTAGAAGAAGTGATGCAGCCGGAGCCCGCACAGGCGCCCGCAGGGGGCACCGTCGGGCCTCGTGACACGTTGCGGCATGCGGCGTATGTCCTGGCCGAGTCCGGCGGCCGGGCGTTGCGGGTGGTCTCGCCGGACGGCGCCGAAATCGGCCACCTGGTCATGGAGGACCTGCTCGCCGCCCGGCTGCATGACCTCAACGAGGACACCCTGCGTACCAGATACTTTGGTGCCTTCGCACGCAGCCGAAACAACGACGACGACCTGGATTCTCAGCTCACGTCGTAACGGCGCCGACTTTCAGCACTGTAGTGTCGCGTTTCCGCTAGAAATGTCGGTGGCGGGGTGTAAGTGTCGACCCGTGCACGAAGATTTCGACCGCTGCTACCGAGCCGTGCAATCCAGGGACGCTCGGTTCGACGGCTGGTTCGTCACCGCGGTGCTGACCACCGGAATCTATTGCCGGCCCAGTTGCCCGGTCCGGCCGCCGTTCGCCCGCAACGTGCGCTTCTTTCCCACCTCGGCGGCCGCACAAAGTGCCGGATTCCGGGCATGCAAGCGCTGTCGTCCGGATGCGTCGCCGGGATCTCCGGAATGGAACGTCCGCGGTGACCTCGTCGCGCGGGCGATGCGGCTGATCGCCGATGGCACGGTCGACCGCGAAGGCGTGCAGGGCCTGGCCGCCCGCCTCGGTTACACCACCCGACAGCTTCAGCGACTGCTGCAAGCAGAGACCGGCGCCGGACCACTTGCGCTCGCTCGCGCTCAGCGCGCCCAGACGGCGCGGGTGTTGATCGAGACAACACCGCTGCCGCTCAGCGACATCGCTTATGCCGCAGGGTTTTCCAGCATCCGTCAGTTCAACGACACACTACGGGTGATATACGACAGCACGCCGACCGAGTTGCGCAAACGCGCGACCGGGCGACCTGGCTTCGCCACCACGTCACCGGGGACGGTATCGCTCCGCTTACCGGTCCGGGTCCCGTTTGCTTACGAAGGGATATTCGGCCATCTCGCCGCCAGCGTGGTGCCGGGATGCGAAGAGGTGCGCGACGGGGCCTACCGCCGCACGCTGCGGCTGCAGTTCGGCAAGGGCATCGCCAGCCTGACGCCGGCGCCCGACCATGTCCGTTGCACGCTTGTGCTCGACGACTTCCGCGACCTGACGTCGGCCATCTCGCGATGCCGTCGGCTGCTGGACCTCGACGCCGATCCAGATGCGGTGATCGATGTATTGGGTTCCGACGCAGCGCTGGCCCCGGTGATAGCCAAGGCACCCGGGCAGCGCATACCCCGCACCGTCGACGAGGCCGAGCTCGCCGTTCGGACAGTCCTGGGCCAGCAGGTCTCGATCAAGGCCGCGCGGACGCATGCCGGCCGGTTGGTCGCCGCATACGGCGAACCAGTTCCCGACGCCGATGGCGGACTCACGCACACGTTCCCGTCCGTCGAGCAGCTCGGCGAGATCGACCCGGACCACCTGGCCGTCCCGCAGGCGCGCCGTCGCACCGTCACCGCACTCATCGAAAGGCTGGCCGACGGGAGCGTCGTGCTCGACCCCGGCTGCGACTGGGGCGCTGCTCGCAGCCAACTGCTGGCTGTGCCCGGCATTGGACCGTGGACCGCGGAAGTGATCGCCATGCGCGGTCTCGGTGACCCCGATGCTTTCCCTGCCAGTGATCTCGGATTGCGCTTGGCGGCAAAAGAATTGGGCCTGCCGACTGAGCAACGGGCGCTGACTTCGCGAAGCGGCCGTTGGCGCCCGTGGCGGTCCTACGCCACACAGCATCTCTGGACGACGTTGGACCACGCGGTGAACTACTGGCCACCCAAGGAGGCCGCATGATGCAGTTCCGCACAGTAGACAGCCCGATCGGGCCGCTGGCGTTGGCCGGCCAGGGCACCGTGCTGACCCACTTGTGCATGCTGAATCAGACCTACGAGCCGAACCGGTCGGATTGGGTGCCCAATGCGCAGGCCTTCCCGCAGGTGGTCGAGCAACTGGAGGCCTACTTCACCGGTGAACGCAGCGGCTTCGAACTGGAATTGGATCTGGCTGGCAGCGAATTTCAGCACCGGGTCTGGCAGGCGCTGCTGACGATTCCGTACGGCGAGACCCGATCGTACGGGCAGATCGCCGAACAGATCGGCGCATCCGGCGCGGCCCGCGCAGTCGGATTGGCCAACGGGCGCAACCCGATTGCGATCATCGTCCCGTGCCATCGGGTCATCGGTGCGAGCGGAAGCCTCACCGGATATGGTGGCGGGCTCAATCGAAAACGGTGGCTGCTCGATATGGAGCGATCACGGACGTCCGCGGCACTGACCCTTTTCGATTGAGCCAGACCGCTAGAACCCCGGTAGCCCGCCGCCGGGGCTGATACCTGGCAACTGAAAGGGCGACGGCGCTGGTGGGCCGAATGGGAGGCCCGTCGGGGCGGCCCCGGGTATCGGGAAAGGCATATTGCCGTTGGCGACCGAGGTCATGAATGACGGGCACTGAGACTGGATCGCCATCCCGACCAGGAAGCCGGCAAGGGGCGGCGCGAGTCCACCGTTGCCGCTGATCTGAGCCGCGCTGGTGGCCAGGCCACTGCCGGGCTTGACCAGCATGGGGCAGATGGATTGCCCGACCTGTGCAATCGTGCCGCTGACTGGACCGTTGTTGCCGATGCCAGCGCTGTTGAGCACCGGCGCCATGGCGTCGCCGATCGAATCCGCGTGCGCATGTGGGCTGGCACCCATTGCCGCGGCGAAGACCGCCATGGTGACGAGGACGGGCCGCAGTGCCCTCGTGGACATCCGTACGGCAACTGCCTCTATGGCCTGGCGGTCATCTGCGCTCGCCCGTCCCCTCGTCGGGCGGCGCATTCGACCCGCTCCGCTTACTACCGTCATCGTGGGCTCCCCTCCTCAGCGGCCTACGCCCCATAGAGCACAGGTATCACTTGGGTAACGGTAGAGCTCTTTTATCACATTTACAACACGGAAAGATAACCATTTGCAACCTGAGCGTTGCGCTACCGCGACTTCTGAGACCGCGGTGAGATCATCGCGGGTTTCGGCGGGACCTCCGGCGGCGCAGACGTGACGGGGCCATTGAATAAATGAGAAGCACCGACGCGCTGCTCCGACGAATTATGGCGCCACTAAAATGCCATTCGGCCACAAAAAGCAAATGGCAGTGGAAATGCCCGTGCCCCCCAATTGTTGTTGGGGGGCACGGGGTTTTTTATGTTGTGTTCGGCGGTGTCCTACTTTTCCACCCTGGTGGGTAGTATCATCGGCGCTGGCAGGCTTAGCTTCCGGGTTCGGGATGGGTCCGGGCGTTTCCCTGTCGCTATTACCGCCGTAACTCTATGTAAATTTTTGGGGTGTTATTGGTGGTGGGGCGCGGTGTGGTTTTTTGGATTGTGTGGTTGCGTGTGTGTAAGTTTTCGGCCGGTTAGTGCCAGTTCCCTGCGTCCATTGCTGAACTTCTAGGTCTGGTCTATCGATCCCGTAGTCTGCGGGGGGCCTTATCCCACTTGAATGGGTGAGAAGCCTGGTCTTGGAGAAGGTTTCCCGCTTAGATGCTTTCAGCGGTTATCCTGTCCGAACGTGGCTATCCAGCGGTGCCCCTGGTGGGACAACTGGTGGACCAGAGGTTCGTCCGTCCCG
>JBAWAV010000182.1:0-2398 GCA_049589475.1 Mycobacterium sp.
GAAGACCGGCAGCGTCAACGTATTCCACAACACGTGCACGCACCGGGGCGCCTTGGTCTGCCGGCAGGATTCCGGCAATTCCAAAGTGTTCCAGTGCTTCTACCATGCCTGGACCTTCGACTCCGAAGGCCGGCTCAAGGGAGTTCCGGACCGCGACGCCTACGCGGGCGGGCTGAATTTCGACGAGCTGGGCCTCAAACGAGTGGCGCGCGTGGAGTCCTACCGGGGCTTTGTCTTTGCCAGCTTCGACCCCGACATCGAAGAACTCACCGATTACCTGGCCGGCGCGAAGGACTACATCGATCTGGTCGTCGACGGCTGTGGCGGGTCAGTCGAGATGGCGCGCGGCACCAACCAATACAGCTTCGGAGCAAACTGGAAGCTACTGGTGGAGAACAGTTTCGACGGTTACCATGCCGAGTCCACCCACGACACCTACTTCAAGTACCTGGTGTCGATCGGCACCGATTTGCGCGGTGGTGTCAGCGGTCAGGCAGTCGACCTGGGCAACGGCCACGCCGTGATCGAATACAGCTCCCCATGGGGACGTCCGGTCGCGAAGTGGGAGCCGCTGTTCGGGGCCGACGCCCACATCGAAATCGATCGGCTCCGTGCAGATCTGGTGGCCCGGCACGGCGAGCAGCGGGCACACGCCATGGCCGAGGTGAACCGCAACCTGCTGATCTACCCGAACCTGATCATCAACGACATCATGGCCGTGACCGTGCGCACCTTCTATCCACCGGCGCCCGACACCGTCGACGTCACCGCGTGGGCGTTGGCTCCCCGCAACGAGCCGCAGTCACTGCGTCACCGCAGACTAGACAGCTTTTTGACGTTTCTCGGCCCCGGTGGTTTCGCCACCCCCGACGACGTGGAAGCGCTGGAGTCCTGCCAGCAGGGCTTCGCCAGCGGTGGCGTGGATTGGAACGACATCTCCCGCGGCATGGGTCGCGTTCCGGTGGCTAATGACGAAGAGCAGATGCGGTTGTTCTGGCGGCGTTGGCAGCATCAAATGGGTGCCGCGGCGGACCGGGCAGGTGTCCAGTGACCGCCGCGACGTGGCAGCAGAACATTGTGCTGAGGCAACAAGTCGAGGAATTCCTCTATGCCGAGGCCGCCTTGCTGGACGGGTGGGCGCTCGACGATTGGCTCCTGCTCTTCGACGAGGACGCCAAATACGAGGTGCCGTGCAACGACGCGCCGGACGGCGACCCGGCCCGCGATCTGCTGCTGATTGACGACAACTATATGCGGTTGGCTGCCAGGGTCACCCGGCTCGACAGCCGCCGCGCTCACCGCGAATACCCGCATTCCCGAACGAATCACCAGGTGTTCAACGTGCGGGTCCAGGAGGTATCGGCCGACGAGCTGTCGGTGACGGCGTCGTTCACGGTGTGGAGATTTCGGGCGGGTCGCACCAGTTGCTATGTCGGCCAGTACCGCTACCGGCTGCGACGCAATGACGGCGGCTTCCGGATCGCGTCCAAGCGAGCGGAATTGGATATGACGGATCTTCGTTCCGTCTCCGATGTCGCGATCATCCTATGAGCGACGCGCTGGCCGGCCGGACGACGATCGTCACCGGAGCCGCTTCCGGTATCGGCCTCGGCGTTACTATGCGGTTGATCGCCGATGGTGCAGCGGTTTTCGCCGCGGCCCGCAGCAAGGAGGACCTGGAGCGCATCGACGAGCGCGCCCGCATCGCGGGCGGATTCGTCGGTGAACTCCACGAATCCGGCGCGGCCGACGACCTGCTGAGAACGGCGGTCGCGACGCTCGGGCATGTCGACGTTCTGGTCAACAATGCCGGCGGCGGCGTGATCCGTCCAACCCTCGAGCACACCGAGGAAACGCTGCGAGCCACCATAGACAACAATCTGTGGACGACTATCTACTGCGTGCGAGCGGTGCTGCCGCACATGGTCTCTCGAGGTCACGGACGCATCATCAACATCGGCGCCGACTCGGTGCGCACCGGGCTGGTGGATCACGCGATGTACAACGCGGCCAAGGGCGGCGTGCACGCGATGGTCACCGGCATCGCACGAGAGTTTGCCGGCGCCGGCATCACCGCTAACACGGTCGCGCCCTGTTACGTCCGCACGCCGGAGCTGACCGGCCTGCTCGAATCCGTTGACGCGCCGCCACGTCTGAGGCAGGTCGTGGAGCAGGCGACGGCCATCGTCCCGATGGGACGTCCCGGCGATCCAGCTGAAATCGCCGCAGCCGTGGCCTTCCTGGCCGGCGACGACAGCCGATTCATCACCGGCCAAACGATGTACGTCAACGGCGGCGCCAGCATGGGCTGATGGCCCTGTCCGCAGAATTGAAAGGAACCAAATCTGATGACCCTCGCCACCACTAATTTGCGTGCAGCCGCGGACCGGCTGATCGC
>JBAWAV010000183.1:0-9021 GCA_049589475.1 Mycobacterium sp.
GTTGACCTGGCTGAGCGCCAGCGCCGCAGTGGCCAGCACGGTCGCGCGATCGGCCACGCCGACGGTGTCGCGCAGCTGCGCGGCCACGGCGGGCCAAGCCGCGTCGCGGTCCCTGCGGTGCAGATCCGCGCAGCCCAGGCAGCTCGTGACACCGGGGACCACAAGCGGGCCGACCAGGCCGGTGCCGTCTCGCACCCGGACCGCGAGGTGCGCGACGCCCTGGCTGTGCAGGTCGCGCAGCATCCGCGGATCGGTGACCAGGTTGTCGGAGAGCACCACCAGATCGGCCTCGGCGGCAGTCACCGTCGCGTGGGGCTGGCTGCTCTGCTTCACGCGTGCGCCTGAGCAGCGCAGGCCTTCGAGCATCAGCTCGGACAGTGGCCCGCGGCCGTGCACCCGGATCGACGCCGACCGGGCCGGCCGCTGCCTGCGCCCCCGGGTCGCCACTCCCGCCGTCACCAATTGCCCGACCAGATCGCTCAATTCGCCGTCGCTCAGACCGGCGGCCTGGCGTTGCAGCTCGCTCATCGGTACCGGGGAATGCATGGCCCGCAGCAGAGTCGCGAGCCCGGTGGAGGTCAGTCCGCGTGGCGGGCGGATCAGCACGGCTCGGCGCGGACTCCAGCCCACCTGTACGGCGCCGTCGGGTCGCAGCAGCACAGGAAGCGCCGGGTCCAGCGCATACAGCGGCGGCGTGGGCTGCGCCATTCCGGCACTGTGCCACGGACCTCAGGCGGGCTGGTTCAGCTGTCCACAGGACCGTCAGGACCGTCGCGATCGGCGGGTACGAGGTCGCCGACGTAGTGGTTAGGGAATTCGTCGCGCGGCCCGGGATCGGCGTCGGTGGAATCTGAATGCGACTCACCTGTCAACGATGTCGAGGACTCAGGCAGCTCCAAGCGCGCTGACTCCAGCTGCTCATCTGCGGCCGGTGGCCGGGGCGAGGCGGGCCATCCCGCGCACAATCCACGGTGCGCGCGTCGCGATCACCTCCACGGTGCGGTCCGAGCGGCGCATCGCGGTCCGACGGTCAGGAGTGGGCATTGACGCCAGCTCTGCCTCAGGCGATCCTGCCCGCGGGCCGTGACGATCGACGGCAAGCAGTTCCCAGTTGCCGGGCACGCCGCGCAATTCGACGGTGCCGCGGTCCTCGAAGCCGGTGCCCGAGCCGACGACCAGGTCACGCACAGTGCGGGACACGAGGATGTCGCCCGCCCCTGCGTGCCCGAGGATCCGCGCCGCGATGTGTACCGCGATTCCCCCGATGTCGGTGTCCATCAGCTCGCACTCGCCGGTGTGGATGCCCGCCCGGATCTCGATGCCCAGTGTCTCGGCGTCGGCGCGCAGGGCCTCGGCGCAGCGGATGGCCTGCGTCGGGCCGTCGAACGTGGCGAGATGGCCGTCGCCGGTGCTCTTGACCACCGTGCCGCCGAAGCGTTGCGTGAGTTCGGCGGTGATCTCACCAAAGCGCTGCAGTACCGCACGCCACCGCTCATCACCCGCTGCCGCGGCGTGTTGCGTCGAGCCGACGATATCGGTGAACAACACGGTGCGCAGGGCGCGATGGGACTGCGACGGTGCGGCATGGCTGCCAGTGAGGAACTCCTCGATCCCGGTCAGGATCTTGTCGGGCTCGGTGAACCAGGGCGCGTGGTCCACGCCCTCAACCTCGAGCCACCGCGCGCCGGGAATGTGGTCGGCGAGGTAGCGGCCGTTCTGCACCGGAGCGGTGTCTTCGCGGGCGTGGATGACGAGGGTGGGCGCGGTGATCGTCGGCAGTATCGGCCGCACGTCGATAAGGAGGTTCGATTCCATTGTCGCTCGCAGCATGCCCGGGCTGGCGCACATGCGCTCGACCATGGCGAGCTGGCGTATCGACCGGACCGACGGGAAAAAAATCTTCGCTGTTGCTCCGCTGCCCCACGCCGAGTCGGCAGCGCGGCCCATTTCCTGGAAGCGCGCGATCTGCTTCGTCGACGGCGTGTAGTCCTCACCCAGCTCGGCAAGGGCGCGCGCCCGCACCTCGGCCGGGTCACGATCCACGTCGTCCCAGCTACCGCCGGGCATGGCCGCGAATGAGCCATAGAGGATCAGCGCCCGCGTTCGCTCCGGTCGTCTTGCCGCAAACGCGATAGCCTGTGGGCCGCCCTCGCTCATACCGAATACGACGGGCTTTTCGAAGCCGACGGCGTCCATAACGGCCTCGATCTCGGCGGCTCGCTCCTCAAGCAAACGAACTTTCGGGATGGGGTCCGACAGCCCGACCCCAGCCTTATCGAACAATAGGACCCGACAAAACGTGGCTAGCTGATCAAAGAAGGCCTTGAACTCCGGCAGGGTCCAGAACAGCTCGACGTGGAAGACCATTGGCCCGACGAAGACAAGCTCGACCGGCCCGTCGCCGAACACCTGATACGCCAGGCTCAGATCGCCGCACTTGGCGTATGACGTCTCCGCCATGGCATGAGCGTACTGCTTTCGAGCAGCCACGACTCCCGGCCCGTTTCCGGTCGTGTCGGTGCTAGCCGACTGACTGGCGCCTTGCTGCCAGGAATTACCCCTTTAGTAATTACCTAGGCAGCTCGGTGACGCCGGGGACGACGAGCGGGCCGACCAGGCCGGTGCCGTGTCGCACCCGGACCGCGAGGTGCGCGACGCCCTGGCTGTGCAGGTCGCGCAGCATCCGCGGGTCGGTGACCAGGTTGTCGGAGAGCACCACCAAGTCGGCGTCGGCAGCTGTCAGCGTGGCGTGCGGCTGGTTGCTCTGCTTGATCCCGGCTCCCGAACACCGCAGCCCCTCGGCCAGCAGTTCTGACAGCGGGCCGCGACCGTGCACCCGGATCGACGCCGACCGGGTAGGGCGCTGGCGGGCACCGCGCGTGGCGACGCCGGCCGTCACGAGCTTCGCGAGCAGATCGTCCAGCTCACCGGCGCTCACGTCGGAATGGCGTCGCAGCTCGCTGATCGATACCGGCGAATGCATGGTCCGTAGCAGGGTAGCCAGCCCGACAGCGGTCACGCCGCGCGGCGGCTGGATCAGCACGGCACGGCGCGGACTCCAGCCCACCTGTACGGCGCCGTCGGGTCGCAGCAGCACGGGAAGTGCCGGGTCCAGAGCGCATACAGCGGCGGCGTGGGCTGCGCCATTCCGGCACTGTGCCACGGACCTCAGGCGGGCTGGTTCAGCTGTCCACAGGACCGTCAGGACCGTCGCGATCGGCGTCCCGCTCGAACTCGGCGATCGCCTCGTCGATCCCGCTGGTATCGCCGCCGATGACGCGGTCGATGAACCCGGCCGGGTCGTCGAGATCCTCAGAGTCGGGCAGCAGATCGGGGTGTTGCCAGAGGGCGTCGCGGGCGTCGACGCCGGCGGCCTGGGTCAGCCGGTCCCACAGCGCCGCGGCCTCCCGCAACTTGCGGGGTCGCAGCTCCAGGCCGACCAGCGTGGCGAACGTCTGCTCGGCCGGCCCGCCGGTGGCCCGGCGGCGGCGCAACGTCTCGCCGAGTGCGGCCGCGCCGGGGATCCGTTCACCCAGCGCCGCATTCACGGTGGTCTGCACCCAGCCCTCGATCAGCGCCAGTAGTGTCGCGAGGCGTTCGAGCGCCTGGGTCTGCTCGGGTGTGGCCTTGGGTTCGAAAACGCCTTGTGTCAGCAGCTGTTCAAAGGCGGCCGGATCGTTCAGCGACGCGGGGTTGAAGTCGCGGGCTAACTCCTCGATGCCGTGCATGTCGATTTTCATGCCCTTGGCGTAGGCCTCGATGGCGCCGAGCAGCTGGCTGGACAGCCACGGCACATGACTGAACAACCGGTGGTGGGCGGCCTCGCGGGCGGCCAGGAAGGTGACGATCTCGCTGCGGGGCTGCTCGAGGCCGCCGGCGAACGACTCGATCGCGTCCGGCAACAGTGCGGCAATCCCCTTGGGTCCCAACGGCAATCCGATATCGGTCGACGTCAGGACCTCGCGGGCCAACCGCGCCAGCGCCTGACCGAGCTGCGAGCCGAACGCCATGCCGCCCATCTGCGACATCATCGACAGCAGCGGGCCGGCCATGTTCCTGGCCTCGTCGGGCAGCGCCGATGCCCACACGGTGGCGATCTGCTGAGCCATCGGATCGCACAGCCGTTTCCAGGTCTCCAGCGTGTGGTCCACCCAGTCGTTGGGTGTCCAGGCGACGGCTTTGGTGGTGCCGGCGGGCAGCGCGGTCACCCCGTCCAGCCAGGTCTCGGCGAGGCGGACGGCGTCGCTGATCGCGTCGCGGGTACCGGCCGGGATCGGTGCCACGAACCCGATCGAGCTGGACGCCAGTTGCCGGGCCAGGTCGTAGTTCACCGGTCCGGAGGAGCTGTCGCCCATGGGCGAGCCGGCGCCGCTGAACATCTGTCCGAGGCGGGTGAAGATCTGGCCCAGGTCGGCCATGTTGAATTCGCCGCCGAGGCCGCCCAGACCGAACGGGTCGGCGGATCCCGAGCCGGAAGCGGATTCGTCGTCGCGGCGCTTGTCGCGGTCCGGGTCGTCTCCGCCGGAGAAACCGAAAGGCAGGTCAGCCATGTCCTCAACGGTACTCATCAGCTCAGCGCGACGCGCGACCGTCCGTACGCTCTGAGTGAACCCGGGCTCGACGAGTCCTCCGTCTAGTCTTAGCGACGTGAACAGGCGGATTCTGACGCTGATGGTGGCGCTGGTCCCGATCATGGTTTTCGGTGTGCTGCTTGCCGCGGTGACGGTGCCGTATGTCTCGCTGGGCCCGGGTCCGACGTTCGACACGCTCGGTGACGTCGACGGCAAGCAGGTGGTCGACATCAAAGGCACCCAGACTCATCCGACGACGGGCCACCTGGACATGACGACGGTGTCCCAGCGCGACGAACTGAGCCTGGCCGAGGCGCTGACGTTGTGGCTGTCGGGCCAAGAACAGCTGATGCCGCGCGACCTGATCTACCCGCCGGGGTCGTCGCGGCAGGACATCGATAAGGCCAACGACGCCGATTTCAAGCAGTCCGAGCACAGCGCGGAGTTCGCGGCGCTGGGATATCTGAAGTATCCGCGGGCGGTCACGGTCGTGGTGGTCAGCGAGCCTGGGCCGTCGGTGAACAAGCTGCAGCCCGGTGATTCGATTCAGGCGGTCAACGGCACGCCGGTCGCCGACGTCGACCAGTTCACGTCGTATCTCAAGCACACCAAGCCCGGACAATCGGTCTCCGTCGACTTCCGCCGCAAAAATGCTCCGCCCGGGGTCGCCCAGATCACGCTGGGCAAGCACCCGGACAAGGACTACGGCTTCGTCGGCGTCTCGGTGACCGACGCCCCGTGGGCGCCCTTCTCGGTCGACTTCAATCTCGCCAACGTCGGCGGGCCCTCGGCGGGCCTGATGTTCAGCCTGGCCGTCATCGACAAACTCACCACCGGCAACTTGGCCGGCTCGAAGTTCGTCGCGGGTACCGGAACCATCAAGCCGGACGGCGACGTCGGGCGAATCGGCGGGATCGTGCACAAGATGAGCGCGGCCCGCGATGCCGGAGCGACCGTGTTCTTGGTGCCGGCGGAGAATTGCTACGAGGCGAACTCTGACAAGGTGCCCGGGCTGCAATTGGTGAAGGTCGAAAATCTCGGCGGCGCGGTGGAGGCGTTGCACGCCGTCGCCACCGGCGGGCAGCCGCCGAGTTGTTGACGATCCAGGCAGATCACACCGCCCGGCGACGATGCGCGCCGCAAGGCGGCGTGAAGACGAGCGGGGCAATCACACGTGGTGCGTACAGTTGAAACGTCGAGGACAACCGAGCAGGGAGCGTAGCTAGTGGGGATGCGGCCCGCCGCCAGAATGCCGAAGCTGACTCGACGGAGCCGGACTCTTATCGCGGTCGCTCTGACCGCGATCGGGCTGCTGCTGATCGGCCCGCGGCTGATCGACGCCTACGTGGACTGGCTCTGGTTCGGCGAACTGGGTTACCGTTCGGTGTTCTCGACCGTCCTGGTGACCCGGCTGATCGTGTTCGTGGTGATCGGGTTGCTGGTCGGTGGCATCGTGTTCGGCGGTCTGGCGCTGGCCTATCGCACCCGGCCGGTGTTCGTGCCGAGCAACGGCAATGATCCGGTAGCGCGGTACCGCAGCGCGGTGATGACGAGGCTGCCGGTGATCGGCGCCGGCGTCCCCGTGGCAATCGGCTTGCTCGCCGGGATTGTCGCGCAAACCTATTGGGTGCGTATCCAGCTGTTCCTGCACGGCGGCGACTTCGGCGTTCGCGACCCGCAATTCGGCAAAGACCTTGGCTTCTATGCCTTCGAGTTGCCGTTCTACCGGCTGTTGCTCAGCTTCTTCTTCGTTGCGCTGTTCTTGGCGTTCGTCGCGAACTTGTTGGGGCACTACATCTTCGGTGGCATCCGGCTGTCCGGCCGCACGGGCGCGCTGAGCCGTGCGGCGCGCGTCCAGCTGATCAGTCTGGTCGGAACGCTGGTGCTACTCAAGGCCGTTGCGTACTGGCTGGATCGCTACGAGCTGCTGTCACACACCCGAGCCGGGAAACCGTTCACCGGCGCCGGGTATACCGACATCAACGCGGTGCTGCCGGCCAAGCTGATCCTGTTGGCCATCGCGTTGATCTGTGCGGTGGCGGTGTTTTCGGCAGTTGTGTTCCGGGATTTGCGGATTCCGTCGATCGGCCTGGTGTTGCTGCTGCTGTCGTCGATGATCGTCGGCGCCGGCTGGCCGCTGATCGTCGAGCAGATCAGCGTCAAACCCAATGCGGCGCAAAAGGAACGCGAATACATCAGCCGCAGCATCAGCGCGACCCGGCAGGCCTACGGGCTGACCGAAGACGTGGTGACCTACCGCGACTACAGCGGCGACAGCCAGGCCACCGCCGAGCAGGTCGCTTCCGACCGTGCCACGACGTCCAACATCCGGCTGCTCGACCCCACCATCATCAGCCCGGCCTTCACCCAGTTCCAGCAGGGCAAGAACTTCTACTACTTCCCCGACCAGCTGTCGATCGACCGCTACCGCGATCGCGACGGCACGCTGCGCGACTACGTCGTCGCGGCCCGTGAACTCAACCCGGATCACCTCATCGACAACCAGCGGGACTGGATCAACCGGCACACCGTCTTCACGCACGGCAACGGTTTCATCGCCTCGCCGGCCAACACCGTGCGCGGTATTGCCAACGACCCCAACCAGAATGGCGGATACCCGGAGTTCCGGGCCAGCGTGGTCGGGGCCAATGGCAGCGTGTTGTCCCCTGGTCCGGCACCGCTGGACCAGCCGCGGGTCTACTACGGACCGGTGATATCCAGCACGCCCGCCGACTACGCGATCGTCGGCAAGAACGGTGTCGACCGGGAATACGACTACGAGACCAATACCGAGACCAAGAACTACACCTACACCGGCACCGGGGGAGTGCCGCTTGGCGGCTGGCTGTCGCGCAGCGTCTTCGCCGCGAAATTCGCCGAGCGAAACTTCCTGTTCTCCAACGTCATCGGATCCAACAGCAAGATCCTGTTCAACCGTGATCCGGCGCAGCGGGTGGAGGCGGTGGCGCCGTGGTTGACGACGGATAGCGGCGTGTACCCGGCGATCGTCAACAAGCGGCTGGTGTGGATTCTCGATGGTTACACCACGCTGGACAATTACCCGTACTCCGAGCTCACGTCACTGTCGTCGGCCACGGCCGACTCCACTGAGGTGGCGTTCAACCGGCTGGCACCCGACAAGCAGGTGTCTTACATCCGCAACTCGGTGAAGGCCACCGTCGATGCCTACGACGGCACGGTGACGTTGTATCAGCAGGACGAGCGCGACCCGGTGCTCAAAGCGTGGATGAAGGTGTTCCCCGGGACGGTAAAGCCGAAGAGCGACATCACGGCCGAATTGTCTGCCCACCTGCGCTATCCCGAAGATCTGTTCAAGGTGCAGCGAATGCTGCTGGCCAAGTACCACGTCAACGACCCGGTGACGTTCTTCTCCACGTCGGATTTCTGGGACGTGCCGCTGGACCCGAACCCGACGGCCAGCAGCTATCAGCCGCCGTATTACATCGTCGCGAAAGACATTGCCAAGGGCGACAATTCGGCGTCGTTCCAGCTGACCACTGCGATGAACAGGTTCAAGCGGGACTATCTGGCCGCCTACATCAGCGCCAGTTCCGATCCGGCGAACTACGGCAAGATCACCGTGCTGACCATTCCCGGTCAGGTCAATGGGCCCAAGCTGGCCAACAACGCGATCACCACCGACACCGCGGTGTCGCAGGACCTCGGCGTGATCGGGCGGGACAACCAGAACCGGATCAAGTGGGGCAACCTGCTGACATTGCCGGTCGCGAAGGGTGGACTGCTGTACGTCGAGCCGGTGTACGCCTCGCCCGGCGCCAGTGACGCCGCGTCGTCATACCCGCGCTTGATCCGGGTGGCGATGATGTACAACGACAAGATCGGGTACGGCCCGACCGTCGGTGACGCGTTGACCGGGTTGTTCGGGCCGGGCGCCGGGGCGACTGCGGCCGGCATCGCGCCCACTGACTCGGGCGCACCCGCCAGCCCGCCGGGTAATCCGCCCCCGAATGAGTCACCCGCCGCTCCACCGCCGGCGGCCGCGGCCGTCCCGCCGTCGAACGGCACCGTCATCCTGTCGCCTGCCAAAGCCGCCGCGCTCAAGGACGTCGAGTCGGCGTTGGGCACGGCGCGTGAGGCGCAGAAAAACGGCGACTTCGCCGCGTACGGCTCGGCTCTGCAGCGTTTGGATGACGCGATCAACAAGTACAACAACACCAAGTGAGCCCGTTGACGCTGATCAGCGCGCGATTTGGTGGCCTAGCGCGCGTTCGGTAACCTGGTATTCACCCGTCGCGGGGTGGAGCAGCTCGGTAGCTCGCTGGGCTCATAACCCAGAGGTCGCAGGTTCGAATCCTGTCCCCGCTACTAATGTGATGTCTCACGACATCGGAATAGGTCTGAACCTGCGTTAGGTTCGGGCCTTTTTCCGTTTGGGGCCTTTTGGTGCGCCGGTGGGTTGGTAGTCGGT
>JBAWAV010000184.1:0-5587 GCA_049589475.1 Mycobacterium sp.
GCCGGGACCGAAAGTTCCCGGCAGGATGCCCGCTTGCTCGCCTGCCCGGTAGGGCAGGATCAGCAGACATGGATCAGGTTTGGGTCAACCGGGCGGTGAGCGCGGAAGCCGCCATCACCGGGCGGCACCTGAAGCGGCTGTGGGCGCTGCCCGGGACGCAACTCGGCGTGGTGGCCTGGCCGCCGACCCGGCGCGACCGATGGTTCGGCGGCTGGCACTACTGGTGGCAGGCGCATCTGCTGGACTGCCTGATCGATGCGGAGCTGCGCGATCCGCAAGAAGAGCGGCGCATCAAGATCAACCGGCAGATCCGCTCACACCGTTTGCGCAACAACGGATCCTGGGTCAACAACTACTACGACGACATGGCCTGGCTGGCGCTCGCGCTGGAGCGGGGGTCCCGGGTCGCCGGCGTGGACCGCCCGCGTGCGCTGCACAAACTGAACGAACAACTGGTCAACGCGTGGGTGCCCGAGGACGGCGGCGGCATCCCGTGGCGCAAGCAGGACCAGTTCTTCAACGCCCCGGCCAACGGCCCGGCGGGCCTCTTCCTGGCGCGCTACGGCGACCGGCTGCGCCGCGCGCAGCAGATGGCCGACTGGATCGACGAGACGCTGATCGACCCCGAGACGCACCTGGTGTTCGACGGCATCAAGGCGGGCTCGCTGGTCCGCGCGCAGTACACCTACTGCCAGGGCGTGGTTCTTGGCCTGGAGACCGAGCTGGCCGTCCGCACCCATGATGACCGGCATGCGCCGCGGGTTCACCGCCTCGTCGCCGCCGTGCACGAACATATGGCGCCGGGCGGGGTGCTGCGCGGCGGCGGCGGCGGCGACGGCGGGCTGTTCTCCGGCATCACCGCCCGCTACCTGGCGCTGGTCGCGACGACGCTGCCGGGGGATTCCGCCGCCGACGTCACCGCGCGTGACGCGGCTCGCGAGATCGTGCTGTCCTCGGCGCAGGCGGCCTGGGACAACCGCCAAACAGTGCAGGGGCTGCCGCTGTTCGGGCCGTCCTGGAGCGACACCGCCGAGCTACCCGCGGCTGCCGGGCAGCAAGCGCAGTTCGTCGCCGGCGCGGTCAACGGCTCGGCGATCCCCGAGCGAGACCTGTCCGTGCAACTGTCCGGTTGGATGTTGATGGAAGCCGCGCACATAGTGACCGCCAGTGAAGGCAAGGAAGGGTCAGCGAATGAGTAAAGTCCACCCAGACGCCGAATCGGCACTGGAAGGCCTGCTGAAGGACGGAATAACCATCGCCGCAGGAGGTTTCGGCCTGTGCGGGATTCCGGAGAACCTGATCCAGGCTGTGGTGGACAGTGGCGTCAAGAACCTCACCATCGTCGGAAACAATGCCGGCGTCGACGATTTCGGCATGGGACTGCTGCTCAAAGCACGCCAGGTGGACAAGGTGATCGCGTCGTATGTCGGCGAGAACAAAGAGTTCGAGCGCCAGGTGCTGGGCGGCGAACTCGACCTGGTGTTGACGCCGCAGGGCACTCTGGCCGAGAAGCTACGTGCCGGCGGCGCAGGCATTCCCGGCTTCTACACCCGCACCGCCTTCGGTACCAACCTTGCCGAGGGTAAAGACACCCGGGTCTTCGACGGCACGGAATATGTTCTGGAAGAAGGCATTCGCGCCGACGTAGCGATCGTCAAGGCGTGGAAGGGCGATAAGGCAGGCAACTTGGTCTACCGAAAGACCGCGCGCAATTTCAACCCGATGATCGCGACCTGCGGCACGGTGACGGTGGCCGAGGTGGAGGAACTGGTCGAGGTCGGCGAGCTTGACCCCGACCTGATCCACACCCCGGGCATCTATGTGGACCGCATCGTCGAAGGCGCTAATCACGAGAAGCGAATCGAATTCCGCACCACCAGCGATGGCGCTGCGCTCAACAGCGACAGCCCGATTCGCGAGCTGATGGCCCGGCGCGCGGCGCACGAATTGCGGGACGGCTACTACGTGAACCTGGGCATCGGCATTCCGACGTTGGTGGCCAACTACATTCCCGAGGGCATCAAGGTCACGCTGCAGTCCGAGAACGGGTTACTCGGCATCGGGTCATATCCGGCCGAGGAGGACGTCGACCCCGATCTGGTCAACGCGGGCAAACAGACCGTCACCAGCTTGCCCGGGTCCAGCTTCTTCAGCAGCGCCGACTCGTTCGCGATGATCCGTGGCGGCCACATCGACCTGTCCATCCTGGGCGGCCTCGAGGTCGCCGAGAACGGCGACCTGGCCAACTGGATGGTGCCCGGCAAGATGGTCAAAGGGCCAGGTGGCGCAATGGATTTGGTGTCGGGCGTCAAACGGGTGATCGTCGTGATGGATCACACCGCCAAAGACGGCAGCCCGAAGATCCTCAAGCAGTGCTCGCTGCCGATCACCGGCAAGAGCGTGGTCGACATGATCATCACCGACCTGTGTGTCTTCGACGTCGAGCCCGAACACGGCCTCACCCTCACCGAACTGCATCCCGGGGTGACGGTCGACGACGTCCGCGCGAAGACCGGCTGCGACTTCAAGGTCGCCGTCTGAAAAAGCGGTCGTATGGTGGATACCATGACTACCCGACGCAACGTCCTGCTCGGCGCCGCGTTCGGTGTGCTCGCCGGTGCCGGCGCATTGACCGCTGTCACCGCAACCGGCGCCCCGAGCGGTCCGGCTAACACGTTCGAGGTCAACCACACCGACGACGAGTGGCGCCACCTGCTGTCCCCGGCGGCGTACGACGTGCTTCGCACGGCGGGCACCGAGACGCCCTACAGCAGCCCACTCAACGACGAGCATCGGGCGGGGACCTTCACATGCGCCGGCTGCGGCCAGGCGCTGTTTTCGTCGACGACCAAGTTCGACAGCGGCACCGGCTGGCCCAGCTTCTACCAGGCTCTGGATAACGCCACCCTTGGGCGACCGGACCACAGCGAGGGAATGTCGCGCACCGAGATCCTCTGCAGTCGCTGCGGCGGGCATCTCGGCCACGTCTTCGACGACGGCCCGCCGCCGACCGGACTGCGCTTCTGCATGAACGGCGTGGCGATGGGCTTCAAGCCCGCCTGACACCGTCGCCGACCGAGAGGGACCGGGTGCGACTTGATTGTCGACGTCCAATTGTACTCGTGTAGTACTGTCATTCGGGCGCCCTGAAAGGATCCGACATGCGGGCTCTCGGTTTTCTCTCGTGCGTCTCTGCCGCCGTCATAGCCGGCTTGTCACCTTCGACAGCAACGTCAATCCCCACCCGGACAAATGCGGTGCAACTGGCTGACACCAGCGCGGATCTGCCGCTTGGGGACGGCACGGCGTTGTTGATGGGCGGAACCAGCATTCCGCAACCGAGTCAGCTCTACCTCGACGCCGCCAACACGTTGTATCTGCAGCCGCGCGGCTTCACGGGTACATTGCAGTCGCTATTCACCCCTGAAAACGTAAGTCCCACATCGCAATCGCGGGGCGAGCAGATTCTCGACTCTACTATCCTGCAGGACTACAACAATGGAGACTTGAGCGCGCAAAACCCAGTCGTTGTTTTCGGCTACTCGCAGAGCTCCTCGATCTCGTCCGAGGTGATGCGCGAGCTAGCCGGCCAGGGTGTGCCGAGTAACGACGTGCACTTCGTGCTTATCGGCGATCCGGACAACCCGAACGGCGGCTCCGAGATCGTGACCAGCAATCTGTACCCGGCGTATCTGCAGGCCAACGTCGCGACCCCGAACGATCTGTACCCGACCGACGTCTACACCGCCGAGTACGACGGTGTCGCCGATTCCCCGAAGTATCCGATCGATCTGCTCTCGGATCTCAACGCGTCGCTGGGGTTCATCTACGAGCACGGCACGTATTTGAGCCTCACCGCGGACCAGATCAGCAACGCCATTCAATTGCCGACGTCAGCGGCCGACACCATGGTCAATTACTACATCATCCCGTCCGAGAGCTTGCCGTTGCTGGATCCCCTGCGGTTGATCCCAATCCTCGGACAGCCCCTGTATGACCTGCTCGAGCCAGATACCCGGATTCTGGTGAACCTCGGCTACGGCAGCATCGACCAGGGATGGGCGCCGGGCAACGCCGACGTCGTCAGCACTGCCGGGTTTCTCCCGCACATCAATCTTGGCGAACTCTCCACTGCCCTGGGCGCGGGGCTGCAGACAGGGGTCAGCAACTTTTTCGCCGATCTGGCGAACCCCGACACCTACAAAATCATTCCGCTGCTGGAGAACCCGTCGTTGGCTGAAGTCGCCGACGCGGGATACCTCTATGGGTTCCTGCCCACGCCAGACCCGACGCCGTCAGAGGCCTGGCAAGGCATCATCGAACTGTTCCAAGCATTCACCGCTATGACCTGAGCAGGGCACGACCACCTGCTGCGACTCGGAAAACCCGTCAGTCGGCGACGGTCAGCTGCTCTTTGGCGTCCCGGGCTGCTCGCCTGCGTCGCAGGTAAGCCCGGCCGGACGCGATGAACGCCGGCAGCATGGAGACGAACAGGATCGCCAGCACGATCTTTTCCAGGTTCTGGTGGATGAACGGGATGTTGCCCAGGAAGTAGCCGGCGACCGTGACACCGCCGCCCCAGAGGATGCCGCCGATGATGTCGAACGCCAGGTACACCGGGTAGCGCATGTAGGAGACCCCGGCGACCACCGGGGTGAACGTCCGCACGAACGGCATGAACCTGGCCAGGATGATCGCCGCGGGCCCGTACTTCTCGAAGAATGCGTGTGACTCGGTGACATGGTGCTGCTTGAAGAAGCGGGAGTCTTCCTTCTTGAACAGCGCGGGGCCGATCCGGCGCCCGATGAAGTAGCCGGTCTGATCGCCGAGCACCGCGGTCAGCGCCACGGCGGGCGCCAGCACCCAGATGTCCAGGGTGCCGTGGGCGGCCAGCAGACCACCGGTGAACAGCAGCGACTCACCGGGTAGCAGCGGGAACAGCAGACCCGTCTCGACGAAGACGATGGCCAGGATGGTCGGCAACACCGCCGATGCGAACAGTCCCTGGGGACCGATCCAGTACATCGGGTCGAGGATGTTGGGCATTGCCACCACAGTGGTGATCACGGTGTTCAAGATACCGGCGCCGACGGCCGGCCTTCACCGGGCGGGCTGCGGACCACCCGAAGGTGTTGCGATACTGATGCAACACGTCAGGAAGGAAGCCGAATGCCCATCGCAACGCCAGATGTCTACGCGGAGATGCTGCAACGCGCCAAGGACAACGAGTACGCCTTTCCGGCGATCAACTGCGTCGGCTCGGAATCCGTCAACGCCGCCATTAAGGGTTTCGCCGATGCCGGCAGTGACGGCATCATCCAATTCTCCACCGGCGGAGCCGAATTCGCTTCCGGCCTCGGCGTCAAAGACATGGTCACCGGCGCGGTCGCGCTGGCCGAGTTCACCCACGTCATCGCGGCCAAGTACCCGATCAACGTGGCCCTGCACACCGACCACTGTCCTAAGGACAAGCTGGACACCTACGTGCGCCCGCTACTGGCCATCTCGGCGGAGCGGGTGGCCGCCGGCAAGAACCCGTTGTTCCAGTCGCACATGTGGGACGGCTCGGCGGTACCGATCGTCGAGA